>JBIKVA010000217.1:0-4592 GCA_044357085.1 Steroidobacteraceae bacterium | reverse complement strand
AAGATGCACCTTCAGCAGGAGAGCGAGTGGGCAGGCGAACTGTTCGGCAAGCGGCACGACTTCGTCGGCCGCGCCGCGTTCGGCGAGGGTGAGCGCCCGCCCCGTGACCTGCAGGGTGCCGGCACGTTCTACGAGTACAACGACGTGCGCATCAATCGATTCGCGCTGTCGATGCTGCGCGTGTTCGGCAAGCCGCTGCCCGACGTATTCCTTGACGAAGTCATGACTCCCATCGGGGCCTCGACCGACTGGAAGTGGGTGCCGTATCACAACAGCTACTTCACCATCGACGGTCGCCGCATGCCGTCGGTCAGCGGCGGGACCCGCTGGGGCGGCGGCGTCTGGATCCACTCGTGGGACATGGCGCGCTTCGGCTATCTCTGGTTGCGCGGCGGCCGGTGGAACGGCCGTCAGCTGCTGCCGCCGGATTTCGTGCGGGCCGCTTTGACCCCCAGTGAACACGGCCCCGACTACGGTTATCTTTGGTGGCTGAACAGGCAATCAAAGAATTACCCGAACCTGCCGCTCACCGTGTTCGGCGCCCGCGGCGCCGGCAGCAACACCATCACGATCTCGCCGGAACACGACCTGGTGGTGGTCTGGCGCTGGCACCGCGGCAACGAAGCGGAGTTCGTGCAGCGGATCATCGCGGCGATCCGCCCGACCGAGATGGCAGGTCGTTCATCGATCGCCCCTGATCAAAGATGAACCTGCACAAAGATGAACCTGCGCAAGAATGAAGAAGTGTTCAAATGCTGATCATGCGTCTGTCCCTCGTTGCCACCGTTCTCGGCTTTCTGCTCGCGAGTCCCGCCATGCCTCAATCGCCGTCCGTACCTGATGCCGCGCCCTGGGACCGGCCCTTCCTGCAGCCTGCGCCGGCCTGGGAGGGTGCCAGCCGCGCCCTGCTGCGTGACGCTACCGACCCCTGGGTCACGGCCGTCGAGTCAGACGCGGCGCACAATGAAAGCCCGAACTATGCCGACACCCGTGCGTGGTTCGACCGGCTGGATGCGGCCTCCGACCTGATCCGCATCGAAGAATTCGGGATCTCGCCCGAGGGCCGGCCGATCTACGCCGTGATCGCCTCGAAGGACCGCGCCGGCTTCGATCCGTCCAAGCCCGTGCTGCTGGCGCAGGCCGGCATCCATCCCGGTGAGATCGACGGCAAGGACGCGGGCATGATGCTGCTCCGCGACATCGCCTTCTATGGCAAGGACGACCTCCTCGATCGGGTCAATCTGATCCTCATCCCCATTCTCTCGGTCGACGGCCACGAGCGCGCCAGCGCCTACTCGCGCCCCAACCAGCGCGGGCCCCGCATCCAGGGCTGGCGCAACACGGCGACCAACCAGAACCTCAACCGCGACTATCTGAAACTGGATCAGTTGGAGATGCGCGCCGTGCGCGGCCTGGTGCTGAAGTACCGGCCCGACCTGTACGTCGACATTCATGTCACCGACGGCATGGATTACCAGTACGACGTCACCTACGGCTACAACGGCGAGAACGGCGTCTGGTCACGCTCGCCGGCCATCGCGCGCTGGCTGGACATGAGCTTCAAGCCCGCGATCAACGCCGCGCTCGCGCAGCGGGGACACATCCCCGGCGAACTGGTCTTCGGCGTCGATGACAACAATCCCCGCGCCGGTCTGTCCGACGGCGGACTCGGCGAGAGGTTCTCCAACGGCTGGGGGTCGGCGGCCCACGTTCCGACCATCCTGATCGAGAACCACAGCCTCAAACCCTATGAGCAGCGGGTACTGGGAACCTATGTCTTCCTCGAGGCCGCCCTGCGTCGTCTCGCCGCCGACGGCGCGGCCCTGCGCGCGGCCATCGCCGCCGACGCCGCCCTGCGACCTGCCGCGATCGCGGCGAACTTCGCGCCCGACTCGACCCCCGCCTACACCCGGACCTTCAAGGGCATGCTTTATGAGATGTACGACAGCCCCGCCTCGGGCCGGCAGGAAGTCCGCTGGCTGGGCCTCGCCGATCCGCAAGCGTGGTCACTGCCTTTCTTCGGCTCGCACCCGACCCTGACGCTGGCGCGGCCCGCGGCCTATTGGGTGCCGGGCCATCGCGCCGACATCATCGAACGCCTGCGCCTGCACGGCATCCGGATGGAGACCCTGCCTGCCCCGCGCACGGTCACCGTCGACATGCTGCGTCTCGATGCACCCAGACTCGCCACCGCTGCCAACGAGGGCCGCGTCGCTGTCACCGTCGCCGGCGTCACGGCCGAACGCCGTGACTGGACCTTCCCCGTCGGCTCGGTCCGCGTGCCGACCGACCAGCCGCTCGGCGACATCGTCGTCCTGCTGCTGGAGCCGCAGTCCAGCGAGAGCTTCTTTGCCTGGGGCATGTTCCCCGAGGTGCTCAGCCGCGTCGAATACATCGAGGGCTACGCCATCGCCCCGCTGGCCGAGGCCATGATGGCCGCCGATCCGGCGCTGAAAGCCGCCTTCGAAGCGAAACTCGCCGCCGAGCCGGCCTTCGCCGCAGACGGCGACGCGCGCTTGCAATGGTTCTATGAGCGAACCCCGTTCCACGACGATCGCTTCCGGCTCTATCCGGTTGGGCGGGAGAACTAGCGCCGAAATTCCCCCGGGTTCTTCGCCCTGAAGGGAGTCCTCCCGCTGGTCAGCCGAGCTGTCGCGCGTGGTGGGCGAGGTGGTCGGCCACGAAGCTCTGGATGAAGTAGTAGCCGTGGTCGTAGCCGGCGTGGCGACGCAGCGTCAGCTTCTGGCCCGACGCGGCGGCGGCGGCCTCGAGCTGCTCGGGCTTGAGTTGCTCTTCGAGAAACTTGTCGGCAAGGCCCTGGTCGACGAGGATCTCGCGCGCAAAGGGCTTGGCACGCATCAGCGCGCTGGCGTCGTAGGCGGCCCAGGCGGAGCGGTCCTCACCGAGATAGTTGCCGAGCGCCTTGTGGCCCCAGGGGCATTCCATGGGCGCCGAGATCGGCGCGAAGGCTGAGCAACTGCGGAAAATATCGGGCCGGCGCAGCGCCGCCACCAGCGCACCATGCCCGCCCATCGAGTGGCCGAACACGCCGCGCCGTGCCGGATCGGTCGGAAAATGGGCGTCGACCAGCGCCGGCAGTTCCTCTGTCACCCAGGAGAACATCCGGTAGTGGGCACTCCACGGCGACTGCGTCGCATCGACGTAGAACCCCGCGCCCTGACCGAAATCCCAGGAGTCGCGGTCACCGGGCAGGGTCGGCTCGCGCGGACTGGTGTCCGGCATGACGAGGATCAGCCCGAACTCGGCGGCGACGCGCTGCGCACCCGCCTTGATCGCAAACGTCTCCTCGGTACAGGTCAGCCCGGCGAGGTAGAACAGCACCGGCAGACGCCGCCCGCGCGCCGCCGGCGGGACGAACACCGCGAAACGCATCGGCCCGCCGCAAGCGGCGGACGCATGTCGGTAGAAGCCCTGAGTGCCGCCGAAGCAGCCATGCTCGGCCAGCGTCGTGATCGTCCCGGCCATGTGCGATCGCTCCGTCAGTAGGTGAGCACCGTGCGGATCGACTCGCCGCGGCGCATCAGTTCGAAGCCTTCATTGATCTTCTCGTGCGGCAGGACGTGGGTGATCAGGTCGTCGATGTTGATCTTGCCGTCCATGTACCAGTCGACGATGCGCGGCACATCGGTGCGGCCGCGTGCGCCGCCAAATGCCGTGCCCTTCCAGGTACGACCGGTGACGAGCTGGAACGGGCGGGTCGCGATCTCCTGCCCCGCGCCGGCGACGCCGATGATCACCGACACGCCCCAGCCGCGATGACAGCATTCAAGGGCCTGGCGCATCAGCTTCGTGCTGCCGACGCACTCGAAGGAATAGTCCGCGCCGCCCTTGGTCAGCTCGACGATATGGGCGACGACGTCGTCCTTGAGGTCGTTCGGGTTGACGAAATGCGTCATGCCGAACTTGCGGGCGATCGCCTCGCGCGCGGGGTTGATATCGACGCCGACGATCATGTCGGCACCGGCCAGCCGTGCACCCTGAATGACGTTGAGACCGATGCCGCCGAGGCCGAAGACCACGACGTTGGCACCGGGCTCGACCTTGGCGGTGTTGATCACCGCGCCGATGCCCGTCGTGACGCCGCAACCGATGTAGCAGACCTTGTCGAAGGGCGCGTCGGGGCGGATCTTGGCGAGCGCGATCTCCGGCAGCACCGTGTAGTTGGCGAAGGTCGAGCAGCCCATGTAGTGCAGCACCGGCGTGCCGGTGCAGGAGAAGCGGCTCGTCCCGTCCGGCATCACGCCCTTGCCCTGCGTGGCGCGTATCGCGGTGCAGAGGTTGGACTTGCGGCTGAGGCAGGTCTTGCACTGCCGGCACTCCGGTGTGTAGAGCGGGATCACATGGTCGCCCTTCTTGAGGGACGTCACGCCCTTGCCCACATCGACGACGACCCCCGCGCCCTCGTGACCGAGGACGACCGGAAACTGCCCCTCCGGATCGGCACCCGAGAGCGTGTACTCGTCGGTGTGGCAGATGCCCGTGGCCTTGACCTCGACCAGCACCTCGCCCTCCTTCGGCCCTTCGAGATCGATCATCTCGAGTACCAGCGGGGCCTTGGCCTGATAGGCCAC
>JBIKVA010000192.1:0-5319 GCA_044357085.1 Steroidobacteraceae bacterium | reverse complement strand
CCAGAGCCAGGTACGGTGCGAGCCGTCGTCCTTCAACCCCGGGCCGCTGCCGAGGCGCGCCTTCTGCAGCAGCGCCTGGAAAGCCTCGGGTGGCAGCATCGGACCGCCGTCGATGACGAGTCTGCGAACGTCGCTGCGCGCAGCGCGCTCGCGCTGCGCCAGTTCCACGGCCATCGGCGTCGAGTAGTGGCCGCCGACCACGGTGACCTGCCGTGCATCGAGTTCGCGCAGCAGGTCTTCGAGTACGTCGGCGTGCTGCGCGACGCTCCACACCGGTCCCTCGCGAGGGTCGGAGCGACCGAAGCCCATCAGGTCGACGGCGAGCGCCCGGACCCCGGCCGCTGCGAACACCGGCAGTTCGTGCTCGTACATCCGACCCGACAGCGGTACCCAGTGCATCAGCAGCACGGTATCGCCGTTGAGACCGGCCTTGCCGCTGTCGTCGGCAGCGCCACCATCGGTGACGTGCAGTTGGCCGTGACGGGTGTCGACGTAGCGGCGTTTCATGGTCAGGCGCGCGTCGCGCGCAGGTATTCGGCGACATTGCCGGCCAGCACGTCGAGCGGCACGTTGCCGCCGCGCAGCACGGTGTCGTTGAAGTCGCGTACGTCGAACTTGTCGCCCAGCGTGGTCCGCGCGAGCTCGCGTTGGCGGTTGATCTCGCTGTGGCCGACCTTGTAGCCGCAGGCCTGGCCGGGCCACGAGCAGTAGCGGTCGACTTCGCTCGCCACCTCCAGCGGGTTCGAGCCGTTCACCTCGACGAAGAAACGCACGCCCTGCTCCCGGGTCCAGCGTTTGGCATGCAGTCCGGTGTCGACCACGAGGCGACAGGCCCGGAAGGCGATCGCCTGCAGATAGCCGAGCCGGCCGACCGGGTCGTTGTCGTAGGCACCGAGCTCGTCGGCGAGTTGCTGTGCGTAGAGCGCCCAGCCTTCCGAATAGGCATTGAACGCCAGCATCTGGCGGATGCGCGGCATCTCGTGCGTGTACTCGCCCTGCCAGATGTGTCCCGGGATCGACTCGTGGAAGGCGAGATCGGCGAGTGCGAAGCGGCTGTGCAGTCCGGTGGTGCGCAGGTTGATCCAGAAGCGACCGGGGATCCGGCCGTCGATCGACCCCGCGCCGCCGTAGGCCGTGGGGGCACCGGGCTCTTCCGCGGGTGGCAGCCGCTTCACTTCCATGTAGGGATCGACCAGCGTGTGGAAGGCGCGCGGCATCTGCGCCCGTATCCAGCGCAGGCGCGCATCGATGAAAGCCATGATCTCGGCACGGCCTGCATCGCCCTCGGCGAACTGGTACTGCGGGTCTTTGGCGATGGCCTGCATGCGCTCGCCGACGGTGCCCTGGGTGAAGCCGAGGCTGCGCATGATGGTGTCCATCTGCGACTGCAGCCGCCGGAGTTCTTCGAAGCCGAGCGCGTGTACTTCATCGGGGGTCGTCGCCGTCGTGGTCGAAGCCTTGAGGGCCCAGCGGTAGAACTGCTCGCCCTGGGGGCGAGCCCACAGGCCCGCGTCGTCGCTCGCCGTCTGGCGTTCGGTCTCGAGCTCGGCGATCTGGCGGTCGAGTGCGGGGGCGACGTCGCGCGAGGTGATCAGGCGCGCCTGACGCTCCCAGTCGCCACGGATGTCCCGGGTGCGTCGCACTAGGGATTCGACCAGCATGCCGCCCTCGCGGGAATTCTTTGCCGACTGGCGCAGCTGACCGATCGCCTTGTCGAGCAGGAACGCGGGCGGCACGAGCCCGGCGGCGCGTGCGGCACGGATACGTTCGAGTTCGCCGTCGAGTTGTCGCGGGTAGTCGCGCAGGCGTTCGAGATAGGCCTGCGCGTCGCGTGCGTTGTCGATCGGATGGTCGCTGTCGAGGAAGCGCGGGGTGTCGAGGTAGACACCGACGTTCTGGATGACCACGTAGGGTGTGTTGCGCCAGCCGCCCACGGTGATGTCGCCGTAGGGCAGGGCAAAGCCCTCGAGCGAGGTGGCGTAGGCGCTGCGCACCACCTCGACGCTGGTGCGCACCGGATGGGAAAGCGGGGTGAGGTCGATGGCCTGCACCCGAGCGAGGTCGCGGCGAAGTCGCGCGGCGATGGCCTGCTGTCCAGCCACCGAGCGATCGGCGAGACGCGAGCGCAAGCGCGCATCGGTGCCACGATCGACGCCGAGCGAGGTGGCATTTTCGGGCAGCAACCGCAGCAGGTTGGTGGCCGTTTCGTTGAGCAGATCGAGCGCCGCTGCGTCGGCGGCGCTTGCCCGCTTCGTCGCGTCGAGTTGGGCAGCGCTGGCGGGCAGCAACGGTGCGACGGTCGTGGCCGCGAGAGCCGCGATTGCAGTGCGGCGACTGAGTGGAGTTGGCATTGGCGGATGGTACACCGAGCGCTTCACCGGGCTTCAATCATGCAAAGACATGCAAAGAAAGTCTGCTGCCGAGGTTTTGTCGAGGGTGCCACAGTAAACTCGACGCCGACGAATCCGAGGACGATCGAATGATTCCCAGACGCTCCGCATTGCACGCATTTCCCCTTGCCCTTCTGCTTGCCCTGCTGGCTGCCTGCGGCGGCGGAGGAGGAGGCGGTTCGTCCACGCCGACGCCACCCGGAGCGCCGACCATCGGCACGGCCACGGTCGGCAACGGCAGCATCACCGTGGCGTTCACTGCCCCTGCATCGACCGGCAGCTCGGCGATCATCGATTACGTCGTCACCTGCTCGGCAGGTGGCAACAGCCGCTCGCAGAGCGGCACCGCGAGTCCGATCACGGTGACGGGACTCAGCAACGGCACGAGCTACAACTGCACCGTAGCGGCCACCAATTCGGCGGGCGCCGGTGCCGCATCGTCGGCAGTCAGCGCCACGCCGCGGGGGGCGCCGGGTGCACCGACCATCGGCACGGCCACGGCCGGCAACGGCAGCGCCTCGATCGCCTTCACCGCACCCGGCTCGGACGGCGGCTCGCCGATCACCGGATACATGGTGTCCTGCACGGGCGGCGGCGCGACGCGCACCGCGACCGGTGCGGCGAGCCCGATCAGCGTCACCGGGCTCAGCAACGGCACCGCGTACAACTGCTCGGTGACCGCCACCAATGTCGTGGGCACGAGTGCAGCCTCGGGACAGGTTCAGGTCTCGCCGACCGCAGGCGGTGCTGCGTACAACACCGACGGCGTGCTGTGCAGCTACACGGTGTCGGAGTTCAACAGTTCGGCGTCCGTCAATGCGACGGCCAGCGCCTTGTGGGGATGTAATCCCACCCGTTCATTGGTTGCCAACGCCATACCCAACCACGCCGTGGGTACCTTCCCCAACGCCAACAACCCGAATGCCATCCGTACGCAATCGATCACGGCGACCTTTCCGCTGCGACCGGCGATCGTCAACGCCAACGGCACCAATGCGATGGTGCCGGGGTATGCAATCAATGGCGTGAAGTTCGAGCCGGGAACCGGCGGTACCTGCGACAGCGCGAATCCTCCGAACTGCACCGCACTCGGCGGCACGGGCGCGTGGCGTATGGAGGCGTTGCCGCCGTCGTCCTTCAATTTCGGTACCGACTCGAACAACGCCCATGTCCAGCCCACCGGCGAATACCACTATCACGGGCTGCCGACGGGTCTGATCACCAAGCTCGGCAAGGGCACGGCAATGACCCTGGTAGGCTGGTCCAACGACGGGTTCCCGATCTACGCGCGCTACGGCTACACCAATGCGAACGACGCGACCTCGCCCGTCAAGGAACTCGCCTCCAGTTGGCGGATCAAGGCGACGCCGGACAGCGGGCGTCCGGCGACGTCGCTCTATCCGATGGGCTCGTTCCTGCAGGACTACGAGTACGTGGCCGGACTCGGTGATCTCGACCAGTGCAACGGCCGCACAGGCGTGACGCCGGAGTTTCCCAACGGCATCTACTACTACGCCATCACCAGCACCTTCCCGTTCGTGCACCGCTGCCTGCGTGGCTCGACCGCGACTGGCGGGTGATGGCGGGGCGCTCGTCCCTTCCGCGCAAGGGGTACCGCTCGGTGCTGGCGCGTTGCGCGATGTGGCTGCTCGGTATTGCGCCTGCGCTGCCGGCGCATGCGCACCTGATGGAGAACCAGCAGGGCACGCTCAACCTCGTTGGTCAGCGCGGCTATCTCGTGCTGTCCCTGCCCGTGAGCGCACTGCGTGGCGTGGATGACAACCGCGATGGCCGGCTCGATGCCGCCGAACTGCAACGCCACGCCGCGGCGATCGAGCGCGACCTGCGTTCACGGGTACGGGTGAGCGATCGCGGCAAGGCGGCGCCGCTCGATGGCGTGCTGCTCAATCTCTCGCCGGACGAACACCACCGCGATGGTCCTGCGACGCATCTCGTGCTGCTCGCAGTCGCGATGTTCCCGTCGATGCCGCGTTCGCCACAACTCGAGTTGCGCGTATTCGGACGTGACGAAACCGAGCGCGCCTACCGGTTCGCCGCCACGCGGCGCGACTCGACCGGGAAGGCTCGCGAACAGGTCGTGCGCTTCACGCCGGCGGCAGCGCGGCACGTTTTCTTCGCTCGAGAATAGCCTCGACGAGTCAAAATAGTTTGGTAGATTGACAGCCGTATCTGCTGCCGCACGAGGGTCCCCTGAGCTCGCGCAATCTGCTGTGGACGATCACCGGCGCGTCACTGGCTGGCGTCGTGGTCATGATCGCCCTGACAATCGCCGCCGTGTTTGCCCGCAACGAGGCCCTGTCGGCGCAGGCACGCGCCGAAAGGCAGCTCGGCCAGGTCGAGGGTCTGGTCGAGTTCATGCTGGGTGACCTGCGCGACAAGCTCGTACCCCTGGGACAGCTCGACGCCCTCGCGGCCAGCGGCACCAAGGCGCTCGAATATTTTGGCTCGCCGTCGGACGACTCGGCCGATGCCGACGCGCTTGGCCGACGGGCACGAACGCTGCACCTGCTTGGTCAGCTCGAAAGCCGTCGTGGCAATTTGGCCAGCGCAAAGCCGATCTTCGCCAAGGCCCGGCAGTTGACCGCCCGCGGTCATGCCGCGTTTCCCAGGAACGCCGCGCGCGTGTTCGAGCATGCGCAGAGCGTGTTCTGGGTTGGCAATGTCGAGTGGCAGTCGGGGAATCTTCCGGCGGCCGAGGCTGCGTTCCTCGAGTATTCGCGTCTCGCGGCACAACTGGTGTCGCTGGAACCGAAGAACAGTAGATGGCTCAAGGAATCGGGCGACGCGTCCATCAACCTCGGAGTGGTGCGCTACCAGCGAGCCTCGTATGCGGACGCCCTGAAGTCGTTTGCGACTGCCGGCAAGACATTCGCCGCGATCGCCGCGACGCGGCCCGACGATGTCGAAG
>JBIKVA010000028.1:0-18801 GCA_044357085.1 Steroidobacteraceae bacterium | reverse complement strand
CCGCTGGCAGACGCGACCGCGCGGCACGGAACCTCAGCCGCCGACCGAAACGCCCTGCATCGGCTCGCCGTCGCGCATGATCGCCGACCATGAGCGGTCGCCGCCGAAACGGATGCCCTTGAAGTCGCCGGGCCTGGTGTCGAGTGCGTTGGTGTAGAGCTTGTTGCCCTTGTAGGTCCACTGCAGCTTGCCGTCCTGCAACTGCGTGATCCCCCAGCTGCCGACGGGCTTGTCGCCGGGTTGGGCGTGAAACGGCTTCCACTGCGCGTCGATGCAGGCGCCGTCCGGGCATTTCATGGCCGGACCACGGTAGGCGCGCTGGCCGCGCGCATTGGCACCGAAGGAGTAGATGGTCAGCCCTGCGCTGTTGGCGATGAGTTCACCGGCGTCGGACGGCTGGATCGTCGCCCATGCGGGCAGCGGCGGCGCGGGTTCAAGCACCACGGCCGACCAGCCGTCGACCCCATGGCCACGGATTTCGCCGGCCGATACGTCGCCCGCCACGTAGCGATAGAGCGGCTTGCCACGGAACGCCCACTGCCGCATGCCGTCGGCTCGCACCACGGCCGACCAGTCACCCTTCTCTTTGGGAGCGGCCCACGGCGCAGGCAGCGGCTTGAAGCGGCGCGCACAGTCATCGTTGCATTTCGGTGTCTTGCCGGGCGTGTCGTCGTCGCTGGTGTAGAGCGTGCGGCCGAGCGCATCGGTAAGGATCTGGCCGAGCTGGGACGGACGGATCCGCACATCCTGAGGCACGGGTATCTGCTTGATCGCCACGCGCCAGACGGTGCCGACGCCATCACCGAAGGTCGCACCGGGCGCGTTGTCGGTGGCGTACCGATAGACCGGCCTGCCACGGAAAGCCCACTGCAGGCCGCCGTCGGCACGCGTGACCTTGGACCAGCCTTCGGGAGCCGGGGCATCAGCCGTGGCGATCATGGCCGGCCAAAGCGCGGCGCAGGGGCCCTCGCAGGCCGATCGGCCGGGGGTGCCCTCGTCGCGATCGAAGGTGTAGAGCGTCATGCCCTTGGCATCGGTGAACACCGCGCCATCGCCGCGCGGTCGCGAGGCGATGCCGGCAGGCAGGCGCAGCGCCTCGGCGGCCAGTGTCGTGCCCGCAGCGAGCACCGCTGCCATGACCGCCAGCAGACGAACGTAGCGTCGTGTCATGCCGCAGCGCCCGTCAGGCCAGGATCTCGGTGATCGACTTGGAGGTCTGCAGCGAGCGTGTTCCCCAGGTATCGACCGGCACGCCCATCACCTGCATCATGGTCAGGCCGACGCGCGTGATCGGATCACCGTTGCCCACGACGTGCAGACCCGTGCGAATGCGACCACCCGCGCGGCCGGCAGTGAACACCGGCACGCCGTCAACGGAATGCACGCGCGCATAGTTGGTTTCGGTGGCGGCAAAGATCAGCGTGTTGTCGAGCAGCGTGCCGTTGCCCTCGCGGATGCCGGCGAAGGCCTCGATCAGCGACGCGAAACCCTCCATGGTCCGGCAGTTGAACCAGAACGCCACCGGCTGGTAGCCGAGCTGCTTGTCCGGTGTTTCCTCGTGCGTCAGCAGATGGTGCGTGTAGGTCTGCCCGGGCCGGCGCATGTGCGAGAAGTTGTCGCTGAAGACGAGGTTGAACACCCGCGTCTGGTTGCAGGCCACCGCCATGGCGATCATCTTCGCCATGATGCGGTGATTGGCGACCACGGTGTCGACCTCGAGGCCCTGCGGCATGTCCTGCTCCGCACCGTCGCGGCGCGGCGCCTGCGGGATGAGACAGGACGTGTTCGCTTCCGGCTTGCGCATCTGCACGTCGAGCTGGTTCTCGAGCTGGCGGATCGAGGTGAAGTACTCGTCGAGCCGCTGGCGGTCGGCCGCGCCGACGCGCTTCAGCAGCGCCTGGCGCTCATCGCTCACCGCCGACAACACGCTGCGGCGAACCATCATGCGGGTGTCGGGCTTGAAGTCGGCCTTGTTGGGATCGGAAAACTCGGCGCCGAAGATGCGCGCGTAGAGACGCTCCGGCGAGGCTTCTGCCGCCGCGCGGCTGTTGGTGCCGCGGGCGCTGTAGTTCTCGCGCGGTATGCCGCAGGCGGTGGCGTCGATGGTCTGGAAGCGCGTGCCGCTGGCGATCTGGTCGGCGATCAGCAGATCGAGCGTCGGCGCCGGAATCTCGCTGTTGCTCGAGGGTGCGGAACCGGTTCGCGAGGCGACCCAGCCGCTGAAGTGCGTGTAGTTCGAACGGCCGTCGAGCGGCATGTTGAAGCCGCCGAAGAAATTGAGCCACTTGGCGTGTGGCTTGAGCGCCTCGCACTCGGTGAGGAACTCGATGCCCTCGCTGGTACGCGTCTTCGGCACGATCGCGTGCCCCGGCGTGTGTCCGAGACCCCAGTACCAGGTGCCGAAACGCACCGGCAGCGGCGCACCGGTGGCGGCGAGCGCCGTACCGTTTTCATTGAGGAAAGCGTCGAGGAACGGCAGCGAAATGCCGACGGACAACCCGCCCAGGGCGCCGCGCAATACCGAGCGGCGGGTGACGGGACGAGGCAGCAACACGGTCATGATTTGGCCCTCAATCCTTCGATGTTGGCGGCCGTACGTACCGCCGGCGGCTTCTCTGCCGCAGGCGGTTTGACAGCATACATGGCTTCGCTGAGTGAAATCTTGCGCAGCAGTGCCGGGACGCGATAGTCGTCTCCGGCGAACTCCTGTTCGAGATGATGCAGGAACCTGCGCTCGTTGCGTGCCGGCACGCGCGCGGTGGCGTAGGCGTAGAGACGGTTGACGAGGCAGGCTGGCGCCGCAGGGTTTTCGCGCAGCGCCGGGCCGATGCCGGCGACGTCGGCGAAGGCGACCCCGTCGAGCGAACCCGACGCATCGATGGGGTGGCCGTCCTCGGCGGTACGCAACTGTCCGGCGCCGTCGATGTGCTCCATGCCGAGCCCGACCGGATCGGTGAGCTTGTGGCAGCCGGCGCAGGCCGGATTCACGGAGTGCACGGTGAGCCGTTCGCGGGCAGTGTGCGCCGGCGAAGTCGGGTCGTTGAATTTCGAGAAATCGACCGTGCCGGGCGGGTCAGGCACCCGCTGGCAGAGCAGGATCTCGCGCAAGGCCTTGCCGCGCAGCGTCGGCGAACTGCGACCGGCGTGCGAGTGCAGGGCCGTGAAGCTGACATGGGTGGCGATGCCCGCCCGCGGGTCGTCCGCCGGAAACTCGTATTCCATCCAGCCGCCGTCCGGGCGCGAAACCGGCACGCGGTAGATGCGCCCGAGCGCACCGCTGATGAACGTCTTGCGGGTGGTGAACACGTCGCGGTAGTCCGCCTCCTGGACGAGCACCACGTCGATGAGGGTGCGCAGCGTCTGCTCCCGCGCGTCGTTGGCGACTGCGGCACTGAAGGCCGGATAAATGATGGAGTCCTTCTCGAGGCGGCCGATGTTCTCGAAGGAAAGCATATCGTCGAAGAACAGCCGCAGGCCCTGCTCGAGTCGCGGCGAATCCAGCATGCGATCGACCTGCTTCTTGAGGCCGGACGCCGAATGCAGTTCACCCGAGGCAGCGGCCTGCAGCAGTTCGTCGTCGGGTGCCGAACCCCAGAGGAACAGGCTGAGCCGCGTCGCCTTGGACCAGGCATCGAGACGTACCGCACCCGTGCGGTCGGGATCCGGCTCGGTGTGTTCGATGACGAAGAGGAAGTTGGGCGACACCAGCATGCCGGCGAGGCCGGCCGCGAGGCCGTCATGGAAACTGCCGAGTTCGCGCGCGGCGCGCGCCGCGACCGCAGTCGCCGCCCGCACCTCGTCGTCGACGAGCGGACGGCGGTAGAGCAGCCGGCCGGTCTCGCGGAAAAACGCCGCGGCGCACTCGTCGTCGGCCGCGCGGGCATCGCGCGGCGTGCAGGGAATGAGGAAGTTGCGGTTCTCCTCGGCGGTCACCTGCGCGGCGACCGAACGCGCGACACGATCGAGCTGCTCGAGACCGGCGGGCGTGACGTGCGCGCCGGAGGCGCCCACCGTCAGCAGGCCGTTGGTGCGTACCAGCGGGTCGAAAGCGCCACCGACCACGATCTGCTCGCCGAACACGTCGGCGATGATCCGCCGGTATTGCGGCTCGGTGAGCAGACGCATGCCGGGTTCGGCGCCGCTCGTCTTCGGCGGTCCGCCACAGGCCGCCAGCGCCGCGAGCGCGAGCAGCGACAGACTGCGCAGGAGGAACCGCGGCGAACTCACTGGAACACCTCCTTGATGCGATCGAGGAGGCCGCGACCCGTCGCGGCCGTGCGCTGGTCGCCATGGACGACGAAGGCGGCGACGGCCTTGAAGACGAACGCGGACGAGAGCGTGGTGCAGTCGCCGGTCTTCGGGTCGGGATGACCGTCGGCGATCTCGTTCGCGGCGACATGGATCGACGGACAGTTGGAGATCGTCGTGGACTGGATCGGGCCGATGCTGCCGACGTAGAACATGAGGTCCTTGACGCCGAAATAGCCAGCCGCGAGGCCCTCGGCGGAGTTGCCGTCGGGCGAGAGCGTCATGCGGATGCGCAGGTCGCGGAACAGCCGGTTCTGGTAGGTGTAGTTGCCGTAGAACGGCAGGTTCACGTCGCCGGGTTCGGTGATCAGCACACCGTTGCTGATCTTGCCGCGCACCGAGCTGGCGTAACGCGGCTTGCCATCGTGAGTGTCGATGCGATAGCTGCCGTGCGGCAGGAAGCGGCCGCTGCCGTCGAGCGTGTAGAGGTCGATGGCGCGGTAGAAATTGACGGTGACCTCCGGGTCGTTGCGGGTGTCATCGACCCCCGTGACCTCGACCAGCGTCATGCCCTTGCCGTTCGACTTGCGGTTCTCGTTTTCATTGGCCTCGACCTGGCCGTAGGAACGGAAACCGTAGACACAGCCGAGCAGCCGGTAGAGCTGGTTGTCGACGCCCGACGTGCCGTCGACGCCGGTGAACTCGCGGTGCGGGCAGGAACGTCCGGCAGCGACGCCGTCCTTGCCGTCGAGATCCATGCCGTAGGCCTTCTCGCCCTCGACGAGCAGCAGCGGCGGGTCCTTCACGGCCGTGGGGTTCATGCAGACGTCTTCGCCATTGGGTCCGCGGCGGATGGCGTTGAAGTAGCGCTCGAGACGGCTCTTGAGGCCGTTGTCGGTGTAGCGCGCGCGATCCTCCTTGGAGAGGCCGCGCCACCAGTACTCGTCGTAGCCGACGTTGAGGCCGCGCGGGCACTCGTCGACGAAACGGGTTTCGTAGGACGCGATGTTCCAGGTGGTGATCACGAAGCCGAGCGTCTTGCCCGGCGGCGCGGCGGCCTCGACGGGGACCCCCGCCTGCGCGAGGAACAAGCCGCCGATCGCAGCCAGCGGCGCAAGGCCGCGGCGAAAGCCCAATGCATTCATGCCACGCGGTATACCAACAATCCTCCCCGCCACGCCATGCTCCGGCACGGACAGATCCTTGCCGGCTCACCCTGTGGACAAGGCCCCGGGAAAAAGCCGGCTTGGCTTGCGGCAACCCGCAGAATCGAAGCCACTTCCCTCGCGTCTCCGAGGCGCCGTACTTCCGTGCAGAACCCGCAACGAAGAATCTTCCGCATCGGCCTCGCGCTGCTGTGCGTCTCGACCCTCGCCGCAGCAATTCCCGCCGCCGCAACCCCGGTCGCGGCGCCGGCAGACGCCGCCAAGGCCGCCGCGGACGACATCATCTACACCGCGGTGCTCAGCGACGCAGACCAGAGCACGCCGACCTACAGTCCGGGCAAGGGGTTCGCCGAGCTGCGGCTCGAACGCGCCACCCTCAAGCTCTCGTGGCGCATCACTTATCAGGGGCTCACCTCGGCGCCGATCTCGGCTGGCCTCTACGGTCCCGAGAACGTCGGTGCCAACGCCGGGCAGGTGGTCGATCTCGGCACGCGCGGGCTGAAGAGTCCGATCACCGGTTCGGCCATCATCAGCGACGGTGTCCTCGGTTACCTCACGACGGGGCGCGTGTACGTCAACATCCACACCACGCGCTACAAGAACGGCGAACTGCGCGGCCAGTTGCGCCGCCAGGCCGGGACACCGGCTCCCTAGCAGCCGGCGGCGCGTCGCCGAGGATTTTCGCTGCCGCGGGCTATTGCTGCGGCGCGCTACTGCTCGTAGTCGCGACGCCGCTGGATCGGATTCCAGCCACCGCCACCACCACCCGAGCCGGCAGCCCACTTGTCGCCGCCAACGGCACCCGGCTCACGGTCGCGCACATGCGTGTAGAGCGGATCGCCCTTGTAAGCCCACACCTTGCCGCCATCGCCGAAGGGTGAGTCGACGATGGTCCATTCCCCCGAGGGTTTCGCCGCCTTCGCGGCGGGCACCAGCCGCCAGTTCTGCCTGATGCAGTCATCACGACAGAGCAGCGTGCGGATGCGCTCGAGGGAGCCCACCTGCGTGTAGAGCGTGAAGCCCTTCGCATCGGCATAGATCTCGCCCATGTCGGCGTTCTGCACCGTCACCCATTCGGGCAGCGGTGCGGCCGCTTCGAGCACCGCGGCCTGCCATGACTTGTCGTCCGCGTCGTTGCCCAGCGTGTCGCCGGGACGCAGGTCGCGCAGGTGCAGATAGAGCGGCCGCCCCTTGTAGGTCCATTGGCGCGGACCGTCCTCGCGGTCGATCGGCTTCCAGTCGCCGATCGGATTGGCCAGCAGCGGTGCGGCCAGCGGCTGCCAGCGGCGCAGGCACTCGTCCTCGCACCGCGGCCTTGCCGGCCCGCTGCCGCGCGGCTCTTCGTCGTCACTCCAATAGAGCGTCAGGCCGCGGGCGTCGACCAGTGCGCGACCGAGATGGATGGAGCGCACCGCAACGCCGGGCGGGGTGCGCAGCGGGATACGCGCCACGCGCCACGCCTGGCCGACGCGGTCGCCGAGTGCCACGCGCGGCGCGTCGTCCTTGGCATAGGTATAGAGCGGCTTGCCGCGGAACGCCCACTGGCGCGAACCGTCGGGACGCGTGATGGCCGACCAATCCGCGACGGGCTGCGGCGCGGAATCGCGCACTGCGAGCGGCGGCCAGGCCTTGGCGCATTCGGCGACACAGGTCGAGACGTCGGGCTGGGTGTCGCGTGCGTAGGTGTAGAGGACGCGGCCGCGGGCATCGAGCAGCACCGCCCCTGCGTCGCTGCGCATGATCTGCACGTCGGCCGGCAGCGTCGCGGACGCGGGCGCCGCGATGATCACCAGAGCGGCGAGCGCCGCGGACAGCCAGGATCGCATGCGTCGCTAGACCAGGATCTCGGAGATGATCTTGGAAGTCTGCAACGATCCCGTTCCCCACTTTTCCACCGGCAAGCCCATCACCTGCATGGCGGTCAGGCCGATGCGCGATACCGGATCGCCGCGACCGGAGATGTGCAGGCCGGTCTTGACGCGTCCACCTGCGCGGCCGATGGTCATCACCGGGATGTTGTCGACGGCGTGGACCTTGGCGTAGCTGGTTTCGGCGTGGGCGAAGATCAGCGTGTTGTCGAGCAGGGTGCCGTTGCCTTCCTTCACCGAGCGGAAGGTATCGATGAACATCGCGAGCGATTCCATCACGCGGCAGTTGAACCAGAACGCCTCCGGCTGGTAGCCGAGCTTCTGGTCGACGGCTTCTTCGTGCGTGAGCGTGTGATGGGTGTAGGCCGTGCCCGGTCGCCGCAGGCTGGAGAGCGCGTTGTTGAACGCCATGTTGAAGACGCGGGTCTGGTTGCAGGCGAGCGCCATCACCAGCAGTCGCGCCATCGCATCATGGTTACCCTGCGCCACGCCGATCTCGAGACCGACCGGGCCTTCCTGCGGCGCCGACGGCCTGTTGCAGGCCTCGGTCATCACGGGTTGCTGCTGCTGCAGCGCCAGCTGCGTCTCGAGCTGGCGGATCGAAGTGAAATACTCGTCGAGACGCGCGCGATCTGCGGCGCCGATGCGCCGCTCGAGCCCACGCCGCTGCTCGCGGATGCCCGACAGCACGCTCTGCTGCAGCATCAGGTCCGGGTCGGGCTTGCTCGCCGCGGCGGCGCCGTCGCGAAAACCGTCGCCGAACAGCCGCGCGTAGAGCGCCCGCGGCGACACTTCACCGGCGTTGCGGGTGTGGGTGTTGCGCGCGGTGAAGGAATCGCGCGGATTGCCCGTGCAGCTCATGTCGATGGAGCGGAACCGCGTGCCCGAGCCGATCGCATCCGACACCAGCACGTCCAGGGTCGGGGCCGGGATATCGCCGGGCAGCACGGGCGCAGTCGCGGTACGCGTCGCCACCCAGCCCGTGTGGTGCACGTGGTTGGGACGGCCGTCGAGCGGCGAATTGAAGTGGCCGAAATAGTTGATGACATCGACGTGCGGGATCAGTGCCCGGCACTCCTCGAGGAACTCGATGCGGTCGGTGCGCTCGCCCACCGCGTGGCCGGGTGTGTGACCCATGGACCAGAACCAGGTGCCGAAACGCAGCGGCAATGGCGCTCCGGTGCCGGCAAGCGCGGTGCCGTTTTGATTGAGGAAGACGTCGAGGAACGGCAGACTGACGGCGATCGCCGAACCGCCGAGCGTGCCGCGCAGGACTTCGCGCCGGGTGACGGCTTTTTTGGTGTGGAAGGTCATGAGCGGGACTTCTCCGGTTGCAATTGCGCCGTGCGCATCGACGGTACGGGGTCGGCCGGCGCACGGACCGCCATGAAAGCTTCGCTGGTGGCGATGTCGTGAATCAACCCCCGCAGCCGGTAATCATCGCCGGCGAACCCGTCCTCGAGCCAGTTGAGCAGTTTGCGTTCGCTGCGCAGGATGGGCCGGGCCACGGCGTAGGTGTAGGCGCGCCGCACCAGGCAGGCGGGCGCCGCAGGATCGTCCTGCAGCGCCGGGGCGAGCCCGGCGGAGTCGGCGAAGCGGATGCCGTTGAGTTCGCCGCTGGTGTCGATCGGCACGCCGTCGTCCAGCGTGCGCTGCTGGCCGGCGCCATCGAAGTTCTCGAGCGCGAGACCGATCGGGTCCATGAGCTTGTGGCAGCCCGCGCACGACGGGTCGGTCGAGTGACGCAGCAAGCGGTCGCGGGCAGTCTTGCCCGGCGAAGCCGGATCGTTGAAGAGATCGAAATTGACGTTGCCCGGCGGGTCGGGCACGCGCTGGCAGAGCAGCAGTTCGCGGACCGCCTTGCCGCGCAGCGTCGGCGAACTCTTGCCCGGATGCGAGTGCAGCGCCACGAAGCCGACCTGCGTCTGGATTCCGGCGCGGGGGTCGCCCTCGGCGAATTCGAACGGCACCCAGCCGCCGCTCGGCGCTGCGGCAGGCACGCGGTAGACGAGACCGAGGGGCCCGGTCATGAACGTGCGGCGCGCGGTGAAGATCCCGCGGTAGTCTTCGTCGCGGACCAGCAGCATGTCGACGAGCGTGCGCAGCACCTGCTCGCGCGCGTCGTTCGCCACGGCCAGGCTGAACGCCGGGAACAGGTTCGGATCCTTCTCGAGCGTCTGGAAGTCGTCGAGCGCCAGCATGTCGGTGAAGAACGCGCGCATGCCGCCTTCGAAGCGCGTCGAGGCCATCATGCGTTCCACCTGCCGCTCGACGCCGCGTGCATCGTCGAGTTCGCCATTTGCGGCTGCGGCGAGCAAGGCCTCGTCCGGCCCCGAGTTCCAAAGAAAAAGACTCAGCCGTGCGGCCCGGGAGTAGGCATCCAGCCGCGGCTTGCCATCCTTGCCGACGACCGCGTCCTCGACCACGAACAGGAATTCGGGCGAGGCCAGCATCGCCTGCAATGCGTGCGCGAGACCGGCGTGGAAGTCGGCATTGGCCGTGGCGGCGGCCGCGGCGATCCGGTCGTAGACCTCGAGGTCGGCCGCGGACAGCGGGCGGCGGAACAGGTAGCGCCCCACACGGGCGAGGAAACGTTGCGCACACTCGGCATCGTGCGCCGTCGGCGATTTCGGCTGGCATGGCACCAGCAGCTCGCGGTTGGCGGGCGACACCACCTGCGCGGCGATCGAACGCGCCAGCGCCACCTGGCGCTCGACGCCCGAGGGCGTGAGCGTGGCGCGGCCCGCGCCGATGGCGAGCAGCCCCTCGACCCGCACCACCGGATCGAAGCGCCCGGCGACGACCACCTGGTCACCGAAGACGTCGGCGATGATGTTGCGGTACTGCGCCTCGCTCAGCAGACGGAACGACGGCGGGCCACCGCGCGTCTCGGGTTCGCGGGCACCGCAGCCCGCAAGCAGCAGCGCGCCCGCGGCGAGCAGCAGACAGGCCGCCTTGCCGATCGCACTCCGACCCGCAACGCGCAGGGCGCTCACGACAGCACGCTCACTTGAACACCTCCGCCATCAGTTCCGGCTTCGGGTGGATCACGAAAGCCGGCAGCGCATCGAGACGGAACGCCGAAGAAATCGCCGTGCACTCGCCCGTGGCCGGGTCGGGATAGCCGTCGGCGAGTTGCCGCGCTGCCGTGTGCAGCGCCGGACAGCTCCAGTCGCCGGTGGCGATCAGGAACTCGATCTTGAGCATGTACTCCCACCACTTGTCGAAGTCGTAGTAGCCGCCGACGACACCGTGGACCTTGCCGTCCTTGGCGGGCGTCAGATCGAGTTCGAGACGCATGTCCTTGAGGTCGAGTTCGGCATAGGCCGAGTTGCCGTAGAACGGCAGCTTGAGATCGAGCGGCTGGGTCTTGAGCACGCCGTTCTCGATGCGGCCGCGCGCGACCGCGCCGTAGCGCGGCTTGCCGTTGCCGGTGTCCACGCGATAACTCGCCCACGGCAGGATGCGCCCGGAGCTGTCGATCTGGTAAGGATCGAGCGCGCGGTAGAACGCCACGCGCACGTCGGGCGAGTCGCGCTCGTCGACCACGCCGCTGATTTCCATGAGGATCACGCCGCGACCGCTGTTGCGTCGCTCCTCGTTGCCGAAAGTGTCGAGCACGCCGTTGCGGCGCCAGCCGTAATGGCAGCCGAGCAGCCGGTACATCTGGTTGTCGACGCCGCGCTCGCCGCGCACGCCGACGAAGTTCTCGTGCGGGCAACTCTTGGGCGTCGCCTTGCCGTCGCTGCGGCCGTCCAGATCGAAGCCGTAAGCGACCTTGCCCTTCACCGTGCGCAGCGGCGGCTCCTGGATCACCGTCGGGTTCCAGCAGACGTCCTCGCCCTTGGGGCCGCGGAACACCGACACGAAGCGCCGATCGACCGGCTGCACCAGGCCTTTCTCGGTGAGCCGGTCCTTGTCGGCGCGCGACAGGCCGCGCCACCAGTGTTCGTCGTTGCCGATGGCCGGGCCCTCGGGGCACTCGTCCATGAAGCGCGATTCGTAGATGGCGTTGTCGAAGTTCGCGACCACATAGGCGAGGGTGCGTGGCGCTGCCGTGCGACGCGCCGATGCCGCGGTCCGCGGTGCCGATGCCGTTGCCGCGCGGGTCGTCGCCGCGGCAGCCGGCGGCACCGGCAAGGCCGCAAGCTGCGCCGCAGTCAGCGGCACGCGCTGGATCTGGCCGCGCAATTCGCCGTCCGGATAGCGCGCGGAGCGCAGGTTGACGTACATGCGCCCCGCCAACAGGTAGTCGAGTTGCGCTTCGGTGAGCACGGCCGAGCCTTGCAGCACGGGCGCCGGGCCACGCGGCGCGAGGTCGATCTGCACGCCCGCATTCGTTCCCGGGCGCTGCGGCCCGTTCACCGACACGCCGAGCACGCGCGAGGTGACACGGCCGTAGGTGACTTTCCAGGAAAAGCGCAGCGTTGCCCGATCGAGCGAAAACTCGGCGAGCCCGCGGCCGGCACTGTTCACCGTCGCGGTCTGCTCGTCTGCCGTGAAATCGGCCCGGAACAGCACAGGGCCGAGATGCAGGTTTGCCGGCGCGGCGACAGTAGCTGCGGGCTGGACCGCTGTGGACTGGCCCACTGCGGACTGGGCTGCGGCGGTTCCTGCCGCAGCGACATAAAACGCCGACACGACAACCGCAGCCGCCACGGCGATCGCGCCGCAACCACGACGGCTCGCCGTTCGCGGACGGATTACGGACCGCGTCGCCGGCCCGGACCCGCGATGTTTACCCCTCTCCATGAGAATGCACAGTAGCCGAACCCCGGGGTGCGATCCAAAGGGAACGATCCCGAGTCCGCACCATGAATACCGTTCCGACTGGTGGACCAACCCCAAGGCCGGGCCCTGCGACCGGCCGACGGCCTCGTACCATGCCGATGGGGTCGAGCGTGACGACGCATCGGGCGGGAACATCAATGTCGGCAGCGGGACGGAACGGACGGGATGGGCTCGTGGACCGGGCGGGCAGCAGGCTGGATCGCCGACAAGTCGTCGTCGGCATGCTGGCAGTGGCCGGCACCAGCCTGCGGCTCGAGGCCGACGAGCCGCCGCAGTTGTTGGCCCTCGGCCGCGCGCACACCGACTTCGTGCAGGCGCAACTCGTGCCGGCGCGCGTGCTCGGTGCCAGCAATTCGCAGCCCGGGGTCTCCGGCGCACCGCTGTCCTACGACGCCAGGGGAACCCGCGCCGTCACGGTCATCTTCCGTTTTCCAGCCAACTGGTCGATGACCCGCCCGCATTACGTCAACAGCGACCAGGAGTTCCTGGTGCTCGCCGGCGAACTCGAGATCAACGGCATGACCTACCGCAGCGGCGACTACGCCTACCTGCCAGCCGGACTGCCCCACACCACGCGCAGCAGCGGCCCCGGCGCAACGCTCCTCAATTTCTATGAAGGCGAACACCTCGCCGTCTACGAGGCCGCGCCGCCCGGCATGTTCAAGCCGGAAAAGCTGGTGCAACGCCTCGCCACGACGGAGCTGCCCTGGCGGCCTGCCACCGAGCCCGCGCTGGCCCTGCTCGGCGACGGCGTGCGGCAGAAGACCCTGCGACACGACAGCACGACCGGCGAGAGCACCTGGCTCGTCGATGTACCCGCCGATCGCGCGGGCAGCGAGCCCGCCCGCGCCGCCGTGACCCACACTGCAGTCGAAGAAACTTTCGTGCTCGAGGGCGAAGTCGCCACGCCGCGCGGCGTGATGCGTCGCGGTGCCTACGTATGGCGTGCGCCGGGCGAGCCGCGTGGCCCGTTCGGATCACGGACCGGCTACCGCATGCTGATCCGCAGCAAAGGCGGCGCGCTCGTCACGAGCAAGTCGGGGTCCGCCGCGGCACCGCCGTGGAATGCCGCGTACGACCCGCATGTTCCGGCCGCGATGCGCGCGTACGCTTTCGGTCAATTCGACCCGGCGGGAATCTAGCCGACGCTGCGGGAGTCCGGCCACGCAATGGTCTTGCCTAGCGTCTGCGAGAAAGTTGTAGTACTTATCACCAAAGGTTTCGGGGCGTATTTATCTTTGGAATTCGCCATCTGATGCCAATCCACAACAAACAGGATGATTCGGTCCATCAAGGGAGGGGTACCTTAATGTCGGGAATCAAGTTCAACAGGGTCGCTGCTGCAGTGACCATGGCGCTGGTCGCGCCGCTCGCCACGCCCGTGCTCGCACAGGGCTCATCGGCCGACGCCGTCGGTCTCGAAGAAATCGTCGTCACCGCCCGTCGCGTCGAGGAAAACCTGATGACGGTGCCGATGGCCATCACGGCGTTCTCGTCCAAGGACATCGAGTCCTCCGGCATGAAGAACCTCGGCGACGTCATGCGCATGACGCCGAGCTTCAACTTCGTCAACCAGTTCGGCGGCTCGGGTCGCAACGACCGCTCGACCAACTCGCTGGTGTTCCGCGGCCTCTACATCTCCGGCAACGCCGGCCTGAGCGCAGGCGGTCTGCTGTTCATCGACGGCGCACCCGTGATCGGCGCGCAGCCGCCGCCGATTCCCGACGTCGAGCGCATCGAGGTGCTAAAGGGTCCGCAGAGCGCCTACTTCGGCCGCTCGGCTTTCGCCGGTGCGATCAACTTCGTCACCAAGGATCCGGGCCAGGAGTTCAAGGGCAAGCTCTCGGCCGAGTACTCGTCCTGGAAGTCGCACGACGCCTTCGTCAGCGTCGAGGGCGGGCTCGGTGACACCGCCGCCGCACGCCTGACGCTGCGCAGCTTCGAGCGCGGCGGGCAGTACACCAACGCCGCCGATCCCGGCGGCAAGAAGCTCGGCGGCCAGACCACGCAGTCGGCTTCGCTGACGCTGGTGTGGGAACCGACCGACAACCTCAAGATCAAGAGCTACCTGAACGCCTTCAAGGACAACGACGGTCCGCCGGCGCAGCTCGCGCTGAAGTCCGAATCCTTCACGGGGCGTGTCGATGCCAACGGCAATTGCATTCCGTTCTCGCAGGCGCCCTCGGGCACGGCGGCGCTTGGCCAGACCGCCGGCTCGCGCGCGTCCTTCGGTTACGTCTGCGGCACCGTTCCCGAGGTCAGCAACAGCCTCAAGCGCTTCATCTCGGGCGACTGGGACACGAGCCCGGCGGCCACCAACGCCGCGCTGTTCAACCCGCCGAACCCGGCCTGGCAGATCTTCAACCCGTCGTTCAACACCAGCGGTGGTCTCAACCGCGAGGCCTTCCAGGGTGACATCCGCGTCGACTACACCTTCGGCGGCGGCTACACCTTGAGCTCGCTGACTGCGGCGCATCGCGACAAGTCGATGACGCTGATCGACCTCAACTACCGCAGCGCCCGCGACATCGCGAATCCGTTCAACCGGATCCCGACCTTCGCGGCGCGAACCGTTTCGTGGTCGCAGTTCCTGCTGATCTCGCAGGTGCTGCAGCGCGACTGGAGCCAGGAGTTCCGCCTCACCTCGCCGCAGGAGCGCGACCTGCGCTGGACAATCGGCCTCAACTGGTTCGACGGCAACACGCCGGGCGGCACGGTCTACGGCATGAGCGCGATCGGTCCGCTGTTTGCGGCGGCCATCACCGAGCAGAACGTCGAAACGCCGGCGGCCTTCGGCGGCCTCTACTGGGACGCGACCGACAAACTCACGCTCAGCATCGAGGGCCGCTACCAGAAGGACAAGCTCAACCAGATCCCGAAGGTGGGCACGACCGGTGCAGTGCTGACGGGTGCCGCGGCCGCGCCGCTCAATGCCTCGTACTCGAGCTTCTCGCCGCGCGTCTCGGTGGACTACCAGATCACCGACGACACGCTGATCTACGCCTTGTTCTCGCGCGGCTACCGGCCGGGCGGCTTCAACGCGGGACTCGTCACCTCCTCGGCGGCCACGCTCGAGGCGCTGCGCGCCGCCGTGCCCTCGGCCGCCGTCGCCTTCGAGGAGGAGCAACTCGACAATTACGAGATCGGCCTGAAGTCGACCTTCCTCGACGGCCGCGCGCGCGCCGTGCTCACCTACTTCGACTCGACCTGGAAAAACGGCCAGGTGTCGAACTCGGTGCCGGTGGTGGTCGCGGGCACGGCCAACCTGATCCCGATCGTCATCAACAACGGCGAAGCGGCACTCAAGGGCGTCGAGTTCGAAGGCCAGCTGCAGGTCAGCCGGCAGCTCAAGCTCTCGGCCACCTTCGCCTACAACGACACCGAAGTCGTGAGCTACGGTCTCGGCACCGGTGCCTGTCTCGACTGCAACTTCGTCTGGGGCAGCTTCGCAGGTGCGATCGGCAACGCCCTGCCGACGGTACCGCGCACCACCTGGTCGCTGTCGGGCGAATACGGCGACAAGCTCGCCAACGGGCTCGACTGGTACGCCCGAGCCGACTTCATGCACCAGGGGGCGAAGTTCACCGACTTCTCCAATGTCGCCGAAGTCGGCTCCAAGAAGACGCTGAACGCCCGCGTCGGCATCCGCGGCGAAAACTGGGGGGTCGAGGCCTTCGGCACCAACCTCACCAACAACCAGGTGGTCGAGGCGGCCCTGATCGGCGTCGATGCCATCACCTTCCTGGCCGCGCCGCCGAACCGCAACGAACTGCGTGTTTCGCCGCCGCTGCCGCGAGCCTTCGGTGTCCGTGTGACCTACGACTTCTGAGTCGCGTTCCGGCCCCCTCGGGGCTGCATACCGGCCGGCGGCGGATGCCCATCCGCCGCCGGCTTTTTTGTTTCCGCCCACCGCAGGGTGATTCAAAACGCATCTCGCCGTTGGTGATCGGCGGAAACGTGTAGTAAACAATCCGGCAGAGGGGGAGGTCGCGGTGGCGGAAGCACCGGCGAAATCCCGTTTCCATAGACCGTTTCAACGGCTGGTCACATACCGTTATCGCTGCAAAGGGGATTCGCTCATGTCGGGAAATTCACTCAACCGGGTTGCCTTGTCGGTCGCCGCCATCCTTGGCGTCGCAGCGACGTCGCCATCGATGGCCCAGCAACCCGCCGAAGACTCCTTCGGTCTCGAGGAAATCGTCGTCACGGCCCGCAAGGTCGAAGAAAACCTGATGACCGTGCCGCTCGCCATCACCGCCTTCTCCTCCGAGGACATCGAGGCGGCGGGCATCAAACAGCTGAACGACGTCATGCTGATGACGCCGGGCTTCAACTTCGTCAACCAGCAGGGCAGTTCAGGTCGTAACGACCGTTCGGCGTCCTCGCTGGTATTCCGCGGCCTCTTTCTCAACCTGAACACCGGCCTCAACGCCGGCGGCAACCTGTTCATCGACGGCGCACCGGTGCTCGGCGCCCAACCGCCTGCAATCGTCGACGTCGAGCGCATCGAGGTGCTGAAGGGTCCGCAGAGCGCCTACTTCGGCCGCTCCACCTTCGCCGGCGCCATCAACTTCGTCACGCGCGAACCGGGCCAGGACGTCAGCGGCAAGGTCATCGCCGAAATCGGCTCCTGGGACTCGCATGACGTCAGCGCCAGCCTCGAAGGCGGCATCACCGAGCATCTTGCGGCGCGGATCACGGCCCGCAGCTTCGAGCGCGGCGGCCAGTTCACCAACTTCGCCGATCCGAACGGCAAGAAGCTCGGCGCGCAGACCACGCAGTCGTTTTCGACCTCGCTGGTGTACAAGCCTTCCGAAGCCCTGAAGATCAAGGCCTACCTCAACGCCTTCCGCGACAACGACGGTCCGCCGGCGCAAGGCGCGCTGAAGGCTGACTCCTTCACCGGCCGCGCCACCATCGACGGCAGCTGCGTGCCGTTCTCGCAGGCGCCCGCGGGCACGGCGGCACTCGGCCAGACCGCCAACTCGCGCGCCTCCTTCGGCTATATCTGCGGCAAGTTGCCGACGCTGGACAAGATCCCTGCGAGCGTCATATCGGGCGACTGGGACACCTCGAACCCCAACACCTTCAGGGCGCTGTTCGAGCCGAACCCGATCTGGACGCGCTTCGACACCAACTTCAACCGCAAGGGCGGCATCAAGCGCGAATCGCTGCAGGCCGACGTGCGCATCGACTACGACTTCGCGAGCGGTCACTCGCTCACGGCGCTGACCGCGGCGCACCAGGACAAGACGATGACGCTGATCGACCTGAACTACCGCAGCGGCAAAGACAAGGTGAATCCGTTCAACGCCACCCGTCCGACCACCACGGTGCCGTGGCTGCAGTCGCTGCTCGTGTCGCAGGGCCGCTTCCGCGACTGGAGCCAGGAACTGCGACTGACCTCGCCGCAGGAACAGCGCCTGCGCTGGACGATCGGCGGCAACTACTTCGACGGCTACTCGCCGGGTGGCACGGTCTACGGCCTGTTGCCGAGCGGTCCGTCATTCACGGCCTCGATCACCGAGCAGAAGGTGCGTACGCCGGCGGTGTTCGGTGCGGTCTACTTCGACCTCACCGAACAGCTGACGCTGAGCGTCGAAGGTCGTTACCAGTGGGACAAGATCTCGCAGACGCCGCTGGTGGCGCCGCCGGGTGTCGCCACCACGGGCGTCGCTGCCGAGACGCTCTCCGAGACCTACACCAGCTTCTCGCCGCGTATCTCGGTGGACTACCAGATCACCGAAGACACGCTGCTCTACGCGCTGTTCTCGCGCGGCTACCGCCCGGGTGGCTTCAACGCGGCGCTGAAGACCTCGCCGCCGGCGCTCGTCACCACGCTGCTGCAGGTGGTACCGACGGCGGGCGTTTCCTTCGATCAGGAGCAGCTCGACAACTACGAGGCTGGCATCAAGTCGACCTTCTTCGACGGCCGCGCCCGCGCCACGCTGACGTTCTACAAGAACAAGTGGCTCGACGGTCAGGTCGGCTCGACCGTGGCGCTGCCCGGTTTCACCAACCTGATCACCGTCACGGTGAACAACGGCGAAGCCGACCTGCAGGGCATCGAGTTCGAAGGCCAGTTCCAGGCGACCCGCCAACTCAAGCTCTCTGGCACTTTCGCGTACAACAAGTCCGAGCTCGTCAGCTACGGCGTGGGTTCGGGCGGCAACTGCGCCGACTGCAATCTCGTCTACGGCAACTTCGGTGGTGCGCTGGGCAACCGCCTGCCCACCACGCCGAAAATCACCTACTCGCTCTCGGCCGAGTACGGCGACAAGCTGACGGCTTCCACTGACTGGTACGGACGCGTCGACTGGATGCACCAGGGCGAGAAGTACACCGACTTCTCGAACGTCGCGTGGGTGGGCGCCTCGAACAACATGAACGCCCGCATCGGTGTGCGCAGCGACCGGCTCAGCCTCGAACTCTTCGGCAACAACCTCACCAACAACAAGGTGTTGACGGCAGCGCTGCTCGGCATCGACGCCTTCACCTTCCTGGTGCCGCCGAACAAGAACGAGTTGCGCTTCTCGCCGCCGCTGCCGCGGTCGTGGGGCGTGCGCGCGACCTACAAGTTCTGATTCACGCTCGCGAAGACGCGAGACTTGCGGCGGGGCGGCAAGGCCCCGCGGTTTCAGGGGCCGGGTGGAGACACCCGGCCCTTTTTCTTTCTGAAGTGGATGATGAACACCACGATCGCCGCGACACCCGGGACCCAGTGGGTG
>JBIKVA010000027.1:0-18882 GCA_044357085.1 Steroidobacteraceae bacterium | reverse complement strand
CGGTCGCAACATCCGCAGCATCCTTCACCAGCTCGGACCGGCGCTCGAGCTCTTCGCCGAGCAGCGTATCTATCTTGTCAGCCAGGCGGCCAACGACCTGAATCTCACCTTCGTGGTCGATGAGGCACAGGGCGACCGGCTCGTCGAGGGTCTGCATCATCTGCTGGTCGAGCCGGTGCAAGACGGTCTCGTGCTGGGGCCGAGCTGGCAGCAGTTGTTCAAGCCCCGCGGCGAGGTGCCGGTGGCCGGCGTGCCGTGGTGGCAAGCCCGGCGCGAGGCGCTGCTCGCCCTCATGCACTCGCGCGATTGCGCCTATGTGTACGACCTCGAGACGGTGTCGCGGCGCTGCCGCGTCCTGCGCGGGCTGCAGGCGATCGATCGCGTGGCGTACGCCATGAAGGCCAATTCCCACCCGCAGGTGCTGCGGCGCGTGCACGCCGAGGGACTCGCCATCGAGTGCGTCTCGCGGGGCGAAATCGAGCGGGCGCGGGAAGCCATTCCGGAGCTCGCACTGGCGGACATCCTGTTCACCCCCAACTTCGCCGGTCGCGATGAGTATCGCTGGGCGCTGGAGCAGGGCGTGCGCGTCACGCTCGACAACCTGCATCCCCTGCAGCACTGGCCGGAGTTGTTCCAGGACCGCGAGATCTTCGTCCGGCTCGATCCGGGTGTCGGTCGGGGTCATCATGCCCACGTCCGTACCGGTGGAACACAGTCGAAATTCGGCATCGCACGAGGCGAGGTTCCCGAGCTCATCGCGCTGTGCCGTGCCGCCCGGGTCCGGGTCACCGGCCTGCATGCCCACACGGGCAGCGGCGTCTTCGACGTTCGCAACTGGATAGACACCGCCGATTATTTCTGCACGCTGCGCGAGCAGTTCCCGCTGGTACGCGTGTTCGATCTCGGTGGCGGGATCGGCGTCCCTGATCGTGCCGGTGCCGCAGATTTCGATATCGCGGCACTGGATGCCGCTCTGCGGCAGGTTCGCGAGCGGGCGCCGGGAGTCGAGCTATGGCTCGAACCAGGCAGATACGTGATCGCCGAGGCCGGGGCGCTGCTCGCGAAGGTCACGCAGCGCAAGGCCAAGGGCGAGTCGGCCTATGTGGGTGTCGCCACGGGCATGAATTCTTTGATCCGTCCGGCGTTGTACGGTGCCCACCACGACATATTCAACCTGAGCCGTCTGGGTGACCACGACGGATCTCTCTGCGATGTAGTCGGACCAATTTGCGAGACCGGCGACGTGCTGGGTCACGACCGGACCCTGCCGCGCGCGACCAGCGAGGGCGACGTGCTGCTGATTGCCACGGCGGGCGCCTACGGTGCCGCCATGTCGTCGAACTACAACTTGCGTTCGCCCGCGGTGGAAATCGTCCTCGACTGACGGTCGCGGGCGTGGCGCTCACGCAGTTCGTCCGCGATCTTTTCGAGCGACAGGCCGCGTGCCTGCAGGCATACGGTCAGGTGGTAGATCAGGTCGGCCGCCTCGCTGACGAGTTCCGTATCGGATCCCGCAGCTGCGGCCAGTGCCGTCTCGAGGCCTTCTTCACCGACCTTTTGGGCGAGTCGCTTGGGCCCGGCGGCATACAACTTTGCCGTGTAACTGCTCGGGGGTGCGGCATCTGCTTGCAGCGCGCGGTGCTGCTCGGCGGCAATGCGCCCGGCTACGATCTGCTCCAGTTCGGCGAGGAAGCCGAGGCGACCCGCGCCGGTGAGCGGCGCGTCGTTGAAACAGGTCATGGTGCCGAGATGACACGCAGGCCCCTGCGGTCGCACCAGCAGCAGCAGTGTGTCGCGATCGCAGTCGGCATGGCATGCGAGCAGCTCGAGCGTGTTCCCCGACGTCTCACCTTTTTCCCACAGGCTCTCGCGACTGCGGCTCCAGAACACCGCGCGTCGACGCTCGAGGCTGAGCCGCAGTGACTCGGCGTTCATCCACGCCAGCATCAGGACCTCGCCCGTGTCGAGGTCCTGCGCGATCGCAGGCAGCAGGCCCTGGGCGCCGAAGACCACCTCGGCTGAATTGTCGGGGGTGATGATCACGGACGTACCTCCACTCCGGCACTGCGCAATTGCGCCTTGAGCTCGCGGATCAGCAGTGTTCCGGAATGGAACACGCTCGCGGCGAGTGCGGCATCGACCCGCGCGTCCCGGAACACCTCGAGAAAATGCCGGGCTTCGCCTGCGCCGCCGGAAGCGACCAGCGGCACCGTGCAGATCTCGCGCACGGCTGCGAGTTGCGGCAGGTCGTAACCCCGCCTCACTCCATCGCTTGCCATGCAATTGAGCACGATTTCCCCGGCGCCACGGTCCTGAACCTCGCGGACCCAGTCGAGCGTGAGTCGTCCCGAGTCGCGGGCGCGATCCGGGTTGCCGGTGTATTGGTGCACGCGGTATCCAGTCGCGGTGGTTTCGCTGTCGATGCCGACGACGACACATTGCCGGCCAAATCGTCGCGCGAGCTCGTCGATCAGCGCGGGGCTTTCGAGTGCCGGAGAATTCACCGATACCTTCTCTGCGCCAGCGTTGAGGATGGCCTCGGCATCGGCGACGCTGCGGATACCACCGGCCACGCAGAACGGGATGTCCAGCAACCTTGCGATCTTCGCCACCCAGCTGCGGTCGACGCTGCGTCCCTCGGGACTTGCGGTGATGTCGTAGAAGACCAGTTCGTCCGCACCTTCGTCGCGGTATCGATGCGCGAGCTCGAGAATGTCGCCGACGACGCGGTGATCCCTGAAGCGGACGCCCTTGACGACCTGGCCGTCACGGACATCCAGGCACGGAATGATGCGGCGCGCCAGCATGTCAGGACTGCAGCCAGGCGCGCAGCGCATCGTCCGCGAGCGCGCCCTCGAGCAGGGCCTTGCCGCTGATGGCCGCCGTCATGCCGAGTGCGCGCAGTTCGCCGAGGTCACTGGCGCCGCGCACGCCGCCGGATGCCTGCCAGGCGATTCCCGGGTGGCGGGCCAGGCTCTCGCGATACAGCGCCGTCGCCGGGCCTTCCATCGCGCCGTCCCGATCGACATCAGTGCACAGTACATGACGCAGTCCCAGCGGCTCGTACAGCGCAACGGCGTCCCACAAGGACATGGCCGAGCTTTGCGTCCAGCCGCGGGTTTGCACGAGCGGCACGTCATCGCGGACCCGGACGTCGAAGGCGAGGCAAAGGCGCTCCGGTCCGAAGCGCTGCAGCCAGCGCGCCACTTCGTCGGGGTTCTCGATGGCGGCGCTGCCGACCACGACCCGTGCAACGCCGCCGTCGAGCAAGGCCTCGACCACATCCAGCGAGCGGATGCCACCGCCGACCTGCAGTTGCAGGCCCGGTGTTGTCGCGAGTTCGAGGATCAGGCGGCGATTGGCAAGTGTGCCGTCGCGTGCGCCGTCGAGATCGACGAGGTGCAGCCAGCGCGCACCGGCGTCGCGATAACGGCGTACGAGCTCGCGCGGATCGAGGTCATAGACGGTCTCCTGCTTGAAGTCGCCCCGCAGCAGTCGAACACAAAGTCCGCCCCGAAGATCGATGGAGGGAATCAGCAGCACGGTCCGAGTTCCATGAAATTGGCAAGCAGCCTCGCGCCCGCATCGCCGGAGCGTTCAGGGTGGAACTGCACGCCGCGGAAATTGTTTTGTCGGACCACGGATGCGAATTCGCCGCCGTAGTCGGTGTTGGCCACCGCCCCGGCGACGCCGGCGGGAGCACGATAGCCGTGCACGAAATAGAACCAGTCGTCAGCGCCGATGCCGCGCAGCAACGGGTCGTCGCGCAGCGGTCGAAGGGTGTTCCAGCCCATGTGCGGCACCGGCAGACCCGGCGCCGCAACGAAGGGGCCGACGCGCCCCGGGAGGATGCCCAGGCCGGCCGTGTTGCCCTCTGCAGAGTGCTCGAACAGCAACTGCATGCCGAGGCAGATGCCGAGCACCGGGCATTGCAGGGCGCGAATCAGCGGTATCAGATCTTGCGACTCCAGACGCTGCATGATCGCCGCGGCGCTGCCGACTCCCGGCAGCACGGCACGCTCGGCGCCGCCGATGACGGCGGCATCGCTGCTGACGACGGGTCTGACGCCCAGTCGTTCGAACGCATAGCCGAGCGAGGCGAGATTCGCTCCGCCGGAATCGATGACGATAACCTCGCGCGGTGCACTCACAGCACACCCTTGGTTGATGGCAGATCGTCGCCCTCGCGTCGCAGGGCCATGCGCAATGCCCGGCCCACGCCCTTGAAGCAGGCCTCGACCTGATGATGCGTATTCTCGCCGGTCACCGCGACATGGATCGCCGCGCCCATCGAGTCGGCCAGCGAGCGGAAGAAGTGCGGCACCAGTTCTGTCGGCAGGCCGCCGACCTGCTCGCGTCCGAACTCGCCCTCGAAGACTGCGTAGGCGCGACCCGAAAGGTCGATGGCCACCTGTGCACGAGCCTCGTCCATGGGCAGCAGGAAGCCGTAGCGCCCGATGCCGCGCTTGTCCCCGAGTGCCTTGCGCAACGCCTCGCCCAGAGCCAGAGCGCAATCCTCGACCGTGTGGTGCTCGTCGACTTCGAGGTCGCCCTTGCACTCGAGATCGAGTGCGAAGCCGCCATGCTTGGCAATCTGCTCCAGCATGTGATCGAAAAAACCGATACCCGTCTGCGCTCGCACCATGCCGGCGGAATCGAGATCGACGCTGACCGAGATGCGGGTCTCGCGCGTGTGCCGCTCGATCCGCGCACGACGCGCCAGCAACTCCGCTGTGATCGCAGGCCAGGTTTCGGTGTCGGGTCCGGCGAGACTGATCCGCAGACCGCGGACGCCGAGATTGCGCGCGAACTCGAGGTCGGTGTCGCGATCGCCGACCATGGCGCTCGCCGCGAGATCGACGCCGCGTTCGCTGACCCAGCCGTCGACCAGCGCTGTGCCAGGCTTGCGGCAGGCGCAGCCGTCGGTCCGCCGGTGCGGGCAGACGAAGACCTCGTCGAAGGCGATGCCTTGCGAACTGAACGCATCGACGATGAATCGTTGCGGAGTTTCGAAGTCCGCCGTCGGAAAGCTGGCGCTACCGAGTCCGTCCTGGTTGGTCACCATGACGAGTCGGAATCCGGCTGACTGCAAGCGCCCCAGAGCCGCGAAAACACCGGGCACGAAGCGGATCTTGTCGATTCGGTCGACCTGCTCGTCGGGCGGCTCCGCCACCAGGGTGCCATCGCGGTCGAGGAACAGGACTTTCATGACTTGACCCCTAACGCCGCGATGACGCGGGAGTTCTGTTCAGGAGTGCCGATGCTGATGCGAACGGCATCCGCAAGACCGCTGCGACCGGAAAAATCGCGCACCAGCAACCCGGTGGCTCGCAGTCGCTCCATCGTGGCGCGGGCGTCGTCGGTTTGCACCAGCAGGAAATTGGCCTCGCTGGGCCACACGCGCCTGACGGCGGCCGAGGCTTCCAGCGCGAGCGCGAGCCGTTGACGCTCCCGGATGAGTTCCGCGATGCGCGCCCGCGTGATCCCGAGGACGCCTTCGTCGAGCGCGCGCAGCGCCTCGTGCGCGCTGCTCGCCGCGATCGCGTAGGGCGGGATGATCTTGCGCAGCAGCGCCACGATGGCCGGATCGGCGATCAGTGTGCCGATCCTCGAGCCGGCGAGTCCGTGTGCCTTGGAGAGGGTCCGCAGCACGACGAGGTGCGGATACTCGGCGAGCCGCGCGATCCAGGACGGCGCCGACGAAAACTCGGCATAGGCTTCGTCGACGGCAACGATGCAACGCCCCTTGGCGAGTTCGAGCAGTCTCTCGACGTTGGCGAGGTCCAGCAGGTTGCCGGTCGGATTGTTCGGCGAACACAGCCAGAGAATCTTCGCGTTCTGGTCGATGGCGCGTTCCACGGCCGGCATGTCGAGGCCGAAGTCGCTGCGCAGCGGCACTTCGAGCACACGTGCTCCCTGAGCGTGCGCGGCGACGGCGTACATGCCGAAGGTCGGCGGACAGACGATGACGCTGTCGCGACCGGCCTCGCAAAAGGCGCGGGTGAGCAGGTCGATGATTTCGTCGCTTCCCCGTCCGACGAGCAGCGCGTTCGTCGGCACGTCGTAGAGACGGGCGAGGGCGGACACGAGCGCCAACGGCTGCGGCTCCGGGTAGCGATTGAGCGAAACCTCCGCATCGCCGGTCGGCACGGCGGGTTCCCAGGGCGACTCGTTGGCGTGCAGACGCTCGAAGCGTGGATCCCATTGCGCATGCTCATAGGCTCGCAGGGCGCGGATCGACGGACGCGCGAGGGTCATCACCGCGTCGATGTCGCGCTGCGGCGGGATCTCCAGCGTGCGCAGCTGCTGCAGGCGCAGGTCTACGGCAAGCGCGTGTGCGTCGAGTCCCTCGAGGCGTGCCAGGGTGCTCGCCGTGGGTCCGAGCCCTGCAAGGCCGGCAGGGGTCAGCTCCTGAACGGTGATCCGACGCTGGAAATCGGCCACCGACAAGCCGCTGTAGGCTCGCGCGTAGCCGTAGGTTGGCAACACGTGGTTGGTGCCGGAGCAATAGTCGCCCAGCGGCTCGGGACTCCACGGCCCGAGGAACACCGACCCTGCTGCCCGCACCCGCTCCAGCCATCGCCGGGCGTCGCGAACGTGCAGGATCAGGTGCTCCGGCGCGTACTCGTTCGACACCGCAAATGCCGACTCCAGATCGGTGAAGACTAGGATCCGGCTGCGATCGAGCGACTGTCGCAGGATCTCGCGCCGCGACAGGCGTGCGGCGAACTCGATAGCGCGGGCCTGCACCTCTCGGGCGAGTACCGCCGAGGTCGTCAGCAGAATCGACTGGGACAGCGGATCGTGTTCGGCCTGGGCGAGCAGGTCGGCGGCAACGAAACTTGGGTCGGCGGTATCGTCGGCGATCACGAGGACTTCGGAGGGTCCTGCGGGAAGGTCGAGTGCAGCGCCGGCCGGGTCATCCGCAACCAGCTGTTTGGCTGCCGTCACCCACGCCGAGCCGGGCCCGTAGATCTTGTCTACCTTCGGAATGGTCGCTGTTCCGTAGGCCATGGCGGCGATCGCCTGCGCACCGCCGATCGCGAACACCTCGTCAATGCCGCAGAGCCTGGCGGTGGCGAGGATCACCGGATCGATGCGTCCGGCCCGTGTCCCTGGCGAGCAGAGGATGCGTCTGCCGCAGCCGGCGATCGCCGCCGGCACGGCCGACATCACGAGCGCCGACGGCAGCGGCGCGCTGCCGCCCGGGACGTAGAGCCCGACGGCGTCGATCGGCCTGAGGATGCGCTCACAGTGCACGCCAGGCGAGGTTTCCACGACCACCGGCGGACCGACCTGCGCGAGGTGGAACTTGCGCACGTTGTCGATGGCGCGGCGCAGTGCGGCGATGGCGTCGCTGCCGAGCCCGGCCGCCGCCGCGTCGATCTCTTCGCGTGGTACGCGCAGGTTCACGGGCGCGCCGCCGTCGAAGCGCTGCGCGTAGTCGAGCAGGGCAGCATCGCCCTCGGCACGCACGCGGGCGATGGTGGCGCGCACCAGTGCGATCAGTTCCTCGCGCCCCGCGGCGGCGGGGCGCGACAGCGCAGCGCGACGGGCGCCGGCGTCGAGCAAGTCGTAATCGAGGATTGCGAGGGTCATGCGAGCATCTTTTCGACCGGGAGCACGAGCAGTGCGCTCGCCCCGGCAGCCTTGAGGGCCTCGAGCGTCTCCCAGAACACGTTCTCGCGGCAGACCGCGTGCACGGCGACCTTGTCGGCGCTGCCCTCGAGCGGAATGATCGTCGGCGACTCGCTGCCCGGAAGCAACTTGCGGATCGCCGGCAGCGCTGACCGCGGGGCATGCAGCATGATGTACTTGCTCTCGCGGACCTGCTGCACGCCGTCGATGCGCATCAGCAGTCGTTCGACCCAGTCGGCCTTCAGCGGCGGCAGTTCGAGCGGTGTGCGCACGAGCACGGCATGGCTCTCGAGCACCACCTCGACCTCGCGCAGCCGGTTTGCCACCAGCGTCGATCCCGTGGACACGAGATCGCAGATGGCGTCTGCCCGGCCGAGCCGGGGCGCGATCTCGACCGCACCGGAGAGGGTGACGATTTCGGCGCGCACGCCATTGCCGGCGAGCCAGCGCGCCAGCATGAAGGGGTAGGTGGTGGCGATGCGCTTGCCCTCGAGCGTGGCGGGACCGGCCCACGCCATCTCCTCGGGAACTGCAAGCGCCAGACGGCAGCGACCGAAGTCGAGACTGCGCAGGATCTCGAAGCGCGCCGGATGACCGCGCGATGCGAGTTCGAGACGCTTCTCCTCGACGACATTGAGCCCTACGAGACCGAGGTCGCAGACATCCTCCTCGACGAGATCGGGAATGTCGTCGTCACGGACGAACAGCAGATCGAGCGGCATGTTCTCGCCGAAACCGACGAGCTGATCTTTGCCCCGCGAGAACTTCAGCCCGCAACGCACCAGCAGGTCGGTGGAGAGGTCCGTGAGGCGTCCGGACTTCTGGATCGCGAGCTTAAGCCGACCTTGCTTGTCCATGACCACCCTCAGCGAACCGGCGCGCCGCTTGCGCGCGTGCTTGCGAGGCGCTTTGCGGCCAGCGAATAGCCGCCGTTGCCGGCGGCGGCGTAGCGTGCGACGCGGGCAATGGTGGTCACGCTGACTCCGGTCTGGCGGTGGATCTCGCGGTAGGGGAGGCCGCGCTCGAGCCACTCCACCACAGCCCAGCGGTCCGACATGGCTTCGAGTTCCGCCGGGGTGCACAGGTCACGGAAGAAGTCGCGGCACTCGTCGACCGAGCGCAGCGTCAGTATGGCCTGGTACAGGCTGCGTTCGGCACGCGCCTCCTGGCGGGGCGACTGGCGGGCATGGGATTTCATGGGAGTGGTATCCGCAACGTCTCAGTGTATTAACGCGTTAGTACATTAAAACAAATCGGCGGCTTGGGCAAGGACGCGGGGTTGACTCGGCGCGGCGACGCCCTTATCTTGCCGCCCTCTCATCGAGACCGGCCGAGGGAAAGGCCCAACGACGCCGGGGCAACCGCCGTGCCCAACCAGTACGGACAAGGTGCCAACTCCGCGCGCCCGCGTTTCCGGACGTGGCGCGTCAGATGAGCGGTCGAGGTGGCTGGCCTGAATGGCCTGATGGACATCGACTCTCCCGCCCATGGGCGGGCGCTGCATCGGAGTGACCTCGGGCCTTGGGGTTGAGCATGACTTCGATCGACAGCGGCGGTCATTCCAGCGCGGCGGAGCCGGCAGTGCGCGAGGGTGTCCTCGACGTACCGGGCGGCTTGCGGCTGCATCACGGCGGCAACTTGCCCGTCTTGCGCATCGGCTGGCGGCTCACCGGACCCCCGGCCGCGCCCGTCGTCGTCGCGCTCGGGGGCATCTCGGCACATCGGCGTGTGTTCGGCGAGGACGATCCGGCCTCGGGTTGGTGGTCGCAAATCGTCGGCCCCGGGCGGGCGCTGCCTGCGGATCGATTACGCATCCTCGCCTTCGATTACCTCGGTGGCAGCGGTGAAACCACCGGGCCCGAGGCGGGCGGCGCTTTCCCCGCGGTGTCGTCTTACGACCAGGCCGAGTTGCTGCTGCGGCTCGTCGACCATCTGGGCATCAAGTCGTTGCGTGCCATCGTCGGTGCATCCTACGGCGGGATGGTGGCGCTCGCGTTCGGTGAGCGTTATCCGGAGCGAGTCGCCCGGCTGGTCGTCATCAGCGCAGCCGATCGCACCCACCCCATGTCGACGGCTTGGCGCAGCGTGCAGCGCCGCATCGTGCGCTTCGGCCTCGAGGTCGGTCGCCCGGCCGACGGTCTCGAACTCGCGCGTGCGCTGGCGATGTCCACCTACCGCAGCCCGGAAGAGTTCGCCGCCCGTTTCGCGGGCGCGCCGCGCCAGCAGGACGGTCGCTTCGTGTTTCCGGTCGAGGAGTATCTGCTCGCGCGCGGCGAGGCCTATGCCCGGCAGTACAAGCCGGACGCGTTTCTGACCTTGTCCGAATCGATCGATCTGCACCGCATCGAAGCTGCGCGGGTGTTCGTCCCCGTCACGGCGATTGCCGTACGCGAGGATCAGCTGGTGCCCGTTGCCGACATGCGGGCGATGTGCGCGCGCTTGCCGAATGCGCGACTGCACGAGATTTCCTCGGTGTTCGGTCACGACGCCTTCCTCAAGGAAGCCGGCGAACTGACGCGACTTTTTTCATTCCTGACGGAGGTGACACCATGACCCGGCCGCTAGATCCCCGCACCAGGGCCGTGCGGGCTGGCCTCGAATCCGACGCGCAGACCGGTGCCGTCGTGCCGCCGATCCATCTCAGTTCCACCTACGCGTTCCCGGAGTTCGGGGTAAAGGGTCGCTACGACTATTCGCGCTCCGGCAATCCGACGCGAGACCTGCTCGCCGAGGCGATCAACGATCTCGAGGGCGGCAAGGGCACGGTGATCACCGGGTCGGGCATGGGTGCAATCGCGTTGGTCGGGCAGATCCTGCCGCTGCGATCGCGGATCGTCGCGCCGCACGATTGCTATGGCGGTACTTTCCGGCTGCTGTCGGCCTGGCATCGGCGCGGCGACTTCACGGTCGACTTCGTGGACTTCGGCAATGCCGACGCCCTGGCTGCCGCGCTGGCGATGCCGGCCGCGCTCTGCTGGATCGAAACGCCGAGCAATCCACTGCTGCGCATCACGGACGTGTCGGCTGTCGCGGATCTTGCGCGTCGCGCCGGAGCGCGCTCGGTGGTCGACAATACCTTCCTGTCGCCGGCGTTGCAGAATCCGCTCGCCCTCGGTGCCGACATCGTGGTGCATTCGACCACGAAGTACATCAACGGCCATAGCGATGTTGTCGGCGGTGCGGTCGTGGCGGCCACCACCGAGGACGCACAACAGCTTGCGTGGTGGGCCAACGCCCTCGGCATGACAGGCTCCGCGTTCGACAGTTTCCTGACCCTTCGCGGTCTACGCACGCTGCATCCGCGCATCAGCCTGCACGAGGCCAACGCGAATGCGCTCGCGGCATGGCTGGTCGGACAAGCAGGCGTACGCCGCGTCTACTACCCCGGGCTGACGACGCACCCCGGGCATGCGATAGCCAAACGCCAGCAGCGCGGCTACGGCGCGATGATCAGCATCGAACTCGAGGGCGGGACCGACGCCGTCAAGAAGTTCGTGGGCGGGCTGCGCCTGTTCTCGCTCGCCGAATCGCTGGGCGGAGTCGAGAGCCTGGTCGCACATCCGGCGACGATGACCCATGCGGCGATGGATCCGGCCGCACGTGCTGCGGCGGGTCTGGTTGACGGCTTGCTGCGCCTGTCGATCGGCATCGAGTCCGAGACCGATCTGCGCGAGGACCTCGCGGCGGGCCTGCACGGCCTGGGCTGAAACTGCGGACTGTACGGAGGCGATCCGGCAAGCCCGAGGTGTTGCAACTCAGCGCGCGAGGGCCGCCAGCACGGCATCGCCCATGGCGCGCGTCGACAGGGGCGCATGCCCCGCTCCGGCAATATCGGCCGTTCGCGCACCCGAGGCGAGAGCGGCGGCCACTGCGGCCTCGATCGCCGCAGCCTCGGTCTCGAGCCCGAGCGAATGCCGCAGCAGCAGCGCAGCGCTGAGGATCGTGCCGCAGGGGTTGGCGATGCCGCGGCCCGCGATATCCGGCGCCGAGCCGTGGATGGGCTCGTACAGGCCACGCCGCCCGTCGCCAAGCGCCGCCGAGGGCAGCACACCGAGCGAGCCGGCGAGCATCGCGCCCTCGTCGGTGAGGATGTCGCCGAAGAGGTTTTCGGTAAGGATCACGTCGAAGTCGCGCGGCCGACGTATGAGATGCATGGCGGCGGCATCGACGAACATGTGCTCGATCGCGACGTCGGGGAACTCGGCGCGGATCACGCGTTCGCTGACGGTGCGCCAGAGCCGCGAGGTCTCGAGTACGTTCGACTTGTCCACCTGGGTGATCTTGCGGCGCCGCGTCTGCGCAAGTCGGCCGGCAACGCGCGTGATGCGCTCGATTTCGCCGACCGAGTAGGCGCATTCATCGACCGCACGATCGCCCTCGCGCCACTTGCGACCGAAATAGATGCCACCCGTCAGCTCGCGGACGAACACCAGATCGACGCCGTCGAGATATTCGGGCTTGATCGGCGAGGCGTCGCGCAGCGCCGGTTGCACGGCGATCGGACGCAGATTTGCATAGACGCCGAGTTCCGATCGCAGACGCAGCAACGCGGGCTCCGGGCGCACGGGCGCGTCGGGTCCCCATTTGGGTCCGCCGATCGCTCCGAGCAGAACGCCATCGGCGGCAAGACAGCCTTGCAGCGTGTGCGGCGGCAGGCCATCGCCGAAGGCGTCGATGGCTACGCCGCCGAAGGGCAGCGCCTCGAGATGGAACTCGTGACCGTAGCGGCTGGCCACCGCATCAAGTACGCGTACGGCCTCGGCGACCACTTCGGGACCGATGCCATCGCCCCCCAGTACCGCGATCCGTCCCTTCATGCGACTCGACGCGCCTCGTAAGCCTTGATCTCGGCGTCCCGCGACAACAGGAACCCGAGCTCGTCGACGCCATTCATGAGGCAGTAGCGGGCGAACGGATCGATCGGGAAGGTGACCGGCGGTCGATCCGGCACCTGCACGGTGGCGGTCGCGAGATCGACTTGCACCTCCGCGCCGGGATTCGCGATCAGCCAGGCGTGGGTCGCGTCGTCGACGACCACCGGCAGCAGGCCGTTCTTCAAAGAATTGCTGCGGAAGATATCGGCAATCTCGGTGCTGATCACGGCCTGGAAGCCGTAGTCGACCAGCGCCCACGGCGCATGTTCGCGCGATGAACCGCAGCCGATGTTGCGACCTGCGACGAGAATGCGGCAGCCGGCGGCCTCGGGCTTGTTCAGGATGAAATCCGGTCGCGGCTTGCCCGCCGCGTCATAGCGCCAGTCGGCGAACAGTGCCTCCCCAAGACCTTCCTTGGAGGTCGTGGTGAGGAATCGCGCCGGAACGAGCTGGTCCGTGTCGATGTTGGTCGACGGCATCACGACGGTGCGTGAGCGGATGGTGGTGATCGGTTTCATGCGTTGAGGAACTCCCGCGGGTCGGTGACGCGGCCACGGATGGCCGAAGCGGCGGCTGTTTCCGGGCTGGCGAGGAGCGTGCGGGAGCCCACGCCCTGTCGCCCCTCGAAGTTGCGGTTGCTGGTGCTGACCGAATACTCGCCCTTGCCGACCGTGTCGCCGTTCATGCCAAGACACATCGAGCAGCCGGATTCGCGCCATTCGGCGCCCGCATCGCGGAAGACATCGTGCAGGCCCTCGGCCTCGGCGAGTCGCTTGACTTCCTGGGAGCCCGGCACCACCAGCATGTGAACGCCGCTGGCGACCTTGTGGCCGCGCAGCACGGCTGCAGCAGCGCGCAGGTCGGACAGTCTGCCGTTGGTGCAACTGCCGACGAACACCACGTTGACCGGGGCGTTGCGGATCGGCTCGCCGGGGTTGAGGCCCATGTATTTCATCGCCGCATCGAAAACCGGGTCGCCGCGGCGATCTGGCACGTTGCCCGACACCGGGGCGACCATGCCGGGGTTCGTGCCATAGGTGACCATCGGCTCGAGCGCCGCCGCGTCGATCTGCACGCTCTTGTCGAAGCTCGCGCCGGCCTCGCTCGGCAGCGTGCGCCAGCGGTCGAGGGCCGCTTCCCAGTCGGCGCCCTTCGGGACACGCGGACGATCGGCGAGGTAGGCATAGGTCACCTCGTCCGGGGCGATCATTCCGGCGCGCGCACCGGCCTCGATGGACATGTTGCAGACCGTCATGCGCTGCTCCATGGACATCGCGCGGATCGCCTCGCCACGGTACTCGAAGACGTGACCGGTACCGCCGGAGACGCCGACCCGACCGATGATCGCGAGGATGAGGTCCTTGGGCGTCACGCCCGGCGACAGACGACCCGAAACCTCCACCGCGAATGTCTTCGGCTTCTTCTGCAGCAGGCACTGGGTGGCGAACACGTGCCCGACTTCGGTCGTGCCGATGCCGAAGGCGAGAGCACCGAAGGCACCGTGCGTCGAGGTGTGGCTGTCACCGCAGACGATCGTCTTGCCGGGCTGGGTCACGCCGAGTTCGGGTCCGATGATGTGCACGATGCCGCGACGCGCGTCCTGCATGCCGAGCAACTCGATGCCGAAGTCCGCGCAGTTCTTCTCCAACTGCCGGATCTGCTTCGCAGCCGAATCGATCGTGATCGGCGCGCCGCCGAACACTTGTTCGGTCCGTGTCGGCGTGGCGTGGTCCATCGTGGCAAGGGTCAGGTCGGGCCGACGGACCCGCAGCCCGCGCTCGCGCAGCAGCGCAAACGCCTGCGGCGAGGTGACCTCGTGGGTGAGGTGCAGGTCAATGAAGATCACGGCGGGAGTGTCGCCGCTTTCCGGCACGACCTCGTGGGCCGACCAGACCTTCTCGAACATCGTCTTGGGTGCGGTCATGTCTGCTCTTCTTGAGTGGATATCTTTGCGTGGATGTTTGGCGTGGATGCTGTGACGTGAACGGTGATGTGCAGCCGGGACTGCGCGTTCTGTTCGGAGGCCTGTCGGTCAGGCCGCCTGCGCGCGCTGCGAGGTCTCGATGCGGTTGATCACCTCCAGGAAGGCGCGCGTCGCAGACTGGACGATGTCGGTCGTGACGCTGGCGCCGCGATAGCTGCGGTCGTTGTGGTTCACGTAGACCACCGCCTCGCCCTGTGCGTCCTCGCCCTCGGAGAGACTGCGCAGCTCGAACTTCTGCAGCACCGGATGCACGCCGGTGGCTTCCTCGATCGCCTTGAACGCGGCGTCGACGGGGCCATCGCCGCTGGCGCTGCGCTCCACCCGCGAACCATCGACGTTCTGCAGCGTGACCGTCGCGTGACCGCCGCCGGCGACCGACGAACTGGTCTGCAGCGCGGCGAGACTCCAGGGGCCGGCATCGCCTTCCTCGGCACGCAGCACCAGCGCCTCGATGTCGCCGTCAAAAAGCTCTTTCTTCTTGTCGGCGAGCGCCTTGAACTCGGTGAAGACGCGCTCGAACTCGGCATCCTCGAGTGTGAAGCCGAGTTCCCGCACGCGCTCGCGCAGCGCATGTCGCCCGCTGTGCTTGCCGAGCACCAGGCTCGAGCGCGTGAGCCCGACGTCCTGGGGCCGCATGATCTCGTAGGTGCTGGCGTGCTTGAGCATGCCGTGCTGATGGATGCCGGACTCGTGGGCAAAGGCATTCTCGCCCACCACCGCCTTGTTGCGCGGGATCGGCATGCCGGTGATGCTCGAGACCAGCCGTGAGACGGGATAGAGCCGTTGCGAATTGATGTGGGTGCAGGCGTTGAAGAACGTCTCGCGGGTGCGCAGCGCCATGACCACTTCCTCGAGCGAGCAGTTGCCGGCGCGCTCGCCGATGCCATTGATCGTGCACTCGACCTGGCGCGCCCCGGCGACCACCGCCATCAGGCTGTTGGCCACCGCCATGCCGAGATCGTCGTGGCAGTGCACCGAGAGACGCGCGCGCTCGATGTTCGGCACGTTCTTGCGCAGGTAGCGGAAGAGCTCGGCGAACTCGTGCGGCACGGTGTAGCCCACCGTATCCGGGATGTTCACTGTGGTGGCGCCCGCATCGATCACCGCCTCGACCACTTGCGCGAGGAACTCGAGTTCGGTGCGCGACGCGTCCTCGGGCGAGAACTCGATGTCCGCGCAGTACTCGCGCGCGATCTTCACGCCCTCGACCGCGCGGCGGATGATCTCGTCCTTCGCCATGTTGAGCTTGTATTGACGATGGATGGCGCTGGTGGCGAGGAACACGTGGATGCGCTGCTTCGCTGCCGGTGCGATGGCGCTCGCCACCTTGGCGATATCGTCGCGATCGCAGCGCGCGAGGCCGCAGATGATGGGTCCCTGCACCTCGCGCGCCACGGCATTGACGGCCTCCCAGTCGCCGCGCGAGGCGGCCGGAAAGCCCGCCTCGATGACATCGACGCCGAGTTCGGCCAGTGCCTTCGCAACCCGCAGCTTTTCGGGCTGCGTCATGCTGCATCCCGGCGCCTGTTCGCCGTCACGCAGCGTGGTGTCGAAGATCATTACCCGGTCGGCATTCGAGGTCATGGCGGGTCAACTCCAGTCGTGGGTGGTGGTCGGCCGTTCTGCTCAGCGACCCTGATCGAGCCAGGGCATGCGGCCGCGCAACTCGAAGCCGACCTTCTCGATCTGCCGGTTGAGATCGGTCTTGAGCATCTTGTCGTACTTCTTGCGCCCGGTGGCGTTCTCGCGGATCCACTGGCGGGCGAACTTGCCCTGCTGGATTTCCTTGAGGATCTTGCGCATCTCGGCCTTGGTGCGGCTGTTGACGACACGCGGTCCGCGCGTGAGGTCACCGTACTTGGCGGTTTCCGAGATGAACTTGTGCATCTTCCAGATGCCGCCTTCGTGCAGCAGGTCGACGATCAGCTTGAGTTCGTGCATGCACTCGAAGTACGCGACCTCGGGCTGGTAGCCCGCCTCGACCAGCGTTTCGAAGCCCTTGACCACGAGTTCGGTGGCGCCGCCGCAGAGCACGGCCTGTTCGCCGAAGAGATCCGTCTCGGTCTCTTCCGCGAAAGTGGTCTGCAGCACGCCGCCCCGGGTACCGCCGATGCCGTGGGCATAGGCGAGCGCCTTGGCGAAACCCTTGCGGGAGGCGTCCTGGAACACCGCGATGAGACAGGGCACGCCGCGTCCCTGCTGGTACTGGCGACGCACGAGATCGCCCGGTCCCTTGGGAGCGATCAGCACCACGTCGAGGTCCTTGCGGGGCTTGATCTGCTTGAAGTGGATGTTGAAGCCGTGGGCGAAGAGCAGCGTCGCACCCTTCTTGAGGTTGCCCGCCACGGCCTCATAGAGCGACTTCTGCGCGAGGTCCGGGGCGAGCATCGCCACCAGGTCCGCGCCGACAACCGCCGCTGCGGGTTCGGCAACCGGCAGCCCGTCCTTCTTGGCCTTCTTCCAGCTGTCGCCCTTGCGGACGCCGATGACGACGTCGTAACCGCTGTCCTTGAGGTTGAGCGCGTGCGCGCGGCCCTGACTGCCGTAGCCCAGCACGCAAATGCGCGCGCCGCGCAGGGCCTTCTTGTCGACGTCCTTCTGCGAAAACAACTTCATCGCGAAACTCCCGGTGTGATCTGCTTCGAAATCAAAAAAACAAAAACGCCTTGAAAACCTGAGTCCTGAAACAAAAAACCCCGCAGCGGCGAGCGGCCGGTGCGGGGTTTTGTTCGATCTTCGTTCGCCGACGGGTACTGGCCCTTGGCTCAGCCCCCGACGAACGACCCGCGCCGGCTACCCTCGAGGGGTAGCGCGAGCCCTAGCGATAGCGCGCCGCCCGCAAGGAGCGGCAGCGAGACGGCAAGGGCGCGAACGGCACGAATCATTGCGAAATTGCAACACGCTACCCGGCTCGGTGTCAACGAGCCCGCAGTGCGGCTCTCGCCGTGGCGGCTACCCGAGACCCGTGCCCGCTACCCGAGACCGCACGACGATCCGGCGGATCGGCAAGGCAGACCCGGTCGGGATTTCCGCGCGGCGATTTCTGGCTGGCGATTTCACGCTAACATCGTTGCATGCTTGTCGATCCACTGCTCGCGCCGGAAGGCGCGAGGACTCTGCCGCTGTGGCTGTTGCGCGAAGGTGATGTCGCGGCATTCAAAGCTGCGCAGCCGGCCGTGGTGTCCGCGTGGCTCGAGCAGCACGCCTTTGCGGGCGAGCGTCACAGGGTGTTGCCGCTGCCGTGCGCCGACGGCGGGATCGGCGGCGCGGTGGTCGGTGTCGGCGCGCTGGCCGACTGGTCGCGACTGACGCTATGGCATGTCGCCGGGCTCGTCGAGCGCTTGCCCGCGCGTGACTATCACCTTGCCTCCGAGTTGCCCGATGCAGCTGCACGCCAGTTCCTGCTCGGCTGGTTGGCGGGCGGCTATCGCTGCACCCGGTTCAAGTCGACGCTCCCGGCGGCGGCTCGTCCGCGGTTGCGTGCCCCCTGCAAGGACACCGTCGCCGTCTTGCGACAGACGGCAGCCTGCGCCTTTGCCCGCGATCTCATCAATGCGCCCGCCAACGAGTTAGGGCCAGCCGAGCTCGCTGCTGCCGCCCGGGAGTTGGCAGAGGAATTCGGCGCACAGTTTCGTTGCCTCGAGGGCGATCAGCTGCTCGAGCACAACTATCCCCTCATTCACGCGGTGGGTCGTGCCAGCAGCCGGGCGCCGCGGCTCATCGACCTGCGCTGGGGCGACCCGGGGCGGCCGCTCGTCACCCTGGTCGGAAAAGGCGTCTGTTTCGATTCCGGCGGACTCGACATCAAGCCCTCGAGCGGGATGGCGCTGATGAAAAAGGACATGGGCGGCGCCGCGATAGCCCTCGGCGTGGCGCGCTCCCTGATGGCACGGCGCGCCCCGGTGCGGTTGCGCGTGCTGGTTCCCGCAGTGGAAAACAGTGTCGGCGGCGAGGCCTATCGCCCGGGGGACATCCTGCGTTCGCGGCGCGGCCTGACGGTGGAGATCGGCAACACCGACGCCGAAGGCCGGCTGGTCCTGGCCGATGCGTTGACCGATGCCGATGCCGAGCGACCCGCCTTGCTGCTGGATTTCGCGACCCTGACCGGCGCCGCAAGGGTGGCGCTCGGGCCTGAGCTGCCCGCCGTCTTCAGCAACGATCCCGCGCTCGTCGAGGCCATCCGTCGCTGTGGCGACATCGAAGCCGATCCGGTGTGGCCGATGCCGCTGTGGGATCCGTACGACGAAGAACTCTCGAGCCGCATCGCCGACATCAACAACGTCGCGAGTTCGGGCTTCGCCGGCGCGATCTTCGGCGGCCTGTTCCTGCGACGGTTCGTCACTGCAAGTCCGTCGTGGGCGCACTTCGACCTGTACGCGTGGAATG
>JBIKVA010000191.1:0-5385 GCA_044357085.1 Steroidobacteraceae bacterium | reverse complement strand
CCTCCGGCCCCTACTCCCCGATTCCGGGCGCCCGCAGGTGCGCTGGACCGGGCTGCATGGCAGCGCCGCGGCGCTTGCCCTCGCCGAAGCGGCCGTCGCCGACCCTCGCCCGTGGCTGGTGATCGAGCCCGACAGCCGCAGCCTCGAGCGTCGTCGCGCCGAACTCGGTTTCTTCGCGTCGCAGAGCCTGCGCATCCTCACCCTGCCCGATGGCGAGGTGCTGCCGTACGACGTGTTCTCGCCGCATCCGGACATCACCAGCGAACGCTTGCTGGCGCTCGCCGAACTGCCCGCGATGCGCCGCGGTCTGGTCCTGGTCACCGTCGACACCCTGCTGCAACGCCTCGCTCCCCGGCAGTACGTGGCCAGCCGCAGTTTTTCGCTCAGCGTCGGCGAGCGGCTGGCACTCGAGGCCTTTCGGCTGCGGCTTGCCGAGGCGGGCTACTCGAGCGTGAGCCAGGTTGCCGGCCCCGGCGAGTACGCGATGCGCGGCTCGCTGCTCGACGTCTATCCGATGGGTTCCGACTCGCCGCTGCGCATCGATCTCTTCGACGACGAAATCGAGGCGATCCGCCGTTTCGACCCGCAGAGCCAGCGCTCGCTCGACTCGCTCGCCTCGGTGCGTCTGCTCCCCGCGCGCGAGATGCCGCTCGATGGCGATTCGGTCCGCGCCTTCCGCCGGCGCTACCGTACCCGCTTCGAGGGCGACCCGACCCGCAGCGCAATCTACCGCGGCGTGAGCGACGGCATCGCCCCCGCCGGCATCGAGTTCTACCTGCCGCTTTTCTTTGATTCCACCGACACGCTGTTCGACTACCTGCCGGAGGAGACGGTCCTCGTCGACCTCACGGGAGGTCTCGATGCAGCCGTGGCCCGGGCCTGGGAGTCGCTGCAGGCGCGACACGACGATCGCTGCGGCGACATCGAAAGGCCACTGCTCAGGCCCGACGAACTCTTCATCGACGGCGCGCGGATCGGGAGCGGCATCGCTGCCCGTCCGCGCATCGTCGTCGACACCTTCCGTTCGGCAGCGGCGGACGCCGATGGCTGCGATTTCGGCTCGCGCCTGCCGCAGGAGCTGCGTCTCGATGCGCGGGCAGAGAAGCCGCTGGCGCCGCTGCAGGCTTTCCTCGCGAGCCATCCCGGGAGGGTGCTGCTTGCCGCAGACTCCCCCGGCCGCCGCGAAGTGCTCGGCGAACTGCTGCGCGGCGCAAATCTGCGCGCAGGCGCCTGCGACGGCTGGCAGCAGTTCGTCGGCAGCACCGACCGCCTCGCCCTCACGGTGGCGCCAGAACTCGCGGGACTCACTCTCGAAGACCCCCCGCTCAGCGTACTTTCGGAGTCACAGCTCTTCGGCACCCGGGCACGCCAGGAGCGGCGGCGTCGCAAGGTCACCGCGGATCCGAATGCGATCCTGCGCGACCTGCAGACCCTCAGTGCCGGCGCTCCGGTGGTGCACGAGGAATACGGGGTCGGCCGTTATGTCGGGCTGCAGGTCATGGAGGTCGGCGGCCAGAGCGGCGAATTCCTGGTGCTCGAGTACCAGGGCGGCGATCGCCTCTACGTCCCGGTGCACTCGCTGCAGCTCGTCAGTCGATACTCGGGCGCCGCACCCGAGGCGGCGCCGCTGCACAAGCTCGGCACCGACCAGTGGAGTCGGGCCCGACGACGCGCTGCGGAGAAAGTCCGTGATGTCGCCGCCGAACTGCTCGACCTCTATGCGCGACGCAAGGCGCAACGCGGCCTGCGTCTCGCCGCCCGCGAACTCGAATACCAGGCCTTCGCCAACGCCTTTCCGTTCGAGGAAACGGCCGATCAGGCGGAAGCGATCGGCAAGGTGGTCGCCGACCTCGACTCCGAACAGCCCATGGACCGGATCGTCTGCGGCGACGTCGGTTTCGGCAAGACCGAGGTCGCGATGCGCGCCGCCTTCGTCGCCGTTCAGGCAGGCAGGCAGGTGGTGGTACTCGTGCCGACCACACTGCTCGCGCAGCAGCATGCCGCCAATTTCGCCGACCGTTTCGCCGACTGGCCGGTGCGCATCGAGTCGCTGTCGCGGTTCCGCTCGACGCGTGAATCCGCGGCGGTGCTCGAGGGCATCGAGAAGGGCACGGTGGACATCCTCATCGCCACGCACCGGCTGCTGCATGCCGATGCGCGCTTCAAGAATCTCGGCCTGATCATTGTCGACGAGGAGCATCGCTTCGGCGTGCGCGACAAGGAACGCCTGAAGGCCCTGCGGGCCGAGGTGCATGTGCTCACCCTGACGGCAACCCCCATCCCGCGCACGCTGAACATGGCGCTCGGTGGCCTGCGCGAGCTGTCGCTGATCGCCACCCCGCCGGCCGAGCGGCTCGCCATCAAGACCTTCGTGAGCGAGTGGAGCGACACCACAGTGCGCGAGGCCATCCTGCGCGAACTGCGCCGTGGCGGACAGGTGTACTTCGTGCACAACGAGGTGCGCGACATCGAGAAAGTCGCAGCAGATCTCGCCAAGATCGTGCCCGAGGCCAACATCCGGGTCGGCCACGGACAGATGCGCGAGCGGGAACTGGAGCAGCTGATGGTCGACTTCTACCATCGCCGCTTCGATATTCTCGTCTGCACCACCATCATCGAGAGCGGCATCGACGTCCCGAGCGCCAATACCATCCTCATCGATCGTGCCGACCGCTTCGGTCTGGCACAGCTGCACCAGATGCGCGGCCGGGTGGGCCGCTCGCATCATCAGGCCTATGCATACCTGCTCATTCCCTCCCGGAAATCGCTCGCCGGCGATGCCCTGAAGCGCCTCGAGGCGATCGAATCGCTGGAGGACCTCGGCGCGGGGTTCGTGCTCGCCACCCACGATCTCGAGATCCGCGGCGCGGGCGAACTGCTCGGCGAGGAGCAGAGCGGCGAGATGACCGAAGTCGGGCTCACCATGTACCTCGACATGCTCGATCGGGCCGTGAAGGCCATGAAGGACGGACGCAAGCTCGACCTCGAGGCTCCGCTCGCCTCGCAGTCGGAGATCGAACTGCGGGTACCGGCGCTGCTGCCCGAGAACTTCGTGGCCGACGTGCATGTACGGCTCGCGCTCTACAAGCGCATCGCGGCAGCCACTGAAGACGACGGACTCGACGAACTCACCGCCGAGCTCGTCGACCGCTTCGGTGAACTGCCGCCCCAGACCCAGAACCTGCTGCGCAATGCCCGCCTGCGATTGATCGCGAAGCGCCTCGGTATCCGCCGTCTCGACTTCGGCGCCCACGGCGGCTACCTGATGTTCGAGGCCGAGAACCGCATCGATCCGCGGGCGGTGATCCGGCTCATCCAGGACCGTTCGCGGGAGTATCGACTCGAGGGGCCGCTGAAGCTGCGTATCTCGCGCGATCTCGACGACGAGGCGGAGCGCTACGAGTTCGTGGGCGATCTGCTGCGCAAGCTCTCTGCGCCCGCATGACCAGGGCCGGGACATGACCACGGCCCGCCTCGGCTATCATCGGCCCATGCGCGCCCGACCGCTCTTGCATCTGCTCGCCCTGCTGCTCGTCACGGGCTCAGGTCTGGCAGCCTCTCCCGCCACCGCCCAGGGCACGGCGGCCAGCCTCTACAACGTCGAGGTGCTGGTCTTCAGGCTGAACGGCCCGCGCGAAGGCGAACCCGGCGCCGTAGCGTCGCGCTCCGCAACCGGCGACACGGCCCAGGGCGCGACCCAGGTCGCGCGCTTCGCCGGCGCGCTGCCGCCGGCGAAGCTGCAACTCTCGGGCGCCCGCCAGAAACTCGCGGCGACGGGCTATCGGGTGCTGGCGCATGCCGGCTGGACGCAGACGGCGAGCAGTTGGGGAGCCCGCGGCGGTCTGCCCGTCGACCAGTTGGGCGTACGGGTACCCGGGCTCGGCGGCACGTTCCTGCTGGAGCGCGGGGCGTTGCTGCACTTCGGCATGAATCTCCGCTACACGCCCGAGGGTGGCTCGACGCTGCAGATGAGCGAGATCCGCCGCATCCGTTTCAACGAAAAGAACTACTACGACCACCCGGGTCTTGGCGTGATCGCAGTGATCACGCCAGCGGGAAAATAGCTGCCCGGAAACCGGCGGCCTGGCGGGTCAGACCAGTTTCAGATCGGGCGGCGCCGTACAACGCTCCAGCAGATGCTGGGCAGCACTCCATTCGGGCGCCGCGCGCAGACTCTCCCGCGACCACTGTCCGCGGCCACGCATGCGGACGCGTCGCAGCGCCGCGGCGGCGTCGTCGGACGGCCGCCAGCCCTGCAGCAGCGCGATGACGCTGTCGCGATGATTGCAGACCGGCAACACGTCGCAACCTGCCTCGAGCGCCCGCTGCGCGCGTTCGACGATGCCGCCGACCGCGGCAGCACCTGCCATCGACAGGTCGTCGGCGAAGACCACTCCCTGGAAACGCAATTCGTTGCGCAGGAAGCCGCGGATCCAGCGCCGGGATGCACTCGCCGGGACCTCGTCGATCTCGGGATAGAGCACGTGCGCGACCATCACGCCGGCGAGTCCGTTGGTGATCAGCAGGCGGTAGGGGGAGATGTCCGGCTCGAGGTCGGCGAGCGTGCGCCGATCAACCGGCAAGGCATGGTGAGAGTCGGCTGCTACGGCGCCGTGTCCGGGAAAGTGCTTGGCAGTGGCAACCATGCCAGCGGCGCGCATGCCGTGCATGTAGGCGACGGCGAGTTCGCCCACCACACCCGGCTTTGCGTGCAAGGCCCGGTCGCCGATCACTTCGCTGACGCCGTAGTCGAGGTCGACGCAGGGTGCGAAAGACAGGTCGACGCCGACCGCACGCAACTCCGCCGCCATCAGCCAGCCCAGTTCGCGCGCGAGCGCAAGACCGGCACGGGGCGAGACATCGTACTCGTGACCGATGCGCCGCAGCGGCGGCAGACGCGAGAAGCCTTCGCGAAATCTTTGTACGCGCCCGCCTTCGTGGTCGACGCCGACGATCAGTGCCGGGGAACGCACCGCGTGGATATCGGCGACCAGTTGCTGCAATTGCGCGGGATCGGCGTAGTTGCGCGCGAACAGGATCACGCTGCCGACCAGCGGGTGCTGCAGCAGTTCGCGCTCGATGGGCTGCAGCGTCGTACCCTCGAGGTCGATCATCAACGGACCCAGCGTCATCGCGATTTCTCCGGCGCGGCCTTGTCGAGCACCGCAATCGACTCCACGTGGTTGGTGTGCGGGAACATGTCCACCACACCGGCGGCAGCGAGGCGATACCCGTACTCGTGGACGAGCACGCCGAGATCGCGGGCAAGGGTGCCAGGGTGGCAACTCACGTAGACCATCCGCGCCGCACCGAGTTCGGCGAGGCGCGGCAGCACTTCGATGGCGCCGGCGCGCGGCGGGTCGAGCAGGATCCTGTCGAAGTGTC
>JBIKVA010000026.1:0-19000 GCA_044357085.1 Steroidobacteraceae bacterium | reverse complement strand
TTTCGTGGGGGTCACGGAATCAATCGCCGCGCGCGCCGAGGGCGCGAAGGATGAACAGGGTGCTGGACTGGCCCTGGGCGTCGATTCCTTCCGCTTGAAAGGCGAAGCGGCAGCCGAGGCCGTCGATCAACGCGAGGATCAGGGTAGCCGCGGTCCGCGGATCCATCCGCCCATCGATCTCGCCGTCGTTGCGGGCGCGCTCGAGCAGTGTTGCGATCGCCGCGGTCATCTTTTCTTCAGCGGCGCGCACGGCAGTCGCCACCGCCGGTCGGCGTGTGGCCTCGGTCAGCACGTCGAGGCGCAGCCGCGACAGGTCCGAAAGCCCGGTGTCCGCAAGCATGGCTGCGATGGCTGCCTGCAGGCCCTCGCGCAAGGTCGGCGCATGAGCCACCATGGCGACGAGCTCTAGATCGCAGCGCAGGTCGTCTTCTACGAGCGCGAGCACGAGATCGTCCTTGGTGGGGAAGTACTGGTAGAGATTGGCGACGCTCACGCCAGCTTCGGCGCTGATCTCCGCCGTACTGGACGCGTGGAAGCCCTTGCGCAGGAAGCAGCGTCGCGCGCCATCCAGAATCTGCCGGATCCGCGTGGCACGGGCGTCCGGATCGACTGGCCGTCCGCGGCGACTGGGAGTTGGGTTTTCGGCAGACGAGCTCACGCCGATTATTATAAGCAAGCCCTCACTATTTTCAACAGTTCCGGGGAAACCCCGGTCCCTGTACTACGAACCACGGAGCAACTCGCACCGTGAATGAACATCACCCGCGCGGTCCCTCAAAGTCGGCCCGGCACGCATCATTTTATGATCTAGCCCGGCTGCAGAGTGCGCGCAGGTTTCCCACCACCGCGCCATGCCACCGCCCGCCCCACCGGGCTCGCCATCGCGACTCAAGAGCATCGCGAGATTCTGTCGATTTAGGTTAATGAGTTAACATAAAATAAGGCGGGTCCTTGTTTCAGGATCGAGTTGCCCATGCTTCGAGCCCAACCCGGCCGATACATCACCGTCTCAACGGCTGGTGAAGCGTTCAAGGCCTTTATCCCGACGCCGCTGCCGCCCGAGCCGCCGCTCGAGTGGTCGTCGGCCCTGAGGCACAGGTTCGATGCCGCTCTCTTGTCGCTGGGCCGACTCGATGCCGTCAGCGTCCTGCTCCCCAATGCGGGTTTGCTGCTCTACAGCTTCATCCGCAAGGAAGCAGTCCTGTCCTCGCAGATCGAAGGCACCCAATCGTCGCTGGCCGATCTGCTCCTTTACGAGATCGACGAGGAGCCGGGCGTGCCCATGGAGGACGCCCGTGAGGTAAGCCGCTGCGTAGCGGCGCTGGAGCTTGGACTTGGCAGGCTGCGTAGCGGTCTGCCCATGTGCACCCGTCTGATCTGTGAAATGCACCAGGTGCTGCTCTCGCATCCCGGCGGCAAGGCCAAGGCGCCCGGTGAACTGCGCCGCACGCAGGTATGGATCGGCGGTACCCGGCCGGGGAACGCAGTGTTTGTCCCGCCGCCGCCGGAGGAAATCCCGAATTGCCTGGCTCCTCTTGAGCGGTTTCTCAATAACGACCCGGAACCCGTGCCGCCGCTGCTGAAAGCGGCGCTTGCACACGTGCAGTTCGAAACCATCCACCCTTTCCTCGACGGCAACGGACGCATCGGCCGACTGCTCATCGTGCTGCAGTTGGTGGCCGACCGGGTACTGCGTGAACCCATGCTCTACCCCAGCCTCTACTTCAGGAAGCACCGGGCGCTCTACTACGAATTGTTGAACGAGGTGCGCCTGCACGGTGACTGGGAACGCTGGCTCGATTTCTTTGCGGAGGGTGTCGAAGCAAGTGCGATGCAGGCCGTGACCACCGCAAACACTCTGCTGGCGCTCGTCAACGCCGATCGTGATCGGATAGCGCGCCTCGGGCGCGCCGCGGCCTCCGCACTCGCCGTCCATGAATCGTTGCAGCGTCAACCCATCGCAACGGCGACGTCGCTGGTGAAGGCAACCGGGCTGACAGCAGCAACGGTGAACAAATCGCTAGCTCACCTTGAGCGCATCGGGGTCGTAGGCGAAATCACGAATCGCCGCCGCGGGCGCGTATTCAGCTATCGAAGCTACGTGCAGGAACTCGCGGCGGAGTTCGAGGCGCCGTGAATGAACATCATCCGCGCGGTCCCTCAAAGTCGGCCCGGCACGCATCATTTTATGATCCAGCCCGGCTGCAGAGTACGCGCAGGTTTCCCACCACCGCGCCATGCCACCGCCCGCCCCACCGGGCTCGCCGTAACCGCAGACGGTACCCTGCTTGTCACCTGCGCCGAGGACAACTCGGTCGGCATCTCGCTGATATTCATCGCCACAGGGCTGGTGTTCGTGGTGATCAAGCGCTGAGGGTTTTGCGCTTGAGCCGCTGCGCGAGCGAATGCAGATGCACCTCTGACGGCCCATCGTAGACGCGGAAGGCGCGGATTTCGCGCCAGATCTTCGATACCGGGGTTTCATCGACGATGCCACTGCCGCCGAGCACCTGTACACAGCGGTCGACGACCTCGAACAGCGTCTCCGCGCAGCTGAACTTCGCCATGCTCGAATCGGCGGAGGCACGGCTGCCCTGGTCCAGCGTCCAGGCGACGTGGTCGATCATGAGCTGGGTCTGCCGCAGGTCGATCTCGTTGCGTGCAAGGGAAAAGCCGACGCCCTCGTGGTCGATGAGCGGCTTGCCGAAAGCCTGGCGCCGACAGGCATAGGCGGTGGCGATGTGATGCGCGCGCAGGGCGGCGCCCCACCAGCGCATGCAGTGCGTGAGCCGCGCCGGCGCGAGACGCACCTGCGCATTCCGGAAACCCTCGTGCGGTGTGCCGAGCACCAGCTCCTTCGGCACCCTGACATCCTGCAGTGTGAGCACGCCGTGGCCGCCCGGCATGGTGTGATCGACGGTGTGCATCAGCCGCTCGATCCGTACGCCGGGGTCGGGCAGCGGCACGAGGAACATGGTTGAGCGCCGCTCTCCGGTACGGGCCATGACGATGGCGAGCGCCGCGCCCTCTGCGCCGGTGATGAACCACTTGGCGCCGTTGATGAGCCAGTGGTCATCGCACTCAACCGCATGGGTACGCATGAGGTCGGGGTCGGAGCCGGCGCCGCCGTCCGGCTCGCTCATCAGGAACGAGGAGCGAATAACGCCGGCGGCGAGCGGCGCGAGGAAGCGCTGCTTCTGCGCCGGCGTGGCAATGCGCTCAAGCAAGTGCATGTTGCCCTCGTCCGGCGCCATGCAGTTCATCGCCACCGGACCGAGCAGCGAGTAACCACTGGCGCGCAGCACGACGGCGATGTCGCGATGGTCAAGGCCCTGACCACCCCACTCGACCGCGGCCTGCGGAGCGAGCAGCCCGGCTTGGCGGGCGAGGCTGCGCAATTCCTGCACCGCATCGTGAGTGAGCGGCCCCTGGAAGCGCGGCGCCGACTCGAGCGGAATGATCTTCTCGGCAATGAAGCGCTGCGTCCGTGCCTCGAGCTCCAGTGCCCGCGCGCTCGGTGTGAAGTCCGTCATGCCGTCATCGCCTCGCTGATCTGCTGCAGCAACGAATGTACACGCTGGCGCTCATCGACGACTGGCGAGCCGGCTACGCTGTGCTGCTTCGAGCGGCCACGCGGCAAGCACCTCGTCGAGCGACGGCCCCGCGTCGACGGGCTCGGCGGTCACAGGCGGCGTCGCCGACAGGCGGGGCGCAGGAGCAACATGCAACGTGCCATCGGAGTGGCGACGCAGCGCTTGACGGGCGAGCACCTGCGGGTGCGACGCGGCGAGTTCGCAGGACAACACCGGCGAGAGACAGGCATCAGGCACCGCAATGGCCGCTTGCCAGTCCTCGAGCGTTCGCGAGACGACGATCTGCGCGATCCGCTCGCGCATCGCCGGCCACAGTGAGCGGTCCATCTGAGCGTCAAACAGCGGCTCGGAAAGACCCATCACCTGGCGGAAGACCGCATAAAACTTGGGTTCGATCGCACCCACAGCGAGAAAGCCACCGTCCGCAGTGCGATACGTGCGGTAGAACGGCGCGCTGCCGTCGAGAAAATTCGTCTCGCGCTGCATGGACCACATGCCGGCATTCATCCAGCCGAACACCGGCGACATCAGCTGCAGCGTGGCATCGAGCATCGCCGCATCGACCACTTGTCCGCGCCCTGAGCGCAGCGCGTGCACGTGCGCCGCCAGCATTCCGAACGCCAGCAGCATCGCGCCACCGCCGTAGTCGCCCACCAGGTTCAGGGGCGGCGGCGGCGGTTCCGCGGCAGACCCGATCGCGTGCAGCGCGCCGGTGAGCGCGATGTAGTTGATGTCGTGGCCCGGATGCCGCGAAAGCGGTCCGGTTTGTCCGTAGCCGGTGATGCGGCCGTAGACGATTCGCGGATTGATCGCGAGCACCTCGTCGGGACCGAGGCCGAGCCGCTCCATGACGCCCGGACGGAAACCCTCGATCAGGGCGTCCGCCCCGGCCAGCAGGTCGAGCACCAGGCGACGATCTGCGTCGAGCTTCAGGTCGAGCTCGAGGGTCGGGCGCCCCTGCAGCAGCGGATCGGCATCACCGGCGGAGATGCCGTTGGGCTGCCCCCCGGGCCGACCGACCCGAATCACCGATGCGCCATGCTCGGCGAGGAGCTTGCCGCAGAATGGCGCGGGCCCGATGCCGTCGAATTCCACCACCCGCAGACCCGCCAGCGCACTCATGCTTTGACCCCTGCAGGACAGACGCATCGAAGGCCCGCAGCGGGGCCCGGCGTGGGGCGGAAGTCCTGAGCTGCAGCAAGGGGCGTCATGCGTGCCGGTTTGACAGTCCGTCGGTCATTCGTTAAAAGTTCACGAAGTCATGTATAACATTTCACCAAGACTTTGCCCACCACAGCCGTCTTCGCGGGGCGGCATCGATGGCCGCTGAGCAGGACACCGGCGCGGCGGCTGCGATTCCCGCCTGCGTGGGCGACTTCACCGTGCCCTATGGCGACATCGGCGATCCGCTGCTGCGGCGCGAACTGCTGCCCCGCTACCGCGCAGCTGGCGTGCACTTCGTCTCGCTGTCGGTCAGCGGCGACGGCCCGGATGCGGGCATCGTCCCGACTCTGCGTCGCATTGCCGGCATCCGCAGTCAGATCCAGGCGGAGCCCGACGTATACGCGATGGTGCGCAGCGTGGATGACATCTTCGCAGCGCGGCGGCAAGGCCGTCTGGCGGTGATGTTCAACTTCCAGGGGATCGGCGCACTTGGTGATGACGCTGGTCTCATCGAGAGCTATTACCAGCTCGGCGTCCGCCACATGCTGCTGGCATACAACCACGCCAGCGCCGCCGCCGATGGCTGTCTCGAGGAGCGCAACGGCGGGCTCACCGCTTTCGGCAGGCGGCTGATCACCGCGATGAACCGTGTCGGCATGATCGTCGACTGCGCGCATACCGGCCGTCGCGCCACCCGCGAGATCATGGACGCCTCGACGCAGCCGGTCATCATCTCGCACACGAATGCAGCCGCCATCCACGAGCATCCCCGCGGAGTCACCGACGAGCAGATCCGTGCCTGCGCCGCGCAGGGCGGCGTGGTCGGCATCACCGGAATCTCGGCGATGATGAACGCACGCAAGGACGGGTCGGTTGCTGCATACGTCGAGCACATCGACCACTGCGTGCAGCTGGTCGGCGCCGATCACGTAGGCATCTCGCTCGACTACGTCTACGACAACGCGGCGACCTTCCGCTATTTCGTGGCGCTCAGCGGCGGCGCCCTGCCCAAGGGTCTGAACTTCACCGTGGACATGCCGATGGTCGAGCCCGAGCGGTTTCCGCAGATTGCCGCCGCCCTCGCGCAGCGCGGCTATCCGCAGCCGGCGGTCGACAAGATACTTGGACTCAACTGGCTGCGGGTCGCGCGCACGGTGTGGCGTTAAGTCATGGAGAGCTCCGCATTGCAAGTGATCAACGCGGCAGCCGTACGCGCGCTGCTGCCCATGGACCACTGCATCGAATTGATGGCCGATGCCATGCGGGCCGTGAGTCGGCGGCAGGTGGCCCTCTCGCCGCGTGCCACGCACGCCCTGATCGACAAGTCAGGCTTTCTCGGCACCATGCCGGGCTCTTGCCTGGAGCCGCGGACCTTCGGCTGCAAGGTCATGAGCGTGATGCCCGGCAACGCCGCACGGGGCCTTCCCACGCTCAACGGCGTGCTGCTGGTGTTCGATGCCGGAAGCGGCGCGCCGATCGCCGTGATCCACGGTGCCACGCTCACCGCGCTGCGCACCGCCGCAACCTCGGCTCTCGCAACCAGCTTGCTCGCACGTACAGACGCGAGGACGCTGGCGGTATTCGGCAATGGTGTTCAGGCGTCTGAACATATCGATGCCATCTGCCGTGTACGAAACATAGAGCGGGTCGTCGTCTGGAGCCGCTCGACCGAGCGCGGCAGCGCGTTCGCGGCGGCGCAGCGGGAGCAACGCAGCATCACGGTCGACTTCGAGGCGGACGCCGCGCGGGCCTGCGGCGTCGCCGACATCGTCTGCGCCACCACAGCCGCCAGCACGCCAATCATCGCCGGCCAGTGGATCCGCCCGGGCACCCACCTCAACCTCATCGGCTCACACGACGCGAACAGCGCCGAGGCGGATATCGCTCTCATTGCCGCTGCAGGCGTTTATGTCGATCAAATCGAGTACGCACTACGTGATGCCGGGGAGATCGTGCAGGCGATCGCGGCCGGTGCGATCAGCGCGGCGCAGCTGCGCGGTGAACTCGGTCAACTCGTCGATGGCCTGATCAACGGTCGCAGCAGCGACGATGAAGTCACGATATTCAAGTCGATCGGATTGCTCGCGCAGGATCTCGTCGCTGCGGCGTACCTCGAGCGACAGGCGCGTAGCCAAGGCGTCGGCGGTCAACATGTGTTCTGACGCCGCACGCCGGCGCAGCCATTGAACAAAGCAGCAAGGAGCCGGAGGTTTTCCATGTCCAACGATGTTGTGGTCGCAGGCGTAGGTATGACGCCATTTCTCAAGCCGAGCGCCAAGACGCCGTACACGGTGCTCGGTGCCACCGCCGTCCGCGATGCGTTGGCGGATGCCGGCCTCGACTATCGCGATGTCGGCCAAGCCTATGTCGGCTACTGCTATGGCGACACGACCAGCGGACAACGTGCGCTCTATGAAGTCGGCATGTCCACTGTGCCCATCTTCAACGTCAACAACGCATGCTCCACCGGTTCGTCAGCGCTGTTCCTCGCCCGGCAAGCGGTGGCAAGCGGCGTGACCGACTGCGCACTCGCGCTCGGTTTCGAGCAGATGGCACCCGGCGCCCTCGACACGGTCTGGCAGGACAGACCCGGCCCGCTCGACCGCTTCCTCGACGTCATCGAAGATCTGCAGGGTCCATCGAAAGCGCCGCTCGCGATCCGACTGTTCGGTGCCGCCGGCGTCGAGTACGCCGAACGGCACGGAACCTCGCCGCGGGCATTCGCCGCCATCGCCAGCAAGGCGCGCCGCCACGCCGCATTCAACGAGCGGGCAATCTTCCGTGATCCGGTAACCCCGGAGCAGGTGCTCGAATCGCCGCCAATGTACGGTCTTCTGACGCGCCTGCAATGCTGTCCGCCGACCTGCGGTGCCGCCGCGGCGATCGTCTGCACGCGTGAATTCGCGCTGCGGCACTCCCTGCCGATCCGCGTCACCATTCGCGCCCAGGCATGTCAGACCGACTCGCCGGCGACTTTCGACAATCGCAGCGCGATCAGTTGCGTGGGCTATGAGATGGCACGCGACACCGCACGATCCGTTTACGAAGCCGCGGGCATCGGCCCCGGAGATGTCGATGTCGTCGAGCTGCACGACTGCTTCACCGTCAACGAGCTTCTGACCTATGAATCGATCGGCCTGTGCGCGGAGGGCGAGGCCGAGAAGTTCATCAGCGACGGCGACAACACCTACGGCGGCCGGATCGTCACCAACCCGTCAGGCGGTCTGTTGTCGAAGGGACATCCGCTTGGCGCCACGGGTCTCGCACAATGTGCGGAACTCAATTGGCAGCTGCGCGGCGAATGTGGTCCCCGTCAGGTGGAAGGCGCGCGACTCGCGCTGCAGCACAACCTCGGTCTCGGCGGCGCCTGCGTAATCACCATGTACGAGCGGGCGGGCTAATGCTGAACCGCGACTACATAGGCCACGAACTGCCGCCGCTCGAGGTCGATGTCGACCGCTGGCGGCTGCGGGGGTTCGCCCGGGCGATCGGCGAGACGAACCCGCTGTTCATCGACGAGGCGGCTGCGCGTGCCGCGGGTTATCGCGGTCTGCTTGCGCCACCGACATTCCTGTTCGGCCTCAGTTACGACATGGAGGATCAGACGGCCCACCTGCGCGAAATGGGCGCCGATCCCAAAGAAATACTTCATGGCGAGCAGTCGTTCCGCTACCACGAGCCGGTCTGCGCGGGCGACCGGCTCACCATCCGCTCGAAGATCGTCGACATCTATGCCAAGAAAGGCGGAGCGCTCGAGTTCGTGGTTCGTGAAAGCGGCGTATTCGACGATCGGGGCCGCAAGGTGGCGGAGCTGCGCGAAACACTGGTGCTGCGCCACGCAACGCCGGTCGGGAATGCGCCATGAGCCTTGCTCCCCGCTACCGTTCAGTCGATGTCGGCCACGAGTTGCCGGTGCTCGAGCTGCCGCCCATTTCCCGTGCGACGCTGGCTTATTTTGCCGGCGCCTCCGGCGATCGCAACGCGATACACCTCGACAGTGATTTCGCCCGTAGTGCCGGACAGCCCGACGTCTTTGCGCACGGCATGCTGGTGATGGCGGCTGCCGGACGGCTGCTCACCGACTGGGTCCGGCCGGGTGCGCTGCGGCAGTTCGAGGCGCGCTTCATGGCGATCACCCGCCTGCACGAACGCCTGCGCTGCCATGCCCGGATTGCCGCCAAGTCGTCCGCCGGCGAGGCGGGCGAGCTCGAGCTGGCGGTCGAGGTGCGCAATGACGCCGGCGAACTGAAGCTGGCCGCGCGTGCGGTGGTCTTTCTCGACTGAACGGTTGGCAGACGGCTTTTTCATCCAGGCAATCCATCATGAAAGAACACGATCGCGTTCCGCTCGAGGACTACATCGAGTACCCGCCCGCAGACATGGTTGAGCGCGCCGCGCAATTTCATGCGGAAATCCGTCGACGGCACACCGTGCGTCAATTCTCGGACCGGCCCGTTGATCGGCGCATCATCGAACACTGCCTGCTGGCAGCGGGCACCGCGCCGAACGGCGCGAATCACCAGCCGTGGTTTTTCAGCGTGATCGGCAGCGCAGAGAAGAAGAAGGCACTGCGCGAACAGGCGGAAGCAGAGGAGCGGAACTTCTACGCCGGCAAGGGCGGCACGGAGTGGCTGGAGGCGCTCGCGCCGCTCGGCACCGACGCCGACAAGCCCTATCTGGAACTCGCGCCGTGGATCATCGCCGTCTTCGCGCAGCGTCGCGGCGGCGTGCGTGCAGGGCTGGACCGCCAGAACTATTACGTCACCGAATCTGTCGGGATCGCTACCGGTTTTCTCATCGCGGCGCTGCATCACGCAGGACTCGCGACGCTTACGCACACGCCGAAACCCATGAACTTCCTCAACGGTCTGTGCGACCGTCCCGACAGCGAACGGCCGTTCCTGCTGCTGGTCACCGGCTACCCGGCGGCGTCGACGACGATTCCGGTACACGCCACGATCAAGAAGCCGCTGGCTGACATCGCGGCCTTCATCTGATGCGGAACAGCCGATGACCTACGTCGTAACCGAGCAGTGCATCCGCTGCAAATACCAGGACTGTGTCGACGTCTGTCCGGTGGATGCGTTCGTCGAAGGCAAGGTCATGCTCGCCATCGTCCCCGAGATCTGCATCGACTGCGGCGTCTGCGAGAACGAATGTCCGGCCGGCGCGATTCTGCCGGACAAGCTGGTCGAACCTCGATGGGTCGAGCTGAACGCGCGCATGTCGCGGCTCTGGCCGAAGATCACCTCCCGCGGCCGGCCTTTCGGCGATGCCGACGCCATGTCGGGCGCGCCGGACAAGTACGAGCAGCATTTCTCGGCGGATCCTGGCGTCGGCGATTGAGACCGGCAGGATGACCGGGCGGGCGGATCCACCAATGAAGGTCGCGATCGTCGGCGCGGGGCCCTCCGCCTACTATGTTGCCGAGGGTTTGTACGCCCGGCTCGGCAAAGAGCTCGAAGTCGATCTCATTGAACGGCTGCCGACTCCTTATGGCCTGGTCCGTTACGGTGTGGCGCCGGATCATCAGACAACCAAGCAAGTCTGGCGGCGCTTCGCGGCCCTGCACGCCACAGCCGATCTCGGGTTCTTCGGCAACGTCGAGTTGGGCAGCACGGTCACCATCGAACAATTGCGCGAGTTGTACGACGCGGTAGTGCTCGCAACCGGCGCAGACGTCGACCGACGGCTTGGGATCCCCGGCGAAGACCTGCCGGGTGTCTACGGCGCCGGCCGGTTCGTCAGCTGGTACAACGGCCATCCGGACTTCGTGGATGACCCGCCAGCAGTCGACGGCGGATCGGCGGTGATCATCGGCAATGGCAATGTCGCCATCGATGTCGCCCGTGTGCTGCTGCGTTCGGCCGCCGAACTGCAGGCTTCCGACATTTCCGCCGAAGCGGCAGCGCTGATCCGGGAGGACGGACCACGCGAATGCCGCATTGTCGGGCGTCGCGGTCCACTCGACGTCGGCTTCAGCCTCAAGGAACTCGGCGAACTCGGCTCCCTTGCGGGTGTGTCGACCACCGTCGAGCCGGCGCAGATGCCAGCGTCCGCAGACCTCGCCTCGGTCGGGCCGGTACTCGCCAAGGTGCTCGGAGTGCTTGCCGGCTTCGCAGCCCACGTGCCGCAAGCAGGCAACAAACACCTGCATTTGCAGTTCCAGGCCCGGCCGGTAGCCGTACTCGGCGGGCAGCGCGTCACCGGGATTCGCTTCGAGCGCACCGTCTACGGCACGGCCGGATGGTCGGGAACCGGCGAGTACTTCGAGCATCCCTGCACCCTGGTGGTGAGTTGCATCGGTTATCGGGTTCGACCGATTGCTGGCGTGCCTTTCGACGCAGCCGGCGGCGTGCTGGCCAACGAGAACGGCGAAATCTTGCCTGGCCTGTACTGCTGCGGTTGGGCGGGTCGGCCACCGACCGGGACTATCGGCAGCAACCGTCAGCCGGCCTTCGAGCTAGCGGCGCGCATCGCCACGATCGGCGGGAGCGACAAGCCGGGGCGTGCCGGCCTACGTGCGCTGCTCGGGGAAAGGGGTGTCGACACGGTCGACTTTGCCGGTTGGCGCGCGATCGACGCCGCCGAGGTAGCCGCCGCTCGCCCCGGGGCGCCGCGGGAAAAACTGCTGCGACGAGCGGAACTGCTGCGCGCCGCCCGCGGCAGGGGCGTCGCGCACGACAACTGACATTTCAACGAATTTTAATGACATGTTACGATCAGCTCGATGGTGATGCGCAGACTCTTCCGGCACTTTCCGGTCATGGACGGCCCGTCCATCGCGCACGCGACACGCGCGACGCGCCGGTACCGCAGGCGGTAAAGTCCGCCCTCGGCAACACCCGGAATCGAGAGAGCACCGAGCATGGTCACCGCCAGAAAAAAGCGTTCGCGAATCACCGCCCTGAAAACGAGGACAGAGACAGGCGCACCGCCGTCCACGGCTCGCGCTGCGAAACCAGCGGCTGAGCCGGTATTGCAATCGCCGCTGCGGCAGCAGGCCTACGAGAGGATCCGCTTCGAGATCGTGACCTTCGGCCTGAAGCCGGGCGATGTGGTCTCGGAGACCCAGTTGGTCAAACGCTTCGGCGTGGGAATCGCCGCCGTGCGCGCGGCGCTGATCCGCCTTTCCCAGGACGGCCTGGTGATCCCGCGGCGGCGTCACGGTCATGTGATCGCACCCATCACGGTGCAGGACATCAAGGAAATCACTTTCCTGCGCGGCTGTCTCGAGCCGGCAGCGGCGGAGCTGGCGACCGGCCGCGTCGATCTGACGCTGCTGCGAGCACTGGACCGTAAATCCAGCGCGCCGGTGCGCACCAGCGATCCGCGCAGCGAGGCTCGCAGCCTGATGGGCAACCGGGATTTCCACATCGCCATCGCCGCCGCTTCCGGCAATGCGCGCCTGCTGGCGCTCATCCAGCAGCTGCACGACCTGTCGTTCCGCTTCCAGTACATGCTCCGGCACACGGAGATCCCCGGCGATCCCTGGTCCTCGAGTCATGCCGAGATCATCGCGGCCTTCGAAGCGGGAGATCCCGCCCGCGTGCGCAGGGTGATGTTCGAGCACATCGATGAATCCAGGGAAATGGCCATGCGGGTGTTGCTCAACCGTCCGGAAATACAGGGCGCGACCGTCGTGGCGGGCAGATGACGGCGGGGGTTTGCTCCGCAGGTTCAGGCAAACGTGCTGACGGTTGATCTCGCCGGCCAGACTGCCTTTGTAACCGGAGCAGGCCGCGGAATCGGTTTCGCCATCGCCGAGGTCTTGCGCGAAGCCGGCGCGCGCGTGATCGTCAACGACCGCCGGCAGGCCGACGCAGAGCGGGCGGCGGCGAAGCTCGGCGCCGACTGCCTCGCGATAGGCGGCAATGTCGCCGATGAAGACGAATGCGCCGCCATGCTCTCGCGCGCCGTGGAGCTGGCTGGCAACCTGCACATACTCATCAACAACGCCGGTGTCGCCTCGCCGGTCAGGCGAACGACCCAGCAGATCCTCGAGGAGTGGCAGAAGGTCATCGACGTCAACGTCCGCGGCACGTTCCTCATGTCACGGGCGGCGGCGCGAATTTTCTGCACAGCGCACCGCGGTTGCATCGTCAACATCGGTTCGGTTGCCGGCCTCGGCGCGATTCCGGCAAGCAACGACTATTCGGTCTCCAAGGCAGCCATCGCCATGATGACCCGAACGATGGCTACCGACCTCGGTCGCTTCGGCATCCGCGTCAACTGCGTGGCGCCGGGCTTCTGCGATGCACCGATGCTGCATGAACTGCTGAATGGAGACACCAGGGCGGAGGAGGCAAGTCGCCGACGGATTCCTCTCGGTCGCTTCGGCGACCCGGCCGAGATCGCCCACGCGGTCGCCTTTCTCTGCAGCGATCTCGCGCGCTACATGACCGGCAGCGTGATCCCGGTCGATGGCGGCTGGCTAGCGAACGGCGGAGCCTGAAGCTCGTGAACACACTCGCGGGACCGCCGAAGCCAGCCGATCTGCGCCATGCATGGCTGGCTGTGGCGCTGATCTCGCTTGCTTCGATGATCGGATACCTTGATCGATCGCTGCTCACGCTGATGGTCGCTCCGGTCAGGGCCGACCTCGGTATCAGCGGCACCGAGATGAGCCTGCTGCTTGGCGTGGCTTTCGCGGTATTCATGGGCGTCGCCAGTCTGCCGATCGCCTGGCTGGCCGACAGATACGACCGGGTCAGGATCCTCGCGGCAGGAATACTGATCTGGAGCCTCATGACCGGTCTCGGCGCCTACGCCGAAAACTTCGCTACCTTGTTTGCCTCGCGTGTCGGTGTCGGCATCGGCGAGGCAGTGCTCGTGCCCGTGGGCGCGGCGCTGATCGCAGAGCTGTTCCCGCGTGACCAACTCGGGCGCGCCAACTCGTTCGTCCTGCTGGGCACGGCCACCGGCGCCGGCCTCGCGCTGCTCACCGGTGGCGCCGTCATCCACTGGGTCACGGAGACAGGCATCCACACGGTCAGCTTTCTCGAGGGCTTCCGCGGCTGGCAGGCGGCCTTTCTTCTCGCGGCCCTGCCAGGCATTCCGCTGGCGCTGGTCATCCTGCTGGCGATACGCGACCCGCGATCGGCGCAAGGCGGCCGCACGGCCGCGCAGATCAAGGCATCGACAGATGAATTCTGGCCGTTCGTACGCGCACACGGACGTACCCTGACGCTGCTGTGCCTCGCCTATCCGCTCGCCGCGGCTACGACTAACGGCTGGCTGGCGTGGGCGCCGACCTTCATGATGCAGAAGTTTGCGCTCAACCCGCTCGAGACCGGTCAGATCTTTGGGGGTCTGATCCTGGTCTGCGGGGTGCTTGGCATTCCCCTTGGCGGCGTGGTCACCGACCGGTTGTTACGCCGCAGTGGCGGCGATGCCGCCATCCGGCTGTCGATTGGCGCGTGCCTCGCACTCGGTATCTGCGGTGCGCTCGCACCGTTTGCAAACAGCCTGCCCGCCCTCGCGGCGGCACTCGGTCTTTATTTCTTTTTCGCCAATCTGGTCAGCATCATGCCGATTCTCGCCATGCAGCTGATCACGCCGCCGGCACTGCGCGCAAGGATGATCGCCATGCTGACTTTCGTCTCCGTGCTGGTTGGCGGTGGTCTTGGGCCCACAGCGGTCGCCATGATCAGCGAAGGGGTCTTCGGTTCCATGGATGCGCTCGGCAATGCGCTTGCGGTCGCCTCGCTGCTGTTCTGCCCGGTCACCGCACTGATGCTGATGCTGGCCCGCCGACCCTTCGTTCGCAGCCTCGCCAGCGGGGCGCATTGAAGGCATGAACAGCCCATGAGCAAGGAGCGCTGGCGTGGCCGCTGGTACACCGAAGAGGTGGGTATCCTCGCGCAATCCGTGCGGAGGATTTTCGAAGAGCAGTTCGCGCCGCTGGAGCCGCGCTGGCGACAGCAAGGACAGGTGGAACGCGAGGTCTGGGCGCTGGCCGGGGAACAGGGACTGCTATGCGCCGGGATTCCCGCGGAGTATGGCGGGCTCGGCGGCTCTTTCGCCCATGAAGCGATCATCTATTACGAACAATTCCGCGCTGGCGTGTCGAGCTTCGGCAACGTCGTGCACAGCGGTATCGTCGCGCACTATCTGGCGGGTTACGGCACCGAGGAGCAGAAACAACGCTGGCTGCCGCGGCTGGCGAGCGGCGAAAGCGTCGCCGCCCTCGCCATGTCGGAGCCCGGCGCAGGATCGGACCTGCGCAGTCTGCGAACCACTGCGGTACGACGCGGCGACACTTACGTCATCAACGGATCCAAAACCTTCATCAGCAACGGCCAGCTTGCGGACCTGCTCTGCGTCGCCGTGCGGCACGACAACGAAAAGCGCTCGAAATCCATTTCGCTGATCATTGTCGACACCCGGGAGTCGGGCGGACTGCGCCGTGGCCGGAAGCTCGACAAGATCGGCATGCGCGGACAGGACACCAGCGAACTTTTCTTCGAGGACGTGACGGTACCGGCTGGCAATCTGCTCGGCGGCCGTGAAGGTGGCGGGTTCGCACAGATGATGGCGCAGTTGCCGCGCGAACGGTTGATCGTCGCGCTGATCGGTCTCGGAACGATCGATCGCGCGCTCGCGACAACGATTCCCTACGTGAAAGAGCGGCAGATGTTCGGCGGCCATCTGCTCGATCTGCAGAATCCCCGCTTCGTGCTCGCCGACGCCTGGACCGAGGCTACGATCGCGCGCAGCTTCCTCGATGACTGCGTGGACAGATTGGCCAACGACGAACTGGATGCCGAGACCGCCTCGATGGCCAAGCTTTGGGTCACCGAGGCACAGTGCCGCATCGTCGACCAGTGCCTGCAGCTGCACGGCGGCTACGGCTACATGGCCGACACCCCGATCGCCCAGATGTACCTCGACAGCCGCATCCAGAAAATCTATGGCGGCGCCAACGAAGTAATGCGCGAAATCATCGCGCGGGCGCTATAGCAGCGACGCCCGCGGAACGGGAGACAGCGACGTGACCGATGAAGCGGGTATCGAGGCGCTGGAGCCATGGATGCGCGGCATCCGGCACGACCTGCACGCCCATCCGGAGCTGGCATTCGAGGAAGTCGCGACCGCGGACCGCGTCGCGCAGGAACTCGAGCGCATGGGCATCGATTTCGTTCGTGGCATCGGCGGCACCGGCGTGGTCGCGAGCATCCGGGGTGAACCGGGTGGCGGATCCATCGGCTTGCGTGCGGACATGGATGCCCTGCCCATGGAGGAAGCGAACTCATTCGCGCACCGCTCGCGCCACCCGGGAAAGTTCCATGGCTGCGGTCATGATGGCCACACCACCATGCTGCTCGGCGCTGCCCGCGTGCTTGCCGACAAGCGTCGGTTCCGCGGCACCGTTCACCTGATTTTTCAGCCCGCCGAAGAAAGCGCCGGTGGCGCGCGCGCGATGCTCGATGACGGTCTGCTCGAGCGGTTTCCGATGTCGGCGGTCTATGGTCTGCACAACTCGCCGCTGCTGCCGGTTGGTGCCTTCGCCACGCGGGCAGGACCCATGCTCGCGGCCGTCCGTCGCTTCGACATCACGGTCAGGGGTCGCAGCGGTCACGGCGCATTCCCGCACCTCGCCGTCGATCCCATAGTGGTTGCGGCGGGGCTCGTGCAGAGCCTGCAGTCGATCGTCAGTCGGCGTCTCGATCCGCTCGCGCCAGCCGTACTCACGATCTCGAAATTGCACGCCGGGGACGCCTACAACGTCATTCCGGAGTCGGCGCTGCTGGGAGGGGCCATTCGCTACTTTGAGCCGGCGGTGGGCGAACGACTGCAGGGGGAGATTCGTCGGATCGCCGCCGGGATCGCGCTGGCGCACGACGCAGCGATCGACATCACTTTCGCCAACGACTACTACCCGCCGCTCGTGAATACCGGCCGCGAGTCTCTGATCGCCCTCGAAGCGGCGACGCGCGCCGCGGGTGGCGTTGCCGCGCAGGCTGGTGCACCCATGCTGATGGGATCCGAGGATTTCGCGTGGATGCTGCAGTCGATCCCTGGATGTTTCATGGCCATCGGCAACGGCGACGGGCCCGACAGCTGCATGGTCCACAACGCGAACTACGACTTCAACGACTCGATCCTGACCACTGGCGTGCGTTACTGGGTCGAACTGGTCAGGCTCGCCCTGCCCCTGAAGGCTTCAGCGACCGGGTCCTGACGCCCCCGCCAAGACGTGTCTACCGATGCACACGGTAGGGACGTGGGTCGATAGCCGCCGCGCCGCCGGTCATTTCATCGGCAAGCAGACGGGCCGAGCCCGCCGCCATCGTCCAGCCAAGCGGTCCATGCCCCGCGTTGACATACAGGCCACCGATTCCGGTCGAGCCGACGAACGGGACACCGTCGGCACTAACCGGACGCAGGCCGATCCACGTGCGGGCACGCGAGCGGTCGACCGCGGCAGCAAGCGTCGGCAAGATCACCTCGAGCACGTGCAGTAACTGCGCGGTCCGGTGCGGCTGCAGGCGCAGATCGTGACCCGCGAACTCCGCGGTTCCCGCAAGACGCAGGCCACCGGCAACAGGTATCACGGCGGCGTGCAGCGCGTCATCGGCAACGGGAAGGGGCAGTGGCTCGAAGCCGGCCGGCAAGGGCAGCGTCACCGTATACCCCTTCGCCGGAGCGATCGGCAGATGTATGCCGAGGGCGCGCATCAATGCCGACGAGCGCACGCCGGCAGCGACAACCACGTGGTCTGTAGCGATACGCTCGTCACCCACCATGATGCTGCGTACCTGCTGACCGTCGGTATCGATCGAGTGCACGGCCGCGCCGAGGCGCAGCGTGGCACCGCCGCGCCGCAGGGCTGCGGCGACAGTCATGCAGAAGAGATGCGCATCCGCACATTCGTCGTCCGGAAAGAACAGCGCGCCCGCGATCTGCTCGGTGATGGCCGCGAGCGTGGGCACGCGCCGTATCGCTCCATCGGCATCCAGCGCCTCGAGGCGCAGGCCGAGACCCTGCAAGGCGCGCATGCCCAGCAGCGCAGCATGGAACCCATCAAAGTCACGGAAGATCTTCACGAGACCCCGGGCCGCAGCGGTGTCGCGATACCCGACACGATCGCGCAGCTCATCGAGACAGCGCAGCGAATAGCTGGCGAGATGGAAATTCGCGGTGGTAGCCGCCCTCGAACGGGCCGCCGTGGAGTTGCGCAGGAAACGAACACCCCAACCCAGCAATGAAGGGATCGCCGACGGCCAAAGCCGCAGCGGCGAAATCGGATTGAACAGGGATTGCACGAGGTGGCGGTGGACCCCAGGCGCGTTCCAGGGTTCGGCCATGGAGGGGGTGAGCAGGCTGCCGTTGGCATGGCTTGCGCCACGGGCCACCTCACCCTGCTCGTCGAGGACAGTGACGTCCCAGCCGCGCTGCTGCAGCTCGAACGCCGTGGTCAGTCCGGCGAGACCCGCCCCGATGACACAAGCTCTTTTCAAGCGACTCCGGCAACGCCGCCGAGGCGGAAACATGGCGATGCCGGCAAGTCAGCCCGCACCGCGCCCGTGAGTTTATAACATGTTAGAGTTTGCGACTAACATGTCAACAATGTCGCAACTACTCGCGGCGGGGAGAATGGCATATGACGGGTTCCGGAACAGGTAGTCTCGCGGGAAAAGTCGCCGTGATCACCGGCGGCGGGCAGGGTCTCGGCAGGGAGCACGCACTGCTGTTCGCGCGCGAGGGCGCCCGCGTGGTCGTCAACGATCTGCGCGGTTCGGCCGGCGTGGCCGAGGAGATCAGGGCCGGAGGCGGCGAGGCGGTGGCGCTCGACGGCGACGTCGGCGACCTGCGCACCGGCGCGGCGGCATTGGACCTCGCCCTGCAGACCTTCGGCGGCCTGCACATCGTCGTCAACAACGCAGGCTTCATTCGCGACAAACTGCTCGCCAGCATGGGCGAAGACGACTTCGATGCCGTGATCCGCGTGCATCTGCGCGGTACTTTCTCGTTCACGCAGGCCGCGGCCAGGTACTGGAAGGAAGAGAGCAAGGCGGGCCGCAACGCTGCGCGGGCCGTGGTCAATACCTCCTCGATTTCCGGGCTGCACGGCATCGTCGGCCAATTCAACTACTCCGCCGCCAAGGCGGGCATCGCCGCCATGACCATCGTCGCCGCCCAGGAGCTTGCGCGCTTCGGCGTTCGCGTCAACTGCATTGCACCGGGCGCGCGGACGGCGCCGGTGCTTGCCACCCCGGCTTTCGCGCAGATGGTTGCCG
>JBIKVA010000190.1:0-5416 GCA_044357085.1 Steroidobacteraceae bacterium | reverse complement strand
GAGCCGGCGCGTGGTGGTCGAGTCGGAGCTTGCCAAGGGCGTTGAACTCGGGCCGGCGCTCGCCAAGGTGTACGCGCTCCCCGACATCAAGAACCTCCCCGAGGGCGTACGGCTGATCGAAGTCGGACAGGCGGAGTTCCTCAAAGAACTGCTCAGCAATTTCACCCTCGCCATCGTCGCCGGCGTGCTGCTGGTGTTCGCGGTGCTCGTGCTGCTGTTCGCGCGGGTCTTCCAGCCGATCACCATTCTCTCGGCCTTGCCGCTTTCGGTGGGTGGAGCAGTGATCGCGCTGATGCTCGCCGGCAAGCCGTTTTCGATGCCCGTGGTGATCGGCTTCCTGATGCTGATGGGCATCGTCGGCAAGAACTCGATCCTGCTGGTCGATTTCGCCATCGAAGAGATCCGCGCCGGTACACCGCGCCTCGACGCGCTGATCGAGGCCGGGCACAAGCGTGCGCGGCCGATCATCATGACCACGGTCGCCATGGTCGCAGGCATGTTGCCGGTCGCGTTGAGCACTGCGGCAAGCGGGTTCCGCGCGCCGATGGGCATCGCGGTGATCGGTGGCCTGATCACCTCCACGGCGCTGACGCTGGTGATCGTGCCGTCGATGTTCTCGCTGGTCGACGATCTCGAGCGCTGGATGGCGCCGCGTTTTGCGCGGCTGCTCACGTCCTCCGGGGATGGGGACGCGCGCGCGGGCTGATCGGCTGCGTGCTCAGCCCTGCCAGGCGAGCGAGAGCAGCAGCGTGCTTGCAGAGATGAACAGCGTCGCGAGCGCTCCGAGCGCAAGCGGTTGCCAGCCCTGCGCGATCAGCTTGCGTACATCGGTCTCGAGACCGACCGCGGCGAGCGCGAGCGCAAGCAGGGACTGGGCGAGCAGGGTGGAGGCCTGACGAGCCCCCGCCGGTACCCAGCCCGTGCCGGCGAGCAGCACCATGCCGAGGAATCCGAACACGAACCACGGCATCGGCACGCGCCCGCGGACGACCTCATGCTGCGGGTCCGCGTTGCGCACAAGCTGACGCTGTACCCACAGGCCCATGCCAATGACGAGTGGCGCCAGCAGCAATACCCTCGCCAGTTTGGCGACGGTCGCGAACTCACCCGTGGCCTCGCCACGTGCAAACCCGGCGGCGACGACCTGCGCCACCTCGTGCACTGACGCGCCGGTCCACAGTCCGTAGCCGCGCTCGTTCAGCGGCAGGATGCCGCCGAGGACGGGGTAGACGAACATCGCGATGGTGCCGAAGAGGGTGACGGTGGCGAGCGCGTAGGCAACGGCCTCCTCGTTGTCGCGCACCACCGTGTTGGCGGCCACGATCGCCGAAGCGCCACAGACCCCGGTACCGGTCGCGATCAGCGTGGTGAGACCGGCACGCACCCCGAGTCGCTCACCCAGCCACAACGTGAAGAAGAAGGTGCCGAACAGCGCAAAGGCAAGGATCGCGAGGCCGCTCATGCCGATGCCGAGAATCTCGGCGAGGGTCACTTGCAAGCCGAGCAACACGATTCCGGTGCGCAGGGGGGTCCGCAGGCACAGCGCGATGCCGGCGCGTGCGACCTCGGGGCGACCGACCAGGTTGCGCACCGACATGCCGAGCAGGATGGCGAGCATCAGCGGACTGATCTTGGAGAAGCCAGGCAGACCCGAGACCCTCAAGGCGAACGCACCGGCGGCGATACCGGCTGCCAGCAGCAAACCGGGGAGGGCCGCGCGAACCTTGCTGGACGCACCCGCACCAGAGCGGTTGGACTGCGGCGACGGACCGGAAGCGGGAGACGCCAAAACGTGGGCCTCAATGAAAAACGTGTTGCGCCGGGGCAACGAAATGCCCTAGAACGGGAGAGTCCACTATAGCGCGCAAAAAAACGTGTTGCAGGAAAGGCTTGGTGCTAGACTGGCGTGCGATCGTTGCCTTTCTGTCTGCATCTCTGGGCGTCCTAACGCCGGTCTGCATTGCCGAATCGACATCGATCAGGAGCCAAGGCGGATGTCATTGTCGCAAGACCGGACCCTCGCTGCGGCGTTTGTTTTGAGTTAGTTGGAGAGTGTGTCCAGAGATGGCAAAAATCTATGTAGGCAACCTGCCTTTTACGGCAGATGAGGCGGCGGTTCGTACGCTGTTCTCGCAGCACGGCGCGGTGACTTCGGTCGCGTTGCCGGTTGATCGTGACACCGGTCGTCCGCGTGGCTTCGGCTTCGTCGAGATGGCTCAGGAAGACGCGGCCCGCGCAATCCAGGCGCTGAACGGCTATTCCATGGGTGGTCGTCCGCTGCGCGTCAATGAAGCGCAGGATCGTCCGCGCACGGGTGGCGGTGGCCGTCCGGGCGGCGGCGGTGGCGGCGGTGGATATCGCGGCGGTGGCGGCGGCGGTGGCGGTGGCTACCGTGGCGGCGGCGGCGGCGGTGGTGGCATGGGTGGCGGCGGTGGCCGCTGGTAACAGCCCAAGCGACCGTCCACTCGCGACAGTCGAATGAGAAAGGCCCGGGAATTCCCGGGCCTTTTTCTTTGTTGCATCCTCAGTTCGCGCCGGGAACCACTCGGACGAGCTGCTTGCCGACGTTGCGACCCTCGAACAGACGCACCAGCGCCTCCGGCATGCGTTCGATGCCCTCGAGGATGTCCTCCTGGTAGTGCAACTGGCCGGCGGCGATCCAGTCGGCGAGCTGCAATTCCGCCCGCTCGAAACGATCGCCGAGTTCGTAGATGAAGAACGCCTCCATCCGTGCCATCTTCTTGAAGATCGCGAACGCATTGCGCAGCGCGTAGGGACGTTCGACGCCATCGATGTATTGGGATATCGCCCCGCACAGCACCACGCGGGCGTGGCGGCGCAGGTGCACGAGCCCGGCGTCGAGGATCTCGCCACCGACATTATCAAAGAAAACATCGATCCCGTCGGGGAACAGTTCGCCGATACGCTGTTCGACCGGCTCGTGCCGATAGTCGATCGCGGCGCGATAGCCGAGGCGCGCGGTGAGCAACGCGCACTTGTCGTGCGAGCCTGCGATGCCCACCGGATCGGCACCGAGCAGGCGGGCGATCTGGCCGACGTTCGAACCGACGCCTCCGGCCGCGCCTGAAACGAGCACGCGATCCCCGGCCTGCACGGCACCGATATCGACCAGTCCGAGGTAGGACGTGAAGCCGGTGAGTCCAAGGACGCCGAGCGCCGTCGACACCGGCGCCACGCGCTGGTGGACCTTGAACATGAGGTAGTACGGCGAGCCGTCTGCGATGGCGTACTGCTGCCAGCCCATCTTGCCGTGCACGATCTCGCCGACCTGCCATTCGGGATGACGCGACTCGACGATACGGCCGACACCGCGCCCGTGCATGACGTCACCGATCGCGAGCGGGCGTTCGAATTTCTCGGTGTTGAGCATGTAGCCGCGCATCACCGCGGCTACGCCGAGGTAGAGCACCTCGATCCGGAATTCTCCCTCCTCGAGTGGCCGCAGGAGTGTTTCGACGAGCCGGAAGTTGCTGGCGCGGACCGGTCCCGTCGGCCGTTCGGCGAGGACCCACTGCCGATTGAGGGTCACAGCTCGCGGTCCCGAGTCTCCGGTACGAGCCACAGGGCGAGGATGAAGGCGCTGCCCATCACGGCTACCGGGTACCAGAGGCCCGCGAGCACATCGCCGGAGCGGGCCACCAGCCAGGCGGCGGTGAGCGGCATGAAGCCGCCGAACCACGCACTCGTGAGGTGATAGGGCACCGAGAGCGCGGTGTAGCGGATACGGGTCGGGAAGATCTCGGCGAGCCAGCCGGCACCCGGACCGCAGGTGAGTCCGGCACCCAGGATCATCAGCAGGATCAGCCCGACCAGTTTGAGGTGGGTGGCGTCGAGATCGCCGGGTTGCGAGAGCGGTGTCACCGCGGAACGTTGCGGATAGCCGGCGGCAGCGAGGGCCTGCTGCAGCGCCTCGCGATCGAAACCGGTGAGGCGGGTGTCGGCCACGGTGATGGCGAGCGACTCGCCGCTGGCGACGGGTGGTGCGTTGAGATAAGAGATGCCGCGCTTGGCGAGATAGTCGCGGGCACGCGTGGCGTCGTCGAGTTCGGACGTATTCGCGAACGGGTCGAATCGGGTGGGCGCGGCGTAGACGGTGACGGGTGCGCTGGCCTGTACCGCGGCAAGCGCCGGGTTACCGACCGCGAGCAGGCCGCTGTAAGCCGGCATGATGGCCACCGTCGAGAGCAGCATGCCAACGAGCATGACCGGGCGCCGGCCGATGCGGTCGGCGAGGGCACCGGCGCCGACGAAGAACACCATGCCGAGCAGCAGGGCGATCACGATGATGACCGAGGCGGTGGCGTTGTCGACCAGCAGCGCGGTCTGCAGGAACACCAGCGAGTAGAACTGCGCGGTGTACCAGCTGAGCGCCATCGCTGCGGCGACCACCAGCGCCGCCGCCATGCGTCGGCGATGCTCGGGCGCGAACAAGGTCTCGCGTACCGGTGCCGCTGCGAGACCGCCGTCGCGCTTGAGCTGCTCGAACAGGGGCGACTCGGAAATCTGCATGCGGATGTACACCGAGAGTGCGAGCAGCAGCACGGAGACGAGGAAGGGAATTCGCCATCCCCATTCGCGGAACGCCTCTTCGCCGAGCAGGTAACGGCAACCGAGGATGACGAGCAGCGACAGCACCAGCCCGATGGTGCCGGTCGTCTGGATCCAGCTGGTGAAGAAGCCGCGCCGGCGCGTGTCGCAGTGCTCGGCGATGTAGATCGCAGCGCCACCGAACTCGCCGCCGAGCGCGAGACCCTGCACGAGGCGCAGCGTCACGAGCAGCGCCGGTGCCCACCAGCCGATGCTCTCGAAGGTGGGGATCAGACCGACCAGCGCGGTCGACAGGCCCATCAGCACGATGGTGATCAGGAACGTCTGCTTGCGGCCGACCCGGTCGCCGAGGCGCCCGAACACGAGCGCACCGATGGGCCGCACGGCGAAACCCGCGCCGAAGGCGGCAAGGCTCGCGAGCAGGGCCGCGGTCTCGTTGCCCGGCGGGAAGAACAATGCCCCGAAGAAGGTGACGAGACTGCCGTAGAGGAAGAAGTCGTAGTACTCGAAGACGGTGCCCGTGGAGGCGGCGACGACCACACGCGTCATCGGTGTGGGTGCTGTGGATTCTGATGTGTTCATGTTCACGCAGGAGTGGCCCGGGCCGATTGTAGGCGCAAATCGCGCCGTGCCGGATAGACTCGCGCGCATGACGAGTGCTTCCGCCACGCCGATCCGTCGCGGCTATTTCGACGGTCCCCACGGCCAGATCCACTACCGGCGCTGCAAGTTGCCGGAATCAGCGCCGACGGGCGGATCAGCGCCGTCTGGCGGTGAGCCGCTGGTGTTGCTGCACCAGTCGCCGCTGTCGTCGACGCAGTTCGAGGCGGTGATGCCGGCACTCGCT
>JBIKVA010000189.1:0-5419 GCA_044357085.1 Steroidobacteraceae bacterium | reverse complement strand
GACACCACGCGAGATGGCAGCGATCCGCATGCACGAGTGGTCTCGTGCCGTCGAACGCTCACTGGGCTGGGCGAGCAGCTAGTCCGCTCCCGACCCGTCGACCCCGCCCTCACTGCCGGCATCGTCAGCGTCCGCTGCGCGATCGGCATCGCGCGCGGGACCGGGCTTCAGACGGGTCTGGTGCGAATAGACAAAGCTGTTGCCATGGACGTCCTCGCCCTTGTGATAGCGGCGTCCCACGCCATCGGGCCGTAACGGGTCCCGTTCGATGCGCTCGCGGCCGAAGTCCCGCGCCACTTGCTGCTCTTCGGCGATCTGCTCCGACGAGAACATCTGGCATCCGTCGACCATCTCGAAGTTCTCGACGAAGCCGCGAGGGATGGGGACGACGCCGGCGATCACGTCGCCGATCCGGATCTCCACCGGAAAGTTGGCGCGGGTGAGTTTCAGGTTGAAGGTGAAGTCTCGGCGCAGGTTGTCGGTCTCCACCACGCCGGTCATGTTCTGCAGGCCGTCGATGAAGAAATTGGGCGGCTGCACGGTCATCAGGTTGATGCCGGGCGGCGTACGCAGCGCGAACGCGGCCTGCACGGTGACGATGCCGAGTCCGAAGTTCGACACCATGGTCTGCAGACTGCCGTGCCGCGCCTCGTCTTCCGTATTGTGGATCGTCACCGTGGTGTCAGCCGGGTCCGGTCCGCCGTTCCAGAGAAACGTGGCCTGCCACAACGAGCGCATCGCGAAACCGTACTGGTTGCCGATGACGAGCGGCAGGCAGAAATACGCATGCCGCGAGAACCAGTCGCGCTTGTTGCGCCCACGCAGGTTGAAATAGACCTCTTCCTGCCGGCCACGATAGAAGTCGTCGTAGGGCACCGCAGCGATGACGTTGTCCGGAACTTTGATCATCGAGTCTCGGGAGAGGGTCAGAAATCGCAGCGATGCGCGGGATCGAAGGTCAGGAACGAGGCGATGGTATGGCGCATGCCGCGAGTTACCCGGCGCACGCCGTGGAGGAAGAACAATGTCCCCGGAAACACCACCAGTGTTCCCGGCCGCGGCTTGAGCTCGAGACCCAGGTTCGGAAAGTGGATTTCTCCACCCTCGTAGTCGTCATTGAGATAGATGACCGTGGCGAAGTCCCGCCAGGGATAGGGATGCGGGACACCTCCCGGGTTCTCGCTGTCGGCGTGCGGCTGCAGTTCGTACCCTGCAGGCCAGCGCGCGAAATTGATGAGGTCGGAGTGCAGCGGCGGCTGCGGACCGAGATGTCCGGCGAGCAACGACGACACCTGATCGAGAATCCGATCGCGCGTGTCGCGGAAGATTGCGCGGATGGTCTCGTCGTCGATGTCGGTCGGCGTCAAGGTGCGGCCTTTCCAGAAGTCGCCGCCCTCGGTCGTACCGAACGCTGTATCGCCCGCGTCGGCGAAAGCGAGCAGCCGCGCCTGCTCCTGCGCGCTGAGAAAGTCGGGATCGACCAGCGGGAAAACGGGCAAGGCATCGATGTCGGCACGCGAGGCCTGCATGGCTCAGGCACCGGACTCCGGGTCGCGAGCCTGATCGGCTGCGACAGGCGCATCCGCGGCTGCGGCAGGCACGTCCCCGGCTGCAGCAGCCCGCTGGGCGTTTTCAGCCGCACGGATCTGCGCGACGCGGATCCGCAGGGTACGTTCCATGACATCGAGCGCCGTCCCCTCGGGCCAGCCGTTGCCGATCATCGATTCGAGCACGCTGTCGGGCGTCTGCCCTGCCTCGATCTGCTGGATGATCCAGTGCCGCAACTGCGGCGTGACTCTGCCGTGACTCATGGCGCGGAGGATAGCCGACCGGGCTTGCCGAGCGGCAGTACCGAGAAGCCGACGCAGAGCAAGACCCCGAGCGGGAACAGCCAGGGGAAGGCGACCAGTTCCTTCGCGGTGGTGAAGCCGAAGAACTGCGCGTTATGGACGAGCAGCACGCCGAGCAACGATACGCCTACGCCCAGCGGTGCGTTGACGATCCGTTCGCGGGGCACGAAGAGGGCCAGCAGGAACAGTCCGAGCATGGGGCCGTAGGTGTAGGCCGTCATCGCGAAGGCGAGCGGAATCAGCCGCTCGTCCGAGCCCGCGAGCATCAGGGCAAAACCACCTAGCGTCACGGCCCAGGCAATGACCAGCAGTCGCGAGAGGGCTACGGCGCGCTGTCCGCTGAGCGTGCCGTTTCGATGGCCGTCGTGGAACATCGTGATCGTCGTCTCGGCGAGTGCGGAGAGCACGGGACTCGACATGGCAGCGGCGAACAGCGCTGCCACCATGAACCCGCGCAGGCCGGTCGGCATTTCGGAGAGGATGAACGCCGGGAAGATCCGATCGACGTTGCCGGCGACGAGCGGCGCGAAGTCGGCGTCCAGGGGATGGAAGCTGTAGTAGCCCCACAGCGCCATGCCGACCATCAGGAACAGCACCACGACGAGCTCGCCGAAGTTGCTGACGTACAGCGCGACTCGCGCCTCGCGTACCGAGCGGCAACACAGCATGCGCTGCGTATTCAGCTGGTCGGTACCGTAGGCGGCGAGGTTCTGGAACGGCATGGCGAAGGCGCCCGCCCAGAGTGTGAAGTTCACGCGCGGGTCGGTGCTCCACTCGAGGATGTGGGTCTTGCCTTCGGCGTCGGCCGCCGACAACAGCCCGACGAAGCCACCCGGGTAGGACTGCGTGACGAACAGGATGGCAATGACGCCGCCGGCGACGAACATCAGGAACTGCACGACGTCGGACCACACCACGGCGCGGATGCCGCCGAGCATGGTGCTCAGGGCAGCAACCCCGACACTGAGGAAGACACAACCCACGAAGTCGAGCCCGGTGAGCAACTCGAGCACCAGCGCGACGGCGTACACGCGGACGCCCTGGCCGAGCACGGCGCCGATGAAGAACAGCAGCGCCGACAACTTGCCGAACACGGGGCCGAGCTTGTCGCGGATGTAGTCGTAGGGACTGGCGTAATTCTTCTCGTAGAGACGCGGCAGGATCCAGTGCCCGAGGATCGCCTTGGAGACGAGCCCGGCAAGGCAGAACTGCAGGTAGCGGAAGTCCCCGCCTTCGGCGAATACCAGTGCCGGTACGCCGATGAAGGTCACGCCGCTCACCGCCGTGGCGACGATGGACATCGCCACCGCGTACCAGGGCAGCGAACGCGAACCGAGGAAATACTCGCTGGTATTGCCCTGCAGATCCTTGACGCGATGACCGATCCAGGTGACGAGCGCGAAATAGCCCGCGACGATGGTCCAGTCGAGTGCGTGGAAGTACACGTTACCCATGCAGGGGGCGCCGGAGCGTGCGGCCCGAACCACGACCCGGGTAGACGCGACCGTTCGCCCCGGGATAGGCATAGCCGTTGATCAGTATGCGTCGCGGCACGGCCGATCCGTTGGAGGTGCTGCCATGGATGGCATGGGGACCAAAGAAAAGCACCGAACCCGCGCCACCCGTCACCGTCACCGCTCGCGTCGCGTCGAAAGGCAGGGGCTTCGCACCTGCGGTCATCGGCGTGTTGTAGTCGTAGGACTCGAGCGACAGCCGGGCCTGCGGATCGCCCTGCACGGCCGATCGCGGAATGAACTTGAGCGGACCGTTCGCTGCGGTCATGTCGTCGATCAGCATGATGGTCTGCACGTACGAACCGCGGCCATTGAGGTCCCGCCAGGTCCCCGGGCCCTTGTCGCGGTGCTGCACGTCCTGATGCCAGTCGAACGAGACGCCGTCGCCCGGCATCTTGAAGTGCGCCTGGCAGAGCAACTGCTCGCAGGCGTCGCTGCCGAGCAGATCGAGGGCCGGCGCCACGAGACGCGGATCGGCGCTCAGGTCGAGCAGGTCGGGTTCGGCACCACCGGCCCACACCACCCGCTTGACGATCACGTCGCCCACGGGCGGCGCCTCGAGCACGAAAAAGGCACCCTCGTGTTCCTGCGTGGTCCGCAGCCGCTGCGCCGAATCGTAGAGCCGCTCGAGAGCACGGCGCGCCGTAGCCATCTCGCCCGCCGTGAACAACCCCGGGACGAGCGTCCATCCCTGCTCGAAGAATTCGCGAACCTGAACCGCTGCCAGTTTCATCGTCACCCTCACGGCACCCGCGGTGTCCGCAATGCGCCGGCCGCCCCAACTCGGGTCGACGCCGAGTGGTGATACTGCCATGATCGGTGCCGATGTAGCGAAAGGCCGCACCCTGACGGCCGCAGCCCGAACCATGCGTGAGGCGGAATTGCCCGGACCCAAGCTTCTTCGCGCCTCGTCCGACCGCGATCGATCGCTCGACGTCTTCCGCGGTGCGACCGTCGCCGCGATGATCCTCGTCAACAACCCGGGCAACTGGGATCACCTGTACGCACCGCTCGCACACGCGGCCTGGCACGGCTGGACGCCCACCGATCTCGTCTTCCCTTTCTTCCTGTTCGCGGTGGGCAACGCGCTTGCCCTCACCATGCCCGCGAACCGCGCTCCCGAGACATCGGGGTTCTGGCCGAAATGGTTGCGGCGGACTCTACTCATTTTCGGAATCGGCTTGCTGCTCAACGCCTGGCCGTTCGTGCGCTGGAGTCCCGACGGCGCATTGCAGCTCAAGGATTTCTCGGCCCTGCGAATCATGGGCGTTCTGCAGCGGATAGCGCTTTGCTGGGCCATAGCTGCGCTCGTCATACGTGCCGGCGGCATCCGCGCTGCGTCCCTATGCAGTGCGCTGCTGCTCGTCGGCTACACGGTCGCCTGCCTGGCTTTCGCGAACGGACCGGATCCGTGGTCGCTGGAGGGATTCTTCGGCACGGCGCTCGACCGTGCACTGCTCGGCGAAACCCATCTCTACCATGGCGAGGGCGTGCCTTTTGATCCGGAGGGCCTCGGCAGCACACCACCGGCCATCGCACAGGTCCTGCTCGGCTACATCGTCGGCGACACCCTGCTGCGCTGCCGCCAGGATCCCGGGCTGATACGCAAACTCGTGTTCGCCGCCGCGACTGCGACGCTGGTCGGTCTGGCAGTGCAAGGAGTCGTGCCGATCAACAAGAAGCTCTGGAGTCCGAGCTATGTGCTGCTGACGACCGGACTTGCGACCGCCACCGCCGTCCTCCTGATGCAAATGAGCCAGCGCGTCGTACCCGGCCGGGCGTTGGTGGAGCGGTCCTGGCGGGCGTTCGAGGCATTCGGGCGCAACGCGCTGTTCATTTTTGCCCTGAGCGGGCTGGTGCCGCGCACCCTTGCCCTGGTCCGCCTCGATGACGGGATCGACGCTGCGGGGGAGCCGCGCATGATTGCGCTGCTGCCGTGGTTGTACCGCGAATTCTTTGTTCCGCTGGCCGCGGATCCCCGTACGGCTTCGTTGCTGTTCGCCTTGGCCAACGTGACGTTCTACTGGGCCGTGGCGCATTGGATGCAAGCGCGGC
>JBIKVA010000188.1:0-5424 GCA_044357085.1 Steroidobacteraceae bacterium | reverse complement strand
ACCATGCTGGATGTGGGGAACAGGATCACCCGGTCACCCGGATTCAAACCGCCGGACACCGCGCGGAACTGCTCGTCCTGCGGACCCACCGCCAGGCGCTGGATCCGAGCCCGGCCGTCGCGCACCACGAACACAGCCCAGGCCTCGCCCTCCCGGAACAGGGCGCCGAGCGGGACGCGCACGGTATCGGCCACCTCCTCGGTGACGATGCGGGCGTCCACCCGGAAATCGTGCGCGCGCAACGGCGGCGGAACAGGGCCGGCAAACTCGAGGATGACGCGGGTCCGCTGCTCCTCGATGCCCAGCGCCGAAATCTTGGTGCGGGCGACAGGCTCCACCCGCTCGACCCGGGCGCCGACAGGCGCGCCGCCGAGGGCGCGTTCGCCCCAGTTTTCGATCACGGCGCGGTCGCCCGGCTTCACGCGGACAGCATCCTGCGACAGGAACTCGGCCACCACGTCCACCCGCGCCGGATCGCCGAGCACCACGACGGCCGTGCCGGGATTGATGCTGGCCTCGCTCTTCTGCGGCACCGACAACACGATGCCCGCCACCGGTGCCCGCAACACCACCTCGGACCTGCCGCCATCGCGACCCGCCTCGAGCAGCGCGCTGCGGGCGCGGCGCAATTCCGCTGCCGCCGCCGCTTCGCCAGCCACCGCGGCGCGCAGGCGCGCCCGCGCGGTATCGCGTGCCGCATCGGCGATGAGCCGCGCCTCGGCGAGCTTTGCGGCCCGCGCGTCTTCGGTATCCGCCAGATCGAGATCGGCCTTCGCCGCACGCTGCCGCGCCTCTGCGGCGGCGACTGCCGCACGGGCTTCGGCATCGAGGCGAGGATCGAGAAACCCGGCAACGCCGCGCGTCATGCGCGCCACAGGGTCCCCCTTCTCGACGCGATCGCCCGGCTCGACCGCAACCCGCAGCACGCGCCCGGCGACCGGCGCACTCACGACGTAGACCTCGCGCATGCGGGTCCTGCCTTCGTCGACGATGGTCGCAAGAACCTTGCCCCGATCGACCGTCGCGGTCTCGACCTCGACGGCGCGCGGCAAGACGGCGACGACGATCAGCCCGAGGATGACGGCGATGCCGACGCCGTAGTACCAACGCGCGCGGATGAAACCCCAAAGACTGCGGTCGTTCATTCGCGCGATTTCAGCACGGCGACGAGGTCGAGTCGATCGATGTCGCGTCGCACCCATAGCGCGGCCGTAACCACCGCAAGAATCACGAACAGTGCCGCGCGCGCGTAGGTCGGCACGTCCAGCACGTAAGGAAAGGAGAAAATCTCCGTCTCGAACTGTTCCATCATCCAGCGGGACAGCCCGGCACCGAGCGCGAGGCCAAGGGGTATGGCCACGGCGAGCAGCACACCGAGTTCACCGAGCAGCACCGCCGAAGCCTCGCGGCGCCGGAAACCGAGCACCCGCAGCGTGGCAAGATCGCGCTCCTGCTCGCCCAGCGTGACCCGCGCCGCTGAAAACGCGACGCCCGCGGCCATCAGCAGCGAGAAGACCAGAAACATGAACGAGAAGAATCCGGCGCCCTGCTCGAACAACTGTCGCAGCGAGCGCTCGGCGTTGTCGGCATAGGTGACCCCGACGACCGCGGGAATCTCCTTGAGACGCCGGTTCAGCCGCTCGCGCGCGGCCGCGTCGATCAGCAGGTAGGCCGAATCGACCCTGGACGGTTCGCGCAGCAATCGGCCGAGCGCCTCGCGCTCCATGTAGGCAGCGGACCCGAGGAAGGGCTGGACGATGCGGATCACGGTGATTTCGGCGATCACGCGCTGGCCGTCAGTCGCCTCGAATCGCAGCCTGTCGCCCACACTGACGCCGAGTTTGCCTGCGAGACCGGTCGACAGCGTCAACCCCTCGGCGCCAGGTTCGACGATCTGCAGGTCGGTGCCGACGACCCGGTTGAGCAACGCGCCGCGCGGAATGCCGAGGACCGCCTCGCGCTCGCGACGATTGCCACGAGCTCCGCCGACGACAGATTCGCCGACAACCGAAAAAATGACTTCCGCCGTGCGCAAGGGTTCGACCTGCAGCACGCCTGGCAGGCGTGCAACCTCGCGCAACACCCGATCATGCTCGCGCTCGGCGAAGGTGAGCGTGACGTCCATCCGCTGGGTCATGCCGAAATTGATGCTGATGATGCGATCGACCGCAATCGGGAAATGCTCGGACATGACGAGCAGCGCAAGCGCGAGCGCGATGCCGCCGACGGTCGTCGCGGAGCGCCTTGGAAAGCGCAGGATGCGCCGGGCGAGCATCCTGGAGCGGGCGTCCATCCGGCGCATTCGGGCCTCGAGTCGCTCGCCGAAACGCCGGAACATGGTGGGCGCCGGCGGCGACAGCGCGACCGCCGGCGCAAGCCCCACCGCACGCCGCACCGCCGAGATGGCCCCGAGGACGGCCGCGACGAGAGCCACCGCGAGAGCGCCGAGATGCACGAGCGGCCCGGCGCTGAACGGCAAGTCCGGCAATCGGTACACCGCCTGATAGACCGTGGCCATGTGGCCGCCGACGAAATCGCCGAGCACGATCCCGAGCACGGCCGCACCCAGACAGAAGGCCAGCGCGAACTTGGCGTAGTGCAGACCGATCGTCGCATTGGCGTAACCGAAAGCCTTGAGCAGACCGATGTTCGCGCGCTCCGTGGCGACGAGCCGCGAGAGCGTGACATTGATCAGGAACACGGCCACCAGCAGGAAGATCGGCGGCAGGATGCTCGCCAGCGTGCGCAACTGGGACAACTCATCGGCGAGATACCGGGCCGAGAGCATGCGATCGCGACCGTAGAGCCCGCGACCACCATAGCGGGCGAGCCGCGTGTCGATCGCCGTGATGACGGCGGGCCGGTCCGCATCGCCCTGCAGACGCAGCACCACGTCGTTGAAGGCGCCATCGAGGTCCAGGGCGCGACCGAGTGCCTCGCGACCCATCCACAGCACGCCGAATCGACGAGGCTCGGGCAGGATATCGCCGGGCGCCACGGCGAACACGAACTCGGGACTGCTGGCGATGCCGACGATCTCGACCCACTTGCGCTGTCCGCGTACCAGCAACGGCACACGCAAGCCGGGCTCTATGCCATGCGCCTCGGCGAATGCCTCGTTGACCAGCACCTCCGCGCTGCGCGAGGCGTCCGGCCAGCGACCGTGTTTGAGCACCAGGTCGTTGACCCGCGGACGGCGCTCCGCCGGCAGTGAAACGAGCCGCGCGGATACCGGCTCCGCGACGCCGACGAGGGACAGCAGGCCCACGCCCGAAACCCGCGCCTCGAAGCCGGCGACACCCGGTACGGCGGCCAGTTCGGCAGCAATCCGCTCGGGGGCACGCACCAGCGAACCGGCAAGATCCGCCATGAGCGACGTCGCGTAGTACCGGTCGCGCGCGGCCTCGAGCGACGCGTACATCCCGGTCGCCATGACGAAGATGGCGATGCCGCAGCCGAGCACCGTGCCCACTGCCACCGCCTGCAGCCACAACCGCCGCAGGTCACGCAGCAGTTTGTGGTCGAGCGGACTCACCAGTGCAGTTCGGAGGGCGGCACACGCTGCGCATTGGTCTCGATCGAGCGGATCAGGCCGTCGGCGAAGCGCACCACCCGATCGCCGAGGCGGGCGATGTCGGCGTTATGGGTGATGAGCAAGGTGGTCGTACGCAGATCGGTGTTGATCTGCAGCAGCGACTCGAGCACGCGGATGCCGGTGGCGACGTCGAGCGCACCGGTGGGTTCGTCGCAGAGCAACACGGCGGGCCGCTTGGCGATCGCGCGCGCGATCGCCACCCGTTGCTGCTCACCACCGGACAACTGCGCCGGGAAATGCGTCAAGCGCTGACCGAGACCGACCAGACGCAGCGCATCGTCGGCGGCCATCGGATCGTCGGCGACCTCGGTGACGAGTTCGACGTTCTCGCGCGCCGTGAGGCTGGCGATCAGGTTGTAGAACTGGAACACGAAGCCGACGTGATGCCGACGGTAGTCGGTGAGTGCCGCATCGCTGGCCGAGGCGAGTTCGAGATCACCGAAGCGGACGCTGCCTGCCGAAGGCCGGTCGAGACCGCCGAGGATGTTGAGCAAGGTGGACTTGCCGGATCCGGACGGACCGAGCAGCACCAGCAATTCGCCCGGGTCGATATGCAGATCGATGCCGCGCAGCGCGTGGACCGCGGCCACGCCCTCGCCGTATGTCTTGCGCAGCCCCCGTACTTCGAACACGGGCGTGCGCGGGACACTCATCCGATCCACGCCCGCGCGTTGCGGAAGAAGCGCATCCAGCCCGAGTACTCGCCGCTGCCCGGCGGCCGCCACGACATCTGCACGCTGCGGAAGACGCGCTCGGGATGCGGCATGATCAGGGTGACGCGACCGTCGCGGTTGCAGAGAGCGGCGAGACCATCGGGAGAACCGTTCGGATTGGCCGGATAGCGCGTGGCGACCTCGCCGGCGCGCACGACGTAACGCAGGCCGACCGTGCCGGAGGACTCGCAGGCCGACGCCTGCGCGGCGTCGACGAATTCCGCACGTCCTTCGCCGTGCGAAACGGCGATCGGCAGCACCGCGCCCGCCATGCCGGCAAAGAAAATGGAAGGACTCGAAGACACTTCCACGAGCGTGGCACGCCCCTCGAATTGCTCGACGCGGTTGCGCACGAAGCGCGGCCAGTGGTCGGCGCCCGGGACGATGGGCGCAAGCTGCGCCATCATCTGGCAGCCGTTGCAGACGCCGAGCGCGAAGGTGTCGCGCCGTTCGAAGAATTCCGCGAAAGCGGCGCGCAGCGCCGGGTTGAACAGGATCGACTTCGCCCAGCCCTCGCCGGCTCCGAGCACGTCGCCATAGGAAAAGCCGCCACAGGCCACGAGCCCGCGGAATTCATCGAGTCGCCGCCGGCCGGAGATCAGGTCGGTCATGTGCACGTCGTGGGCTTCGAAGCCTGCACGATCGAACACCGCGGCCATCTCGGACTGGCTGTTGACGCCCTGCTCGCGCAGTACCGCAACGGCAGGGCGCGCGCCGCGCTGCACGAAGGGCGCGGCGATGTCTTCGTCCGGGTCGAACGGCAGCACGGACTGCAGCGGCGCGGCGGTGATGGCGACCGCGGCTTCGAACTCTTCCTTTGCGCACTCGGGATCGTCGCGCAGCGCCCGCATCTGCATGCTGGTGACCGACCACTCGCGCTTCAGCGCCTCCCAGGACTCGTCGATGATCAGTTCGCCGGCAGCGATGCGGATGCGCTCCGATCCCGCCTCGACGCGACCGATCACCGCACTGCAATGACCGATGCCGTGCCGGAACAGCACGCCGAGAACTTCAGTACCCCGCTCGAGCGGCACCTGCAGGACGACGCCAGGCTCCTCGGCGAAGAGCGCCGCAAGGGCCGCCGCCTTGTTGCCGAGTTCGCTCCGGCCGCGCTTG
>JBIKVA010000127.1:0-7925 GCA_044357085.1 Steroidobacteraceae bacterium | reverse complement strand
CGCAGCCACGGCTGCGGCGGGCGAGGAGCACCAGCTCGTGCACGCGCGCGGCGGCAGCATCCCGCGTGGCGGTGGTCGCATCGATGCGATCGTGACTGCGGCACCGCCTTCGGTCACCAACGGCTGGCTGAAGCTGACGGAGCAGGGCGAGGGCATCAATCAGCACTATGGTCTCGGACCGATCGCGTTGCGCACGCTGGAGCGTGCCTTCGGGGCGCTATCGCTCGCTTGCGCGGCGAGTCGTGGTGGTTCGGCGCTCGAGCCGGACGCTGCATCACTCGATGCAGCGCAACGGGTGGCCGATGCCAGTGCCGTCCGTTACCGCGCTTTGGTCGACGATTCCCCGGCCTTCCGGGCCTGGTTCGAGGCAGTGACCCCGATCGACGTCATCGAGCGCATGCAGATCGGCGGGCGACCGATCTCGCGCGATGGTCAGGGCGGTTTTGCGGGTCTTAGAGCCGTGCCCTGGGTGTTTGCGTGGACTCAGAATCGTATGCTGCTGCCGGGCTGGTTCGGTGCCGGCACGGGATTGCAGGCCGCGATCGACGCCGTCGGGCTCGGGGAGCTGCGGCGGTCGCTGAAGGACTGGCCGTTCTTGCGCAACCTGCTCGATGACATAGAGGTCATGCTTGCCCGGTCGGACCTGGACATCGCCGCCCACTACGACGCGCTGCGTTTCGCGCGCCCGGGAGCGGTCGGGACTGCAGTCGGTACTGCGGCGGTCGCGACGAATGGTGCCGAATTCTTTGCACAAGTACGGCACGAGCACGCGCTGACCCGCGATCTGCTCCTGCTCGTGAAGGAGCAACAGCAGTTGCTGGACAACGACCGTACGCAGCAGCGGGCACTGGCGCTGCGCAATCCGTACGTCGACCCGATGAACCTGATGCAGGTCGACCTGTTGCGACGCTGGCGGGCCGGCGGTCGCACCGATCGGGAATTGCTCGAAGCCCTGCTGGCGAGCGTCAACGGTATCGCGCAGGGTCTGCAGAACACCGGATGAGGCCAACATCGTGAATATATGCACCGGACGGACAACGATTCCCGCAGTCGCCATGACCATGCTCGCTGCTGCGGCCACCTGCGTGCCGGTGAAGGCCGAAACGGTCTCTACCGGCGGCAAGACCGCGGCGCCGCGCTTCGTGCTCGATGCCGAACTCTACGCGGCATCGCAGGGCCGGAACGTCGCCCAGGCGCCGAACGACGCCACCGGCACGCGTTTCTCGATCGCTTCGCTGACGGGCAGCGGTCCTTATGTGGCGCCGCGTCTGCAACTCGCCTGGCCCGCCGGCCAGCGCAGCGAGTGGCGGCTCTTGCTTGCCCCGCTCTCGGTCGCCGACACCGGCCGGGCGACTGCGCCGATCCGCTTTCAAGGCAGCAACTTCGCGGGCGGGCCGATACAAGCGCGCTACCAGTTCAATTCCTGGCGGGCGACTTGGCGCTGGCGCTGGATCGATCGTGAAGATCTCATCGTCAAGGTCGGATTCACCGGCAAGATCCGCGATGCCGGCATCCGCCTGCGGCAGGGCAATCTCTCGGCAGAAAAGAACAACACCGGCTTCGTACCGCTGCTGCACGCCGCGTTCGAACGGCCGCTGACTGATTCCTGGACCTTCGATGGCGACATCGATGCGCTCGCGGGTGGTCCGGGCTACGCGATCGACGCGGGCCTGCGTCTTTCGCGGGTGGTGGCACCCGGCTGGTCGGTCGGTGCGAGCGTCCGCTACCTCGATGGCGGTGCGGACAATGACGAAGTCTATGCCTTCGCCCGTTTCACGAGCGTGGGCCTCGCGGTGCGCTGGCAGCCGCGGTAACCGCGCCCGCAACCGCAATCGCGCGGTCTGCAGTTTCGGTCTGCGCCGCATCTTCTTCGAGGGCGAGGCGCTCGCCCTGGGCGAGATCCTCGAACTGGCCGCGGTCCACCGCCCAGAAAAAGGCCCATACGCCTATTCCGATCAGCACGATCGACAACGGGATGAGCAGATACACGCTCTCCATCAGGTGTCACCCGCGCTGACGCGCAGAATGCGCCGCGCGTTGAACACCACGAACAGCGACGACAGCGACATGCCGAGGGCGGCTACCCAAGGAGGCATCAGGCCAAGGGCGGCGATCGGGATTGCCGCGAGGTTATAGGCGGCTGCCCAGCGCAGGTTCTGGCGGACGATTTGCAACGTACGCCGGGCGATCGCGATGCCCTTCGGCAGTGACCCGAGCGACTCCCGCAGCAGCAGCAGGTCGCCGGCGGCATGGGCGATCGACGAACCGCGTCCCATGGCCATGGAGACGTCGGCTGCGGCGAGCACGGGGCCGTCGTTGATGCCGTCACCCACCATGAGCACCCGATGGCCTGCCGCCTGCTCGGCGCGCAGCAGCGCCAGTTTTTGCTCCGGGTGCAGTTCGGAGTCTGCATCGGCGATGCCGAGTTCGCGGGCGACGGACGCAACGGGTTCCGGCGCATCGCCACTGGCGAGACGCACCCGCAGCCCTAGCGCCTGCAGACCGGTGATCGTTGCCCGGGCGTCTTCGCGGATGCCATCGGCGATGGTAAACACGGCGCTCCGACCCGCATCGTCGCTGAGCGTGATCCCGGGCTTGCCGATGCGCCAGCGTTCGCCGTCGACGTGACCCTCGATACCCTCGCCGGCGATTTCCCGTGCATCGGTGCAGACTGTTCGCGGCGTCGCGTGGGCACGAAAGGCGACCGCGATCGGATGTTGCGAGTGCGCTTCGAGTGCGGCGGCAAGGGCGAGCGCGCGATCGCGGGTCAGATCGCCCTCGAGAGTCACGCCGATGATTCCCGGGCGCCCCGCAGTGAGAGTGCCGGTCTTGTCCAGCATCACGGTATCGATGGTGCCGAGCCCCTCGACGGCATCGCTGCGCATCACGAGTACGCCGAGCCGCGCGAGGCGCGAGGTGGCGGCAGCGATGGCGACGGGCGTGGCGATCGAGAGCGCGCAGGGGCAGGTTGCCACCAGGACGGCGAGCACGGCGGGGAACGCGCGCGCGGGGTCGATCACGTACCAGACGACACCGGTGAGGGCAGTGAGCAGCAGCACGCGGAGAATGAACCACGAGGCCATGCGTTCGGCCGCTAGGCCGAGCCGGGGTCGCTCGCCCTGGGCGCGCTCGAGCAGCCGGACGAGACCGTGCAGCGTCGATTGCTGCGGCGGACGGGTCACCTCCACCGTGAGCGTGGCGCCGGCGTTCAACGAACCGCCGAGCAAGGTCTCGCCGGTTGCCCGGCTGTGCGGTGCCGACTCGCCTGTGACCAGCGATTCGTCGATGAGCGCCGCAGGGCTGAGCAGCTTGCCATCGACCGGAACCACTTGGCCGCTGCCCACTCGCAGCCAGTCGCCGACCGCCACGTCGCCGAGCGCCACGCCCGTCGTGGCCTGGGTGATCCGATCGATCCGGTTCACCGTCGCCGGCAGCGTCCTTGCGAGGGCGTCGGTGAGCTGGGTGGACTGATGCCGTCCGCGCATCTCGACGTAGCGACCGAGCAGCAGGAACAGGATGAACATCGTCACCGAGTCGAAGTACACCTCGCCGGCGCCGCGCAAGGTGTTGTACACGCTGGCGAGATAGCCGAGCACCAGAGCAATGGACACGGTGACGTCCATGCCGAGGACGCGGCGCCGCAGGTCGGCGACCGCACCGCGCAGGATCGGCGCGCCGGAATAGAGCAGTACCGGTGTGGCGATCAGGAGGCAGGTGATGCGCAGCAAATCCGCAAGTGCAGGATCAATGCCCTGAAAAGCACCGGCGTAGAGCCCGGCAGCGTACATCATCAGTTGCATCGAACCGAGCGCCGCGAGCCCGATGCGCTTCTGCGCGCTGCGTCGTTCCTCGCGCTGCGCATGCACGGCGACCTCACCGACCAGCGGCACGGGACGAAACCCGGTGGCGGCGACTCTGCCCAGGATCTTCTCGAGCGACAGCTGTCGGGGATCCCAGGTAACGGATACGCGGCTGTTGACCACGTTGACTTCGCTGCCCGTCACGCCGGGCAGGGTGTCGAGCGCGCTGCGGATGGAGCGCGCGCAGTTGGCGCAGTGGATCCCCTCGGCGTTGAAGACGACGTGGGCTTCGCCGTCGTCCTGACTGGTCCAGTGTCCCTCGAGAAGCAGCGGTGTGGCGGTCGCCGCGCTCATGTTGCGTCGCCGAGCAACAGTCGCGCTGCAGGCAGGTTGATCCTGGAGAGGACTTGCCAGCGGCCCGGCTCGCCCACGCGTACGATCCATCGGCCCTGCGGCACGGAGGCGACTTCGGCAACGAAGAGGTCCGAGGTGCCGACCCGTTGCAAGTCGACCTGCAGGTCACGCGTGGCGTCCGTCGCGTGGGTGAGTTCGAGTCGTAACTGGTCGGGGAGGAGTTCGCCGGCCGCGAGTCGCAGCCGCGCCTCGATGCGTCCGGAGGCGTCGACGGCGAACTCGATCGCGACCCCGGCGCGACGAGCCGCCGCGCGCAACCTGAAGTCCTCGTCGACTCGGCTACCCTCGGTGGCGAACGAGGCCGGCAGTTCGGGGTCGGCGCCGTCGATGGCGAGGAAGAGCGTCAGGAAACTCGCGAGCACCGCGGCGACCGGAATGCCTATCATGGCCCAGAGCGCGGGGTTCATGTCGTTACCGGGGCGTTGCGCAGTATTGGTTTGCTGGTTCATTCCCGTGGCCCAAAGAAACGCGCGTCCGCCGCGGCCTGCAGGCTCGCGTCGTCGGTGGCGGTGATGGTGAAACGGATATTGTTGACCTCGTCTGCGTGCCCGGAACTGCGATCGCGGTCGTCGCCGATGTCTGCCTCGTCGCGTGCGTCCTCCTCGTTGCGGTAGGCAGGGCGACGCACCCGGACCGCAGCATTGAACACCTCGCCGGCACCCACCGCGAACACGGGCCGTTCGGGATCCAGCCGAAAGCCGGCGGAGTCCCCGATCGAGACCACGAAACTGCGCGAGACTTCGGCCTTGTTCATGATCTTGAGCAGGTAGACGTTCTCGACCTCGCCGGAGTCCAGCGTGCGGTAGAGCGTGTTGCGGTCATGCATGGCGTCGAGGGCAAGCGGCTCGCGCAGCGCGAGTGCCGTGATGAACCCCACGACCAGCAGGAAGAGCAGGGCACCATAGATGATGGTCCGCGGTCGCAGCACCCGCGAGGTCTTGTGCTCGCGTGCGTGCTGGGTGTCGTAACGCACGAGTCCTCGCGGATAACCCATCTTGTCCATCACGCCATTACAGGCATCGACGCAGGCGGCACAGGCGATGCATTCGTATTGCAGCCCGTTGCGGATGTCGATGCCGGTCGGGCAGGCCTGTACGCAGAGCGTACAATCGGTGCAGTCGCCGAGCCCCGCGGCCCGCGGGTCGTTGCCCCGCCGCCGACCGCCGCGCGGCTCGCCGCGCGTTTCATCGTAGCTGATGACGAGCGTGTCGCGATCGAACATCGCGCTCTGGAAGCGCGCATAGGGACACATGTACTTGCAGACCTGCTCGCGCAGGAAGCCGGCGTTGCCATAGGTGGCGAAGCCGTAGAACAGGACCCAGAAGGTTTCCCAGCCGCCGAGCGAAAGCGTGACGCTGCGTACGGCAAGGTCGTGTACCGGGGTGAAGAAACCGACGAAAGTGAAGCCAGTCCACAAAGCGAAGGTCACCCAAAGAACCTGTTTGGCCGCCTTGCGACCGAACTTGACGATGCTCCACGGCGCCGCGTCGAGTTTCATGCGCTGCGCCCGACCGCCTTCGGTGACGCGCTCCATCCACAGGAATACTTCGGTCCAAACCGTCTGCGGACAGGCGTAACCGCACCAGAGCCTGCCGGCGACGGCAGTGAAGAAAAACAGGCTGAGCGCCGCGATCACCAGCAACCAGGCGAGGAAGATGAAATCCTGCGGCCACAGCGTCAAGGCGAAGAGATGGAACTGCCTGGCGGGCAGGTCGAAGAGAATCGCCTGACGATCCCCCCACTCGAGCCAAGGCAGTCCGTAGAACAGGCCGAGCAACACCCAGGCGGCGATGCTGCGCAGCGTCGAGAACAGCCCCCGGACCTCGCGCGGGTACACCTTCTGTTGCGCGGCGTAGTACGACTCGTCCGCCGGCGAGGTCTCGTGCGTGATCATGAGGGACGCCGGGTCGGCCGCAGCAGGCAGGCCGTCAGCCACGAGGCGGAGGCGCAAATCGCCCAGAAGAAAAAGAAACCGAGGCTGTAGAGTCCGGTGCGTCCGGGGATCACTGTCGTCGATTTCAGCATGGCAACGAACAAGCCGGGGTCGACAAAGGCAAAGAACACCATGGTTGCCACGCTGGCCGACAGGAACGAGCACCACATCACGGTCAGTGCCAGCCGGCCATGCTCGCCCGGCGACGGTGCGAGTGTGATGTCGATGCGATCGGTGGGATCCGGCGGCGGCATTTGTGTGCGCTACCGTGCTGCCATCCGCGTCTCGCCGAGACTCAGGATGTAGGCGGCCAGCAGCCGAACCCGGGTGTCGCCGAGCCTGTCGCCCTGAGCCGGCATCTCGTTCTGCCGTCCTGCAGCGATGGTGGCGCGAATCGCCGCCGCAGAGCCGCCGTGCAGCCAGACGTTGTCGGTGAGGTTCGGTGCACCCACATCGGGATTCCCCTGACCGTGGTCGCCGTGGCAGGCGACGCAGTAGGTCCGGAAGTGCGTTTCACCCGCCGCGACGTCACCCTGCTGTGCCTTGCGACCCGAGAGCGACATCACGTATGCGGCGGTGTCGGCGACACCGCGCTCGCCGAGCAACTCGCCCCATGGGGCCATCACGCCCATGCGACCGCCGGCGATGGACGTCTTGATGAGTTCGGGCGACCCGCCCCACAGCCAGTCGGTATCGGTGAGATTGGGGAAGCCGGTGGCACCGCGTCCGTCCGATCCATGACAGGCGGCGCAGTTGTTGGCGAACAGGTTGCGACCAATGCGAACGGCTTGCGGGTCGCGCGCGAGTTCGCCGGGGTCGTGACCGGCGAAACGCGCCAGGATGCGCTGCGCCTTGCTCTCCTGCTCCCGCTGCATCTGCTCCCATTGATTCACCTGCGTCCAGCCGAGCGCACCGCGGTGGTTGCCGAGCCCGGGGTAGAGCACCGCGTAGGCCACGGCAAAGACCACCGACAGGATGAAGAGCCACAACCACCAGCGCGGCAGCGGGTTGTTCAGTTCCTTCAGATCGCCGTCCCAGACGTGTCCGGTGGTGTCGGTCGTGTGCGTCGATTCGCCGCGACGCTTGCGCATCCACAGCAGCAGGGCCAGTGCGGCCACGGTGTTGAGGACCGTCACAGCGATGACGAAAATGCTCAATCCGCTGCTCATCATGGCGCGTCGTCCTCCAGCGGCAGCCTGGCCGCGTCATCGAACTTTTGCTGGCGGCGGCGGCTCCACGCCCAGACGCAGACCGCGACGAAGGCGATCATCGCCAGCAGCGTGGTGAGGCCGCGCATCACGCCGAGAGTTGCGTCGGTCATGTTCGTGTGCTCCCCATCAGTTCCATTGCTTCGAGGCCGTGCCCAGCCCTTGCAGGTAGGCGATCAGGGCCTCCATCTCGGTCTTGCCCGCGACCTCGCCCGTGGCGCTCCCGATCTGCGCGTCGGTGTAGGGAACGCCTACCTTGCGCAGGGCACGCATCTTGTCCGGCGTGAGCGCGGCGTTCACCTTGCTGTCGGCAAGCCAGGGAAAGCCCGGCATGTTCGACTCGGGAACGAGATCGCGCGGATTAGTGAGATGCAGCCGCTGCCACTCGTCCGTGTACTTGCCACCGACGCGGGCAAGGTCGGGCCCGGTCCGCTTCGAGCCGAACTGGAACGGATGGTCATACACCGACTCGCCGGCCAGCGAGTAATGGCCGTAACGCTCGACCTCGCCGCGCAGTGGCCGAATCATCTGCGAATGGCAGACGTAGCAGCCCTCTCGCAAGTAGATGTC
>JBIKVA010000067.1:0-11126 GCA_044357085.1 Steroidobacteraceae bacterium | reverse complement strand
CGCGCCCCTCGAGTTGCAGTGCCGTGTACGGCACCACGCCGGGCGCAGGTTTGGTGACCTCGCTTTGTCGGGTCAGGGGGATGATCTCGACCAAGCCGCCGAAGCTGATCACGATCGCGACCAGGACGCCGAGCAGGCCCGCGTTCTTCTCGATGACTTCGTGTTTCATGTTGGTGTCGCTCCGCGGGGCTTCAGGCGTGTGCCGGCTGCGGCGGCGGGATCGTCACTGGCAACGCGCGGCCCTCGCCGATGGTCTTCGCCACGTTGTAGACCATGATGAACATGCCGAGCAGCACCAGCGTCCCGCCGACGAGGCGGATCGCGTAGTACGGATAGGTGGCCTTCAGCGACTCGACGAAGGTATAGGTCAGCGTGCCGTCGGCATTGGTCGCCCGCCACATGAGCCCCTGCATGACACCGGCGATCCACATCGACACCGTGTAGAGCACGATGCCGATGGTGGTGGTCCAGAAGTGCACATCGATGAGCCGCGTACTCCACATTTCGGTGCGACCGTAGAGACGCGGGATCAGCATGTACAGCGAGCCCACGGACACCATGGCCACCCAGCCGAGCGCACCCGAGTGCACGTGGCCGATGGTCCAGTCGGTGTAGTGCGACAGTGCATTCACCGTCTTGATGGACATCATCGGACCTTCAAAGGTCGACATGCCGTAGAACGACAGCGAGACGATCAGGAATTTCAGAATGGGATCGGTGCGCAGTTTGTGCCACGCACCCGAGAGGGTCATGATGCCGTTGATCATCCCGCCCCAGGACGGCGCGATCAGCATCACCGAGAACAGCATGCCGAGCGTCTGCGCCCAGTCGGGCAGCGTCGTGTAGTGCAGGTGGTGGGGGCCCGCCCACATGTAGATCGAGATCAGCGACCAGAAGTGCACGATCGACAGGCGGTACGAGTAGATGGGTCGTCCGGCCTGCTTGGGCACGAAGTAGTACATCATCCCGAGGAAGGCCGCGGTCAGGAAGAACCCGACGGCATTGTGGCCGTACCACCACTGCACCATGGCATCGACGACGCCTGCATACGCCGAGTAACTTTTCGTCATCGTGACCGGGATCTCGGCGCTGTTGACGATGTGCAGTACTGCAACGGTGATGATGAACGCCGCGAAGAACCAGTTGGCGACGTAGATGTGCTCGACTCGGCGCTTTGCAAGGGTGCCGAGGAAAACGATCGCGTAAGCGACCCAGACCACTGCAATCAGCAGATCGATGGGCCACTCGAGTTCGGCGTATTCCTTGCCGGTCGTCCAGCCCATCGGCAGCGAGATGGCCGCCAGCACGATGATCAGCTGCCAACCCCAGAAGGTGAACGCGGCGAGCCGGTCGGCGAACAGGCGAACGTGGCAGGTACGCTGCACGATGTAGTACGACGTGGCGAAGATCGCCGAGCCTCCGAAGGCGAAAATCACGGCGTTGGTGTGCAGCGGACGCAGCCTGCTGAAGGTCAGCCAGGGCAGGTCGAAGTTGAGCGCCGGAAAGAGCAGCTGGGCGGCGATGATGACGCCTACCAGCATGCCGACGACTCCCCAGACGACGGTCATCAGGGCGAATTGCCTGACCACCTTGTCGTTGTAGGACACGGCTGTTGTCACGGACATTTTTTGTTGGCTCCCGGATTCACGGTGCCGGCGTCGAGTCGCCGGATCAGCGAATTCTCGCCAGACGGGTGCGCTGCTTGAATAAGTAGATCACGCAGAAACCCGCTGCAGGCATGGCGCGTTCGCGATCTGCTGTTAGGATCCAGCCAGTGTCAGGACATTGGCCGCGAGGATAGACACCCATGGCGCATCCCCTCCGAGATATCTTTGTAGCGCTCGTGCTGTTGGCGGCTTTCGTGGGCGCGGAGCCTGCGGCATCGGCGGCTGCGCAGACCCCTCCGACCACGACGGCGTCAGGCGCCGACCTGTACCGCGATTGCGCGGCCTGTCATGGCCCTGACGGTGGTGGCGTAGCCGACGGTACGGTGCCGGCGATAGGCGGCCAGCCTGCCGCGGTGATCGCCCGCCAACTCGCCAACTTCCGCGCGGGGCGCCGGCAGGATCTGCGCATGCGGCATTTCGCCGACGACGACCATCTCGAAGGCTCGGTGGCAGTGGGCAGCGTCGCACTCTATGTTGCCGGGCTGCGGCGGGTCACGCCGACGGCCAACGGCTCAGGCAAAGATTTGGCTGCGGGCCAACGCGAGTTCGCGCTGCGCTGCGCGTCCTGCCACGGCGCGGGCGCGGCAGCGGTGGTGTCCATGGGTGTTCCGGCGCTCGCCGGGCAGCACGCGACCTACCTTGAACGGAAGTTGCAGGAAGCGGCGGCGGGCCTTAACTCCATCGGCGCCACGCATCGCGCGGTGGCCTCGAAGCTTGCGCCGGAGAACGCCGCGGCGATCGCCGATTGGCTATCGCGGCAGCCCTGAGCACAGGGCGTCCCGGCAACGTCAGGTTCACTCTGCCAGGGTGCCCTCGAGATCGATCGTCATGCGCACCAGCTGGGCAAGGGAGTTGGCGCCCATCTTTTCCATGACGCGCGCGCGATGTATTTCCACGGTGCGCTGACTCACGCCGAGATCGCCGGCCATGACCTTGTTGGCTTTTCCCTGGGTGACGAGGCCGAGCACTTCCCGCTCGCGCGGCGTCAGCGAGTCGAGGCGCTCACGCAGTACCTCGCGCTGCGTGAGCAGCTTGCGGTTGTCGGCATCGGTGGCGAGTGCCCGCTGCACCCGATCGAGCAGATCCTGGTCGCCGAAGGGCTTGGTAAGGAAGTCGAAGGCACCGTGCTGGATCGCCTCGACGGCCATCGGAATGTCGCCGTGGCCACTGATGAAGATCACCGGGATGATCGCGCCGCGCCGGTTCAGCTCGCCCTGCAGCTCGAGGCCGCTCATGCCGGGCATGCGCACGTCGAGGATGAGGCATCCGGCCTGCTCTGGTTGCCATGCATCGAGGAACTCGCGTGCCGAGGCGTAGCCCACGGCAGGCAGACCCGCGGATTTGAGCAACAGGCGCAGCGAACTGCGAACGGCGTCGTCATCATCGACGATGAACACGGCGGGCTGTCGGCTCATTGGGTGTTCTCCCTGCGGCATGGCAACTGCAACACGAATCTCGATCCGCCACCGGGCAGGGGCTCGTAGGCGAGCTTGCCCTGGTGGGCTTCGGCGATGGTACGACTGATCGCAAGACCGAGCCCGGTGCCAGTCGCCTTGGTGGTGCAGAACGGGTCGAAGATTCGCTCCACGAGTTCTGCGGGCACTCCGGGTCCGCTGTCGCACACTTCGATCCGCAGCCGGTCCGGGCCGTCGCCGGCGGTGACCACTTTCACCATGCGCGCGGCGGCGGGGCGGTCGGCGACGGCTTCGATGGCATTGCGTATGAGGTTCAGCAGGATCTGCTGCACCTGGATCCGATCGAGCAGCACGACCGGCAGGCTGCGATCGAGTTCGCGTTCCACCCGCACTTCGTCATGTTTCAGGTCGCCCTGCAGAAAGCCGAGCACCTCGTTGACGAGCTCGTTGACCTCGGCTGCCTCGAGACGGGTCTCCCGGTTCTGTACGAGCGCGCGCAGGCGACGGATGATCTCGCCGGCGCGCAGCGCCTGCATGCTGATCTGATCGAGCGCGAGCCGTATGTCGCCGTCGGGGTCGCCGCCATTCGGGCCCGCCGCCACGAGCAGGCGCAGCGCAGCGTTGGCGTAATTGGCGATCGCAGCAAGCGGCTGGTTGAGTTCGTGGGCGATCCCTGCCGCCATCTCGCCCATGGTGGCGAGCCGACCGACCTGCGTGATGCGTTGCTGGGCGAGGGCCGTTTCCTCGGCTGCCCGCCGCGAGTCGGTGACGTCCTCGCCCGAGGCAAAGAAACCGATGAGTTCGCCGCCGGCGTTGCGCATCGCCAGGCAACGCCATGCAATCAGGCGATGCTGGCCGTCGGCCGCGACGACCTCGTGCTCGAAGTAACGCTCCTCGTGCATCGGCCGTAGCGCGAGGGCGTCGAACTCCGCCAGCACGGCCGCCTGCTGCGCCGGTGCGACGGCGATCTCGATCCAGTCGCGACCGAGCAGTTCCATTTCGCGGCGGTCGAGGATGTCGCAGCCCTTTCGATTGACCAGTTGCACGCGCCGGTCGGCCGAGAGTGCGAGCAGGAACACCTGCGCGATCTCGAGGTACATGTTGGCGCGGTCGCGTTCGCGCCGGATCGCCACCATGGACTCGCGGCGCAGGGTGATGTCGTGCAGCAGACCGACGAAGCGCGGCGGGTCCGAGCCCGCGACCTGACCTACGGAGAGGAAGACCGGGAACGTCGACCCGTCCTTGCGCCGCGCGTCGACCTCGCGACCGATGCCGATGATGTGAGGCACGCCGGTCTTCATGTACCGGTCCATGTACTGGTCGTGGGAATCCCGATCGCGACTGGTCATGAGGATGCTGACGTTCCGTCCGAGCAGTTCACCTGCGGAATAACCGAAAAGGCGTTCGCCCGCGCGGTTGAAGCTCTCGATATGGCCTCGCGCGTCGATGAGGATGACGGCATCCACCGTCGCATCGAGCAGTGCCTGCAACTCGTGTTGCGGCACCAGGGATTGTTGGGGCGAGGGCGGTGTCATGTCTCTGCTCGGGCCATCATTGATGCTAGCACGCGCCCGGTAGGTACTTCCCGTCATGGCTCCTGTCACCGGTGCATGCGACCGTGCAAGCCGTTCAATGACCAATGTCAGGTCAGCGGAGAGTCCAATGATCACCACCGATTCGGCGCGTCAGCGTCTTTTGGCCCGCCGTGCCGAACTGGCGAGGCGCAGCGATCTCGTCGCCGCCGATCTGCGACACGACCACGATCCGCTCTCGCCGGATTCGACCGAGCAGGTCACGCAGCGCGAGAACGAGGATGTGCTGCAGGGGCTCGGCGTGTCCGCCCGCACCGGCCTGCAGGAGATCAACCGCGCGCTCGAGCGCCTCGAACGCGGCCAATATTTTGACTGCAGCCGCTGCGGAAAACCGATAGAAACCGGTCGCCACGAGTCGCTGCCCGAGACCTCGCTCTGTGCGCATTGCGCCGTGGCGGGAGCCTGATCGGGAGCAGGCCCGGGGCACCGGAGCGCATTGCGGTGGTGCAGCCATCCATTCTCGTGCTCGCGGAGCGCGCCGGCGGCGCGCAGACCGCGCTGCAGAAAGCCTCGATCATCGCCCGCCACTTCGGCGCGCGGATCGAACTGTTTTCCTGCGATATCGAGCACGGCTGGGCGGTTCGACGCCATACCAGTGACTCCAAGGCCCGCCTCACAGTCGACGAGTGCCTCGCTTCAAGCTCGCGTTACCTCGCCGCGCTGCGCGGGATGCTCGGCGCCCGCGACATCGAGATCGACACCAGCGCGGCCTGCGCCGGTTCGTTCTGGGAGGGCGTGGCGATGCGCGTCGGCTCGCTTGCACCACTGCTCGTCGTGCAGGGTCTTGCCGAAGGCGGGATGCGGGACGCCAGCGTGGCCTTGCGTCCAGACCGCATCCAGCTGGTGCGTCACGCAACGGCGCCACTGCTGCTCACGCACGGGGTTCCCTGGGCGCCGGCGCCGCGCATCGTCGTGGCGGCGGACTACGGCACGCCCGACATTGGCACCCGCAGCGCGATCATCGAGCTCGCGGAGCAGTTCCGGACGCGCTGCCACGGCTGGCTGATTGCGGCGGACGCACTGGCTGGCAACGGGGCGGAGGCCTTGATTGCGTTCGCGGCGCGGGCTCAGGCCGACATCCTGGTGGTGGCCGGTCCGGAGGCCGCGAGCTGGACCACCTCGCGCGGCTCGCCGTTCGAGACTTTGCTCAGTCGTTCGCTCTGCGACGTGCTGATCGTGCCGCGTCTGACGTCAGCCGCTGCCGTCAGGGCGGCTCTCGACCCGGGCATGGTCGCGATCCGCGCGAATCCGCCTTACCGTGATCCAGAAGAAGGCTGAAACGATGCCGAGCAGCAACAACATCAGGATGCCGAGCCAGGCGCCGACCTTCCACGCTTCGTGGATACCGAAGGCAACACCGACTGGCGTGCTGACGAGCAGCATGGGCTTGGCGATCCGCATGGCTCAGTGTAGCCAGTTTGCACCGCAGGAAGGCCGTCGGTAGGCTGCGCCCCATGAAGAACACCCTGCGAAACAGCTTTCCGGTCATCATGCTTCTCGGCATGGCCCTCGGTCTTGCCGGCGCTGCGGCGCCGGCTGCCGAGATCTCGCCGCGCAGCTTTTCTGCGGCCGACGAGGCGCTCTACCTGCAGCGCTACGAACAACTGGAGCAGTCCTTCCGCACCGGACGTGGCCTCGAGACCTATTCGCCGCTCGAGCCCGTCCCCGGTGATCCGCGTGCGCGCCCGCTGCCGCCGATCGCGGCGGGCGAGGGCAGCATCGATCCTGTCGCCCTGCAGCAGGCGCGCCACTACGCCGAAAAGAACAATTCCTCGGCGTTCATCGTCTGGCGTCGCGGGCGGATCGAGACGGCCGACTATTTCAAGGGCTCGACGCCGGCCGATACCTTCGCTTCCCGCTCGCTCGCCAAGCCGATGACAGCGGTGGCCGTGGGTCGCGCGCTCTCGCTCGGCAAGATCCGCTCGCTCGATCAACCGGTGGCCGATTTCATCACCGAGTGGCGCGGCGATCCGCGGCGCTCGAAGATCCTGGTGCGTCACTTGCTCGACATGCGCTCGGGCTTTCTGCCGCAGGCACCGGCGACCACAGCGGAGGACATCCTCAACCGGGCCTACCTGCACCCCCGTCATGACGAGATCATCATCCACGACTACCCGGTCGTGGACGAACCCGGGACCCGCTACGAGTACAACAACGCGACCTCCGAACTGATCGCTGTCCTCATCGAGCGCGCCACCGGCGTCCGCTATGGCCAATTCCTCTCCCGCGAGGTGCTGCAGCGCATCGGTTCGCCCGGCGGCGAGATCTGGATCAACCGCGAGGGCGGCGTCGCCCACGCGGGCTGCTGCCTCATGCTGTCCCCGGAGGCCTGGGTGCGGCTTGGCGTGCTGTTGATGCAGGATGGAGTGTGGGAAGGTCGCCGCTTGCTGCCCGAGGGCTATGTGGCCGCAATGCGGACCGGCACGGCGGAAAATCCCTACTACGGACTCGGGGTCTACGTGGCCGGCCGGTACATCGCCCGGCGCGGTTTTGCCAATCCGGCGCGCGAACCGGCGGGTCGGCGGGTTCTGCATTCCGAGCCGTATCTCGCCGACGACCTGTTCATGTTTGACGGTAACGCCAACCAGGTCGTGTACGTGATCCCCTCCGAGAAACTGGTGATCCTCCGCGTCGGTGACAACCCGCCGCGGTCAGCAGGGCAGGAGTGGGACAACTCGATGCTGCCGAACACCGTGATGCGCGGCATCCGTCGCGCAAAGGGCGAAACGGCGCCCTCGCCGCAGCAGCGGGATTGACATCCGTTATACTGTTGTAGTTAAATAAAACACCTGAATTTGGTGACGATCCCGGGCGCTTCCCGGATTGATCGAAGTTCTGCTGTTCTTTCGGAAGGTCCCATGTCCCGCATTTCCCTGGCCAATGTCCCCCGCAGCATCATCTGGACGCTCGCGGTTCTCCTGCTGCTGACAGTGCTCGGACTGCTGCGAACTTTCGTTTTCTCGGGTGGAAAGGGCGGCGCCCCGAGTCCGCCGCCGCTCGTTTCGGTCACCGTGGTCAAGGCGGTCGAACTTGTCGATGTGGTGACGTTCTCCGGCGCCATCGCCGCGCGCGATGAGGCGGCGATCAGTGCCGAGGGCGAGAGCGGCCGGGTCGCGGCCCTCTATGCAGAGGTCGGGGATCTGGTCCGTTCAGGTCAGGCGCTGGCAAAGCTCGACACCTCGCTGGTGGCGCCGCAGGTCGCGAGCCTCGAGGCCTCGTTGCAGGAATCCAGGGCGAATGCCGCAGTCGCGCAGGCCGAGTACCGCCGCGCGCAGGCGGTGGCGAGCATCGGTGCACTGTCGGCGCAGGAGATCGAGCGCCGCGAGGCCGCGGCGATCGCCGCCGAAGCCAAGGTCAAGGTGGTGGGTGCACAGCTCTCCGAAGCGCGGGCGCGCCTGCGCCGCACCGAGGTGCGGGCACCGTTCGATGGCGTCGTGCTCACCCGCTCCGCTGAAGTAGGACAACTCGCCGGGCCGGGCGGTGCGCCGCTGTTCCGGCTCGGACGCGCCGATGGTATCGAGATGCGCGGCAACGTCGCCGAGCGCGATCTGCCGCGTCTTGCCGTGGGTCAGCCATCGAGCGTGCGCGTCACGGGCGTCGACCAGGCATTCCCCGGCAAGGTCAGGCTGATCGGCGCCGTGATCGATCCGCAGACGCGGCTCGGCAGCGTGCGTGTCGATCTCGAGTCCCATCGTGACCTGCGACCGGGCGCGTTTGCCCGTGGCGAGATCGTCGTCGGCAAGGGCCGCAGGCCGATGCTGCCGCAAACGGCCGTGATGAGCGACGAGGCAGGCAATTACGTGCTCGTCGTCGACGCCGCCAACAAGGTTCAGCGGCGTACCGTGCGGGTCGAGGGCTCGCGGGCCGCGGGTGTGGTGATCGCTGCAGGACTGGCGGAGGGTGATCGCGTCGTGACCACGGCCGGGCCGTACCTGCGCGCCGGCGAGCCGGTGCGGGTGGCGCAATGAAGAACATGTCTGCGTGGGCGATCCGGCACCCGACGCTGCCGATCGTCCTTTTCGTGGTGCTCACCTTCATCGGCATCGTGAGTTTCAAGCGCCTGCCGATCAACCTGAACCCCGACCTGACGTTCCCCATCATCATCGTGCAGGTGTCGCAGCCTGGTGCGGCGCCCTCCGAGATCGAAACGCAGATCACCCAGAAGGTCGAGGGCGCGGTGCGCAGCGTGGCGGACGTGCGCAACATCAGCTCGCGTGCAGCCGAGGGCGTCTCGTTCACCACGGTCGAGTTCCAGATCGGTACGCCGATCGATCGCGCGCTGAACGACGTGCGTGATGCCGTCGGCAAGGTCCGCAGCGATCTCCCCGACGGCGTCGATGAACCGCAGGTCAACCGCGTCGACATCGAAGGCGGAGCGATCGCGTGGTACGCCGTATCGACCACCGGGCGTGCCCCGGAGCAACTGAGCTGGTATGTCGACAACACCCTGACCAAGCGGCTGCTCGGCGTCCCGGGCGTCGCGCAGGTATCGCGCGGCGGCGGTGTCGTACGCGAGATCCGCGTCGAACTCGATCCGGCGCGCATGCAGGCGCTCGGTGTCACGGCGGCCGAGGTCAACCAGCAGCTTCGGGTACTCAATCTCAACGCCCCCGGCGGCCGCGCCCAGGTGGGCGGTGGCGAGCAGTCGATCCGCGTGCTCGGGTCGGCGGCGACCGCGATCGATCTCGGCGCCACGCAGATCCGTCTCGCCGGTGGCGCGAGCGTGCGCTTGCAGGATATCGCCGAGGTACGCGACGCGGTCGGCGAGCAGCGTTCGCTCTCGAGGGTCAACGGGCGACAGGCGACGAGCTTCGGCGTCTTCAAGGCGCGCGGCGCCTCGGATGTCGCGGCACTCGATGCCGTGGAGGCCGAGATCGCGAAGCTGACGCGGGAGTCGCCGGACATCGAGGTCAAGCGCGTCTTCACCACTGTCGAGAACACCCGCGAGACCTACCACTCCGCGCTCATGGCCATGATCGAGGGCTCGATCCTCGCCGTGCTGGTGGTGTTCATCTTCCTGCGTGACTGGCGCGCCACGGTGATTTCCGCGCTCGCCATTCCGCTCTCGGCGATCCCGACCTTCGGCTTCATGTACTGGCAGGACTTCACGCTCAACAACATCAGTCTGCTCGCGCTGTCGCTGGTGGCGGGCGTGCTGGTCGACGATGCAATCGTCGAAATCGAAAACATCGTGCGTCACATGCGCATGGGCAAGAGCGGCTATCAGGCCGCGATCGATGCGGCCGACGAGATTGGTCTCGCGGTCGTCGCCACCTCGGCGACGATCATCGCCGTGTTCCTGCCGGTGAGTTTCATGGGCGGGTTCTCGGGTCAGTACTTCAAGCAGTTCGGCCTGACCGTCGCGGTGGCGGTGTTCTTCTCGCTGCTGGTGGCGCGTCTCATCACGCCGCTCGTGGCCGCGTACACCCTCAAGCCGCACGAAGAAATCCGCTCGGCCGACGGCCTGCTGATGAATGCCTATCTCGAGGCGCTGCGCTGGACGCTGCAGCATCGGGGCGCAACGCTCGCCGGCGGCACCCTGTTCTTCATCATGTCGATCGGTTTGCTGGTGGCGGTGCCCAAGTCCCTGCTGCCGCCGCAGGATTTCGCGGCTGCCCAGGTCAGCATCGAACTGCCGCCGGGCGTGCGGCTAGAGGAGACTGCGCGCGTCTCGGCGCAGGTATCGGCCTTGCTTGCGAAGCAGCCCGAGGTGACCGACATCGTCGAGTCCATCGGTGGCGACGACGTGCGCACCGCGGAGATCTTCGTTTCGCTGGTCCCGCGCGACCAGCGCGAGGTATCGCAGAAAGAGTGGCAGGATCGCGTGCAACCGGCATTCGCCGACATCCCGGACGGGCGTATCGGCTTCTCGGGCAATGACGGTCCCGGCGGTTTGCCGATCACGCTGTATCTGACTGGCGAAGACCCTGTGAAGCTCGAGATCGCTGCTCGCAAGGCTGTGGCAGCCATGCGGGCACTGCCCGAGTTGCGCGACCCGCGCATCAACGGCGACATGCAGCGACCGGAGATCCTCGTCAGGCCCAGGCTCGATCTGGCAGCCGAACTCGGCGTGTCGGTGGCTGCGATCAGCCAGACGATACGCATCGCCACGCTGGGCGACCTGCCGCAGAACGCCGCGAAATTCTCGCTCTCCGATCGGCAGGTGCCGATCCGCGTCAGCCTGCTCGAGGATTCGCGGCGCGATCTCTCCACGCTCGAGAACCTGCCGGTCCGCACCGCCGCCGGATCCACGGTGCCTCTCAAGGCGGTAGCCGAGATCAGCTTCGGCGAGGGGCCTTCGACCATCCGCCGCTACAACCAGAGCCGGCGCGTGGTGGTCGAGTCGGAGCTTGCCAAGGGCGTTGAACTCGGGCCGGCGCTCGCCAAGGTGTACGCGCTCCCCGACATCAAGAACCTCCCCGAGGGCGTACGGCTGATCGAAGTCGGGCAGG
>JBIKVA010000042.1:0-14892 GCA_044357085.1 Steroidobacteraceae bacterium | reverse complement strand
CGCCCGAGGTCGCGTTCCCGGTCGTCCTTCTGCCGGGCGAGCTCGGCACGGCGCTGCTCGCGGCTCTGCCGCTCGCCGCGCAGGCGGTCGAGCTCGCCGCGCGCCTTGTTGGCCGCCGTTTCCGCCAGGCGCAGCGCGCGGGTGAGGCGGTCGCGCTCGGCGGCGTCCTTGGCCACCTGGCTGCGGATACGTTCGATTTCGGTGCGCAGCTGCCGCAACTCGGCCTCGGCACGCGCCGCATCCTGGGCGCCTGCCACGGAAACCAGGGCCGCCCCCGCCAGAACAATCAACAAACGGGTCGTACGGCCGAGCATCGGTCGAGATTGTATAATCGCGCCGATGGAAAAGTTGCCGCAGTACATCGCCAACCACCCGTGGCTCACGCTGATGACAGCGGTGGCGGCGGCGCTCGTGATCGTGTTCGAGGTTCGTGCGCGGCGCGACTCCTTTGCGGGGATCTCGCCCCAGGACCTGATCCGACTGCAGAACCAGGGGGCGCTGGTCCTCGACCTGCGCAAACCCGAGGAATTCTCGGCCGGTCACATCGGTGGCGCGCGGCGGATGGACTCCGCCGAGATGCTGGTCGCCGGCGACACCCTCAAGAAGTACAAGGAAAAGAACGTCGTCGTCTACTGCGAATCGGGCTCGGTCGGTGCCTCGGCGGCACGCGTGCTGTCCGGCCAGGGCTTCAAGCAGGCCTTCAACCTCAAGGGCGGACTCGCCGGCTGGCGCGGCGAAAACCTGCCGCTCGCACAGGGTGAGGGCAAGGACGCGAAGACCAGAGACGGCAAGGGCAAGGGCGGCGACGGCAAAGGCAAGGCCTGAGCCTCCGGAGCACCAAGCACATGGTCAATCCCACGACGGGCCTGCCGACCGACGGCGGCCAGAGCGGCACCGCCAAGGTGGTGATGTACGCCACCTCCTGGTGCCCGTACTGCGCGCGCGCGCGCCAGTTGCTCGAGCGCAAGCAGGCCAACTTCGAAATCATCGACATCGACGGCGATCCGTCTCTGCGCCAGGAGATGATGGCCCGCAGCGGGCGGCACACCGTGCCGCAGATCTTCATCGGTGACGTGCATGTCGGCGGCTGCGACGACCTGCACGCCCTGGACGCCCGGGGCGGACTCGACCCGCTGCTCGCAGGCTGAGCCGCGCACGCCGTCGCCGGCCGCACCGGCTGGCAACCACACCACTTACGACAACACCAGAACACACCACAGAGGCTCGACAACATGGCTGATCCAGATCCGCGCGCCGACGGCGCCAACCCGCCCGGCGCCGAGGCCGACGCCCCGGAATTTTCCCTGCAGTCGGTGTACCTCAAGGACTGCTCGTTCGAGGCACCGAAGGGTCCGCGCATCGACGGCGAATGGACTCCGCAGATCGGTCTCGACCTCAACACCGCATCCGAGGCCGTCTCGCCGGAACTGCGTGAGGTGGTGCTGACGGTCAGCATCACCGCCAAGATCGGCGAGACAACGGCCTTTCTGGTCGAGGTGCAGCAGGCCGGCCTGTTCGGCGTACGCAACCTCACCGACGAAGAATATCGACGCGCCGTGGCGGCGATCGCACCCTCGGTGCTCTTCCCGTACGCCCGCGCGACCATCGCCAATCTCGTCTCGCAGGGCGGCTTCCCGCAGATGCTGCTGCCGCCGGTGAACTTCGAAGCGCTCTACGCCCGCTCGCTCGCCGAAACGGCAGCGCAGCAGCAGGCCGAGCAGGCGCCGCCGACGCTCAACAGCTGAGACACATGAACGGCACGGTCGCACCGCTGGCCGTGCTCGGCGCCGGATCCTGGGGCACGGCGCTCGCCATCCAGTTCGCCCGTGCCGGACACCCGACCCGCCTGTGGGGTCGGGACGTCGCTCAACAGTCGGCGATGGCTGCGGCACGTCGCAACGAGCGCTATCTGCCCGACGCGGCTTTTCCCGACAACCTCAGCGTCGTGCATGACCTCGATGCCGCTCTCGTTGGCGTCGGCGAAGTGCTGATCGCCGTGCCGAGCCATGCGTTGCGCGGGCTGCTGACCGAGATCGCGCCGCGGCTCGGCGACGAAGTGCGCCTCGCATGGGCGACCAAGGGGTTCGAGCTCGACTCGGGGCTGCTGCCGCATCAGGTCGCGAAGCAGGTGCTGGGTGATCGGCGCTCTTTTGCCGTGCTTTCCGGCCCGACGTTCGCGCGCGAGGTGGGCGCCGGACTGCCGACGGCGATGACCATCGCTTCGACCGACGAAGCATTCGCGAGCGAACTCGCCCGCAGCCTGTCGGCGAGCAACTTCCGCGCCTATACCTCCAGCGACATCGTCGGTGTCGAAGTCGGTGGTGCAATCAAGAACGTGCTGGCGGTGGGCGCCGGTCTCGCCGACGGCCTCGGCTTCGGCGCCAACACCCGCGTGGCACTGATCACGCGCGGCCTGCTCGAGATGACCCGGCTCGGCGTGGCGCTCGGCGCACGGCGCGAGACCTTCATGGGACTGGCCGGGCTCGGCGATCTGGTGCTCACCTGCACCGACGACCAGTCGCGCAACCGCCGTTTCGGGCTGCTGCTCGCGGCTGGCCGCGGCGTCGAGGCAGCGCTCGCCGAAATCGGCCAGGTGGTCGAGGGCTATCTTGCAGCCCGTGCCGTCCACCGCGTCGCGGCCCGCGAGCGGGTCGACATGCCGATTTGCGAAGGCATCTACCGGCTGCTCTACGAAGGTCTGCCGGCGCGCGAGGTCGTCAAAGCGCTGATGTCGCGACCGATCAAGTCTGAGTTCGGCGAATAGCGTCCGCCCCGGTCGCGAAGCCGTTCTGCCGCCAGGCCTCGTAGCTCACCAGGCTCACCGCGTTCGAGAGATTGAGACTGCGATTGCCTGCGCGCATGGGGATGCTGACCAGCGCCCCATCGCCGCAGTCGGCGTGCAGGTCTGCAAGCAGCGGCGCCGGCAGGCCGCGGCGTTCCGAACCGAACAGCATGACGTCCCCCGGCTGCCAGTCGACCTCGTCGTAGCGACGCGTCCCGCCGGTCTCCACCGCAAACCAGCGCGCACCAGCCAGTGCCGCGCGGGCCTCGCGGAACCCGTCGTGTACGTGCACCGATGCCATCCAGCGGTAGTCGAGGCCGGCACGACGCAGCGAACGCCGGTCGAGGTCGAAGCCGAGCGGCTTGACGAGATGCAGTTCGGCGCCGGTGTTCGCACACAGCCGGATCACGTTGCCCGTGTTGGGGGGAATCTCCGGCTCGAACAGCACGATGCGGAACATCAGGACCTATAATCTAGCCCATGTCCGCCAGCGCGTCCGCTCGTTCCTCCACGCCGGTCGATTCCGCTCCAGCGGCGTCGTTGCGCTACCGCTTCCTCGGCATGGACTTCGCCTCGCCGATCGTGCTGCTGTCGGGATGCGTCGGGTTCGGCGAGGAATACACCCGGGTCGAAGGCTTCTCGAACACCGACTGCGGTGCGGTGGTGCTCAAGGGCACGACGCTGGAACCGCGGCTCGGCAACCCAGCGCATCGCGTCTACGAAACGCCGATGGGCATGCTGAACGCGATCGGCCTGCAGAACCCGGGCACCGACCAAGTGGTGCAGCAGATCCTGCCAACCCTCGACTTCAGTGAAACCCGCTTCATCGCCAACGTCTCGGGCTCGACCATCGACGAATACGCCGAAGTGACGCGGCGCTTCGACGACTCGCCGATCGACGCCATCGAAATCAACATCTCCTGTCCCAACGTGAAAGAGGGCGGCGTCGCCTTCGGCAACTACCCGGAGATGTCGGCGCGCGTGGTGGCTGCCTGTCGCGCGGTCACGAAGAAACCGATCATCACCAAACTCTCGCCCAACCAGACCGACATCAAGGAAAACGCGCGGCTCTGCATCGAGGCGGGCAGCGACGGCCTGTCCGTGATCAACACCATCATGGGCATGGCGATCGACGCCAAGACACGCCGCCCCGTGATCGGCAACGTGCAGGGAGGCCTCTCCGGGCCGGCGATCAAGCCGATCGCTCTGCTCAAGGTGCACCAGGTACGCGAGGTGGCGAAGAAGCACGGTGTGCCCATCATCGGCCAGGGCGGCATCACCAATGCGACCGACGCGATCGAATTCATGATCGCCGGAGCCAGCGCCGTCGGCATCGGCACCTCGCTGTTCTATGACCCGTTGACCTGCAAGAAGATCAACGCCGGCATCGCCGGCTATCTCGCCGACAACGGCATGGCGAACGTGACCGAACTCGTCGGCACGCTGCGTATCGGCGGCTGAGGGTCGCCGCTCACTGCCTGACGATCACGTTGCGCGTCGGATAGGCGAAGGCGATGCCCGCGGCGACGAACGCCGCGTGGATGGCGCGGTTGACCGCATCATTGATCTCCACGAAGCGCAGCCGCGCGTTGTCCCAGTCGGGAACAAAATAGACCACTTCGAAACCCAGCGCGTGTTCGCCGAAGTGGCGCAGCGCACAGTACTCGAAGCGAGTGCCGGCAACGGACTCGACCGCGCGCTGCACGATCTCCGAGACGGCAGCGAGTTTCTCCGGCGGCGTCTCGTAGGCGACGCCGAGCTGGAACAGCGCACGCCGCTCGGGCATGCGGCCGAGATTGCGCACGCGGCTCTTCAGCAGGTCGGCGTTGGCGATGATCACCTGCTCGCCGGTGACGCTGCGCAGGCGCGTGCTGCGCACGCCGATGAATTCCACCGTGCCCTCGATGTCGTCGAGGCGCAGCAGGTCGCCGACGCGAAACGGCTTGTCGAGGGTGATGGAAAGAGAAGCCAGCAGGTCGCCGAGCACCGTCTGCACGGCGAGCGCGATGGCGATGCCGCCGATACCGAGGCCGGCGACCAGGGCGGTGATGTTGACGCCCAGATTGTCGAGTGCCAGCAGCACGGCAAGCGCAAAGATGGCGACCCGGGCGACGAACAGCAGCACGCTCATCGAGCCCGACTGGCGCGCCTCGCCGGCGGCCGCCATGCGCTCCTGCCGCTGCTTGAGCGCGAACTCGGCCGCGGCAACGCCCCAGAGCGCCGCCTGGATCCAGAAAGTGAGCACGATGATTGCCGTCGACACTTCCTCGACCCGTGCCGGCAGCAACAGAAAGCGCTCGCCGACGTAGACCGCGAGCACGATCATGAAGAGACGGCGGGTACGCCGGATGAGCAGCAGCGCGAGATCGATCCACGGTGGCGTGTCGCGGCTGGCGAGCTGGCGCGCTCGCGCCATCACGAACATGCGCAGCGATGGCAGCACGAAGAAGCAGGTGAGGAAAGCCGCGGCGGCGAGCAGCCACTGCTGCACCGGGTTGCCGAGCCAGACGTGGTCCAGCAGTTCCATCGTGATGTTGCCCATCAGTTCCCGCTCCCGCGGCCATATCGCCGGCACCAGTCCGCCAGTGCGCCGGCATGCACCGGGCCGACGTCGGCCCAGTCGAAGCGCCATTCCCAGCATCCGGTCGCAAGGCCGGGCGTGTTCATCCGGCCGCCGGCGCCGGGACCGAGAATATCCTGCATCGGCAATATTGCGGTGTCCGCGACGCTCGCGAGGGCAGCACGCACGAGCGCGCGGGCACCGGGCTCGCCGCCGAAGGCATCGTCGTGCCGATCACTGCCGAGACCGGGATCGAAACCGAGGTAATCGCCGACCCGGCGCTGCGCGGACTCATCGAGACTGCGCCACCAGCCGTGGGTGGTGTCGTTGTCGTGCGTGCCCGTATACACCACCGTATCGCGCGCATGGTTATGCGGCAGATAGGGGTTCATGGCATCGCCATCCCAGGCGAACTGCAGCACCGTCATGCCCGGAAAACCCAGGCTGCGGCGCAACGCCAGGACATCGGGCGTGATGGTGCCGAGATCCTCGGCGATCACCGGCAGCGGACCGAGTGCCGCGCGCAGTGCGCCGAACAGCGCCTCGCCGGGACAGTCGACCCACTCGCCGCGCGTGGCATCGACCGCATCCACGGGCACCCGCCAGTAGGCCGCGAAGCCGCGGAAGTGATCGATCCGCAATTCGTCGACCAGCTCGAGCACGCGTCGCAGCCGGGCGATCCACCAGTCGAAGCCGCGCCGTCGGTGTTCCTCCCAGCGATACAGCGGATTGCCCCAGCGCTGCCCGGTCGGACTGAAGTAGTCGGGTGGCACGCCGGCAACGGCCTCGAGCCCGCCGCGGGCATCGAGCTGGAACAACTGCGGCGCGGCCCAGACGTCGGCGCTGTGCGGCGAGACGAAAATGGGTACGTCGCCCATGATGCGGATGCCGCGCGAGTGCGCATACCTTCGCAAGGCCTGCCACTGCCGCTCGAAACACCACTGCACGAAGCACCAATGCATGATGCGATCGGCGAGTGCGCGGCGCGCAGCCTCGAGGGCTTGCGGTTCGCGCGCGGCCAGGGCGCGTGGCCACTCGTTCCAGGACTGTCCCGGGTATTGCTCGGCCAGCGCCTTGAACAGCGCGTAATCCTCCAGCCATGACGCCTGCTGGCATCGAAAGGTTTCGAAAGATTCCGCAAGCGCGGCATCGTCACGGACGGCGGCTGCGAAACGCCGCGACGCCAGTTCGAGCCGCTGCAGACGCCACGGTGTCACCGTCTCGAATACCACGCGACGGATCTCGAAAGCGGCCCCGGTCTGCAACTCGGCAGCTTCCAGCCATCCGCAGCGCTGCAATTCCTGCAGATCGATGAGTGCGGGGTTGCCGGCGAAGGCGGAATCTCCCATGTAGGGAGAGTTGCCCGCGCCGACGCCGCCGAGCGGCAGCACCTGCCACAGCGACTGGCGTGCGCTCACCAGCCAGTCGATGAAGTGCCGCGCCTGTTCACCGAGGTCTCCCGAACCATGCGGTCCCGGCAGCGACGTCGGATGCAGGAGTACACCACTGCGACGCGAGGTCATGCGACCTCCTCGCGCCGCAGCCATTGCAGTCCGTGCGCAGGAACCTCGTGTTGCGGCTCGCCGGCCGGCACGTCGCTGCATCGAGGCTGCGCGGAATCGAGCAGCACGCGCCAGCGGCCTGCGGGCAGCGTGAAGCGTCGCGCTTCCTGCGCCGGGTTGAAGAGCAGCGCGCAGTTCTGATGGACCGTTACGAAGAACGCCCGCTCGACGGGGTCATGCCAGGCTTCGCCCCCCAGGGTGTGGCCGTCGGCCGTGAACCACGCCAGCGCGACCGGCTCGCCAGTCGCGGCTTCACTCTCGGCGTGCCACAGATGGCCGAGCGGCAGATGTTCGCGCCGCAGCTGCGCGAGTCGCGCGCAGAACTGCAGCAGTTCCGCATCGGCTCGATCCCAGTCGAGCCAGCTGATGGCATTGTCCTGGCAATAAGCGTTGTTGTTGCCGCGCTGCGTGTGCCCGAGCTCGCTGCCTGCGCCGAGCATCGGCGTGCCGAGCGACAACATGAGCGTGGCGAGCAGCGCTCGCTGCAGCCGCAAGCGGCGTTCGATGATGCGCACGTCGTCGGTATCGCCCTCGACACCCAGGTTGGTGCCGTGGTTCTCGGCGTGGCCGTCGCGGTTATCCTCGCCGTTGGCCAGGTTGTGGCGTTCGGTGTACGAGACGAGATCGCGCAGCGTGAAGCCGTCGTGTGCCGTGACGTAATTGACCGATGATGCCGGCGCGCGGCCGGCCGGCTCGAAGATATCCGCCGAACCGCAGAGTCGCCGTGCGAATTCGCCACGGCTGGCGCCGCCGCCGGGACGATCGGCTCCGAGCCAGTAACGGCGCACGTCATCGCGGAAGCGATCGTTCCACTCCAGCCAGTGCCGCGGAAAACCGCCGAGCCGGTAGCCACCCGGTCCGATGTCCCAGGGCTCGGCGATGCATTTGACGGTGGCGAGCAGCGGATCCTGCGCCATCGCCTGCAGCAGCGGCGCACGGTAGTCGAAGCCGTGATCGCCACGGGCGAGAACGGGGGCGAGATCGAAACGGAAACCGTCGACGTGCATCTGCCCGACCCAGTAGCGCAGCACGTCCATGACGAACTGCACCACCCGCGGCTGGCGCAGATCGAGCACGTTGCCACAACCGGAATCATTGACGTACCGCGCGGGGTCCTGCGTGTCCGGTCGGTACCACACTGCGTTGTCGAGGCCGCGCCAGCTGAGCGTCGGACCCTGTTCGTCGCCTTCGCAAGTGTGGTTGAAGACCACATCGAGGATGACCTCGATGCCGGCGGCATGCAGTGCACGCACCATGTCGCGGAACTCGTCGCGCACTGCCCGGCCAGGATCGAGCGCCGCACGCGACGGTTCGCTCGCGAGCCCCGGCTCGGGACAGAAATAGCCGAGCGTGTTGTAGCCCCAATAGTTGACGAGGCCCAGGCCGACGAGCCGCTTCTCGTCGAGATGCTGCTGTACCGGCAGCAGGCTCACCGCCGTGACGCCGAGAGATTCGAGGTGGCGGATCGACTCCGGGTGTGCGAGGCCGCGATAGCTGCCCCGCAGCTCAGCCGGGATTCGCGGCTGCAGACGGCTGAAGCCGCGTACGTGCAGTTCGTAGAGCAGCAGGTCTTCGGCGGCATGCTGCGGTGGCGCATCGTCGCGCCAGTCGTAGTCGTCGACGATCACGCGGGCCTTGAGGGCCTCGGTATGCACGCCATGCCGGTCGGCGCCATCCGCCCAGTCGAAGCGACCGACGATTTCGCGCGCGTAGGGATCGAGCAGCAGTTTCGTGGCGTCGAATCGATGACCCGCCGACGGACTCCAGGGACCGTGTGCCCGCAGACCGTAGACGAGGCCGGGGACGGCGTCGGGCAGATACCCGTGGAAGACATCACCGCTGCGGGCGGGCAGTGCGAACTGCCGGCGTGCGGTTTTCCCGGCGGCGTCGAACACCACCACCTCGATCCGCATCGCATGGGCCGAGCAGACGGCGAAGTTGATGCCGCGGCCGTCGTGGTGTGCGCCGAGCGGATACGGCCGGCCGCGTCCGATGTCGCCACTCATGCCGTCACTCATGCGCGCCACTCGAGGAAAACCGTCGCAAGCGGCGGCAGTCGCAACACCACCGACTGCGCACGCCCGTGCCAGGGCACCGGCTCGGCCGTGGTTTCGCCGCAAGGCGTGCCGACATTGCTGCCCCCGTAGTGCCCGGAGTCGGTGTTGAGGCGCTCGCACCAGGTCCCGGCGCGCGGCACGCCGAGACGATACCCCTCGCGTACGGCAGGTGTGAAATTGCAGACGGCAACCAGCGACGGCTCGCCCGGAGCGCCGTGCCGCAGGAAGGCGAATACCGACTGCGCGCGGTCGCCCGCCTCGAGCCACTCGAAGCCGGCGGGGTCGGCATCGCGTCGATGCAGGGCGGGCGTGGCGCGCAACAGGTGGTTGAGGTCACGCACGAGCCGCTGCACGCCGGCGTGCAGCGGCTCTTCGAGCAGGTGCCAGTCGAGGGCGCTGTCGTGGTTCCATTCGCGCTCCTGCGCGAACTCGCAACCCATGAACAGCAGCTTCTTGCCGGGATGCGCGAACATGAATCCGAGATAGGCGCGCAGGTTGGCGAAACGCTGCCAGGCATCGCCCGGCATGCGGCCGAGCAGCGAACCCTTGCCGTGCACCACTTCGTCGTGCGAGATCGGCAGCACGAACTGCTCGCTGAAGGCATAGAGCAGGCCGAAGGTCAGTTCATCGTGGTGATGGCTGCGATGCACCGGGTCGCGCGCAATATAGCGCAGGGTGTCGTTCATCCAGCCCATGTTCCACTTGTAGTGGAAGCCGAGTCCGCCGACAGATGTCGGGCGCGATACCTGCGGGAAGGCGGTCGATTCCTCGGCGACGGTGATCGCCGCGGGCCGCGCCGCGCCGATCACTTCGTTCAACTGGCGCAGAAAGGCGATGGCCTCGAGATTCTCGCGTCCGCCATGCACGTTCGGCAGCCACTCGCCATCGCGGCGGCTGTAGTCGCGGTAAAGCATCGAGGCGACGGCATCGACGCGCACGCCGTCGACGCCGAAGGCCTCGAGCCAGTGCAAGGCGCTGCCGATCAGGAAATTGCGTACCTGCGGCTTGTTGAAATCGTAGATGAGGGTGTTCCAGTCGGGGTGGAAGCCCTCGCGCGGATCGGCATATTCGTAGAGCGCCGTGCCGTCGAAGCGCGCAAGACCGTGGGCGTCGGCCGGGAAGTGGGCCGGCACCCAGTCGACGATGACGCCGAGACCCGCGTCGTGACACGCCGCGACGAAGCGCGCGAACGCCGCCGCATCGCCGTGGCGCGCGGTCGGCGCATACATGCCGGTCGGCTGGTAACCCCAGGAGGCATCGAGCGGATGCTCGCTCACCGGCAGCAGTTCGAGATGCGTGAAGCCGAGATCCCGCGCATACGGAACCAGAGTCTGCGCCAGCTCGTCCCAGTGCATGAAGGGCGGCGTCTCACCCTGACCGCCCGCAGCCGGCCGGCGCCACGATGCGGCATGTACTTCATAGATGCTGATCGGCGCATCCACGGCGTTCGCGCGTCGACGTGCCTCGTCCTGCGGCAGCGCGGGCGGCAGGCGCGTCACGACGCTCGCCGTCGCCGGGCGAAGTTCGGCGCGGCGCGCGTACGGATCGATCTTCTGGCCTGCCGACCGACCGGCGGCGTCGCGCAGTGCAAACTTGTAGAGCGCGCCTTCACCGATGGCGGGCAGGAACAGTTCCCACACGCCCGCTTCGTGCCGCAGGCGCATCGGGTGGCGGCGCTCGTCCCAAAGATTGAAGTCGCCCACCACGCTGACGGCGCCGGCATGTGGCGCCCAGACCGAAAAGCGCGTGCCGCTGATACCAAGGGATTCGCAAGGCTCGGCGCCCAGCAATCGTTGCGGCCGCAGGTGCGTGCCCTCGCCGAACAGCCACAGGTCGAACGCGCCGAGCAGTGGCGGGTGACGGTAAGGATCGTCGAACACCTGCTCACCACCGGCATGCCAGCGGGCGCGCAAACGGTAGTCGCGCAGTTCGTCCGTCACGGCAATCTCGAACAAGCCCTCGGGATGCTGCAGCGCGAAACCGCCGAGCACGCGTTCGGCCGCGGCGTCGAGCAACTCGAGTTCAGGTGCACCGGGCTGGAAGACCCGGATGCGATGCACGCCATCGGCATCGCGATGAGGTCCCAGCACGGCGAACGGATCCCGGTGCCGGGCAGCGAGCATCGCTTCGAGGTCGGCCGCCGGAAACGGCACGCGGCGGCTCAACGTCGCGGCGCAACGCGCCAGATGCGGCGCGCGTACTCGCGGATCGCCCGGTCGGAGGAAAACACGCCCATGCCGGCGACGTTGCGGATCGCCGCGCCGGCCCAGGCGTGCGGATCGCGGAAGAGGGCATCGGCGCGTCGTTGCGCGGCGACGTAGGCGTCGTAGTCGGCGAGCAGCAGGTAGTGATCGCCGCCCCAGGTGAGCGCGTTGACGACGCCGAGATGGCGCGCGGGCTCTTCGGGCGAGAACAGTCCGCCGGCGATGGCCTCGAGAGCGGTCCGCAGCGGCGGGTTGGACTCGAGGATGTCCATGGGCCGGTGTCCGGCCCGCCGCACCGCAGCAACCTCGTCGGTCCGCAGGCCGAAGATGAAGATGTTGTCGTCGCCGACACGCTCCAGGATCTCGACGTTGGCGCCGTCGAGCGTACCGATGGTGAGTGCACCGTTCAGCGCCAGTTTCATGTTGCCGGTGCCGGAGGCTTCGGTGCCCGCCGTGGAGATCTGCTCGGAGAGATCCGCCCCGGGCATGACGCATTCGGCGATCGAGACGCTGTAGTTCGGCACGAACACCACCTTGAGGCGGCCGCCGAGGCGGGCGTCGGCATTGACGACCCGCGCAACGTCGTTGATCAGGTGGATGATCTGCTTCGCCATGGCGTAGGACGAAGCCGCCTTGCCGGCGAAGATCACGGTGCGCGGTACCCAGTCGGCCTGCGGCGCGGCGAGCATGGCCTGGTAGCGCGTCACCACATGCAGCAAGTTCAGCAGTTGCCGCTTGTATTCGTGGATGCGCTTGACCTGCACGTCGAACAGGCTCGTCGGATCGACGTCCACCCCGGTGGTCGCGCTGATGAACGCCGCGAGCCGTTGCTTGTTTTGCCGCTTGGCCGCCATGAAGGCGTCGCGGAACGCCGGGTCGGTCGCATGCCGGCGCAGCGCCGACAGCCGCTCGAGATCGGTGCGCCAGCCGCGGTCCAGCGTGGCGTCGATGAGCGCGGACAGCGGCCGGTTGGCCTGCGCCAGCCAGCGCCGCGGCGTGACACCGTTGGTGACGTTGGTGAAGCGCTCGGGCCAGAGGCTTGCAAAGTCGGCGAAGATGGTCTGTACCAGCAGGTCGGAGTGCAGCGCGGACACGCCGTTGATCCGATGACTGCCGACGATCGACAGATGGGCCATGCGTACCCGGCGCTCGCCGTGCTCGTCGATCAGCGACAAGCGCGCGAGGAAATCGAGATCGCCGGGCCGATGCAGGGCGGCGGTATCCAGCATCTCCTGGTTGATGCGGTAGATGATCTCGAGGTGTCGCGGCAGCACGTGCTGCATCAGCGCCACCGGCCAGGTCTCGAGCGCCTCGGGCATCAGCGTGTGGTTGGTGTAGGAGAACACCTGCTGCGTGATCTGCCACGCCGGCTCCCAGCCCATGCCGTGCGCGTCGCACAACAGGCGCATGAGCTCGGCAACGCCGATCGCCGGATGCGTGTCGTTGAGATGGATGGCGACATGCTCGGCGAGATTGTCGAGCCGCGCATGTTCAGCGAGGTGGCGATCGAGGATGTCGTGGATCGACGCGGCGACGAAGAAGTACTCCTGGCGCAGGCGCAACTCGCGCCCGGCGGGCGTGCTGTCGTTGGGGTACAGCACCCAGGAGATGTTCTCGAATTCGTTCTTCACCATTGCCGCGCGCGCGTAGTCGCCGCGGTTGAAGGCGTTGAGGTCGATGTGCTCGGGGGCTGCCGCCCGCCACAGGCGCAGCGTGCTCACCCGTGCCGTGTCGTGACCGGGAACGATGAGGTCGTAGGCCTTGGCGAGCACCTCGCCGGCCGGCTGCCACACCGCGCGCCCGCCGGCGTGCTCGACCCGGCCACCGAAACCGACCCGATGCGCGATGTCGGCGCGCGGGAACTCCCAGGGCGTGCCGTTGGCGAGCCACGGATCGGTGGATTCGACCTGCATGCCCTGCTGGATGGACTGCGCGAACATCCCGTACTCGTAGCGGATGCCGTAACCCATCGACGGGATGCCCTGGGTCGCCAGCGAGTCGAGGAAGCAGGCAGCAAGGCGGCCGAGCCCGCCGTTGCCGAGACCCGGGTCCGGCTCGACGGCGGCGACGTCCTCGAGGTTGCGGGCCTGCGCCGCGAGCGCCGTGCGCGCCGCGTCGGTCAGGTCGAGGGCATCGAGGCCATTGCCGAGCATCCGGCCGATGAGGAATTCCATCGACATGTAATAGACGCGACGCACTTTTTCGGTGCGATCGCGGGCCTGGCCGTCCAGCCAGCGCCAGGACAGTTGCTCGCGGACGGTGCGCGCCGTGGCGCCCATCAGTTCGAATGCACCCGCCTCGGCGGGCGCCACACCGATGTCACCGCGCAAACGCTGGTCGATGCCCAAGGGCTGGTTGTTCTGCTTGTTGTCTTGCACCCGACACTCGACCTGCAACAAAAAAACACATTATCGTCGGCGAATATGCCTTAATCATACCTTGCCGCCGGGAGGTTGCCGTGATCTCCAACCAGCTTGCCACCAGTCTCGACCTGCCCAAGCGCACCGTCGCCCTCGTGCTTGCCGGCGGTCGCGGCAGCCGTCTGCTCGCCCTGACCGACCGCCGCGCCAAGCCGGCGGTGTACTTCGGTGGCAAGTTCCGCATCATCGACTTCGCGCTCTCGAACTGCGTCAACTCCGGGATCCGCCGCATCGCCGTGCTGACCCAGTACAAGAGCCACAGCCTGATGCGCCACATCCACAGCGGCTGGGGCTTCATGCGCGGCGAGTTCAATGAATTCGTCGAGGTGTTGCCCGCGCAGCAGCGGCTCGACGAGGTCAACTGGTACCAGGGTACGGCCGACGCGGTCCACCAGAACCACGACATCATCAAGAGTTTCCGCGCCAAATACGTGCTCATCCTCGCGGGCGACCACATCTACAAGATGAATTACGCACTCGCGCTCGCCGACCACGTCGAGCACGGCCGCGGCTGCACGGTCGCCTGCATCGAGGTGCCGAAGCGCGAGGCCTCGGCCTTCGGCGTCATGGCGGTGGACGAGCGCAATCGGATCACCCACTTCGTCGAGAAGCCCGCCGATCCACCGACGCTGCCGAACGACCCGGAACGTTCGCTCGCCAGCATGGGCGTGTACATCTTCGATGCCGACTTCCTGCTCGAGTTGCTGGCGCAGGATGCTGCCGACCCCGCCTCCAGCCACGATTTCGGCAAGGACGTCATCCCGCGACTCGTGCGCGAAGGTCGCGCCGTCGCCCACCGCTTCGGCGACAGTGCGGTAGGTGCCCTGGAAAACGAGCCGCCCTACTGGCGCGACGTCGGCACCATCGATGCCTACTGGGACGCCAACATCGACCTCACCGCCACCGAGCCGCAGTTGAACCTCTATGACGACCGCTGGCCGATCTGGACTTATCAGCCGCAATTGCCGCCGGCGAAGTTCGTCCACAACCAGCCGGGTCGACGCGGCGAGGCCATCGAGTCGATGGTCTCGGGCGGCTGCATCATCTCGGGCCACGTCGAACGCTCGCTGCTGTTCTCCAACGTGCGCGTGCATTCCCACTCGCGCGTCGAGTGGAGCGTGGTGCTTCCCAACGTGCAGATCGGCCGCGGGGCGCGCATCAGCCGCGCGGTGATCGACCGTGGCTGCCAGATTCCCGACGGCATGGTGATCGGCGAAAATGCCGAGCTCGATGCAGCCCGCTTCCTGAGAACCGGCGCCGGCATCGTGCTCGTCACCCGCCAGATGCTCGCCGACCTTGCCGCGAAG
>JBIKVA010000232.1:0-4263 GCA_044357085.1 Steroidobacteraceae bacterium | reverse complement strand
TCCCGTTCGTGAAGACCGGCGGGCTCGCCGACGTGGTCGCCGCGCTGCCGCCGGCGCTCGCCGCGGCAGGCGTCGACGTCCGGCTGCTGCTGCCCGGTCTGCCGCCGATCCTCGACGCGCTGGAGAAATCGCGCAAGGTCGCGGAGTTCGGTCCCTTCCTCGGCGCGGCCCGCATCACGTTGCGTTACGGCACGCTCGAGGGCGGCAGCGTCGGCTGTTACGTCATCGACTCGCCCTGGCTCTACCGGCGCGACGGCGGGCCGTATCAGGATGCAGCCGGTCGCGACTGGGAAGACAACCTGCAGCGTTTCGCGCTGCTCGGCTGGACGGCGGCACATCTGGCAGGCGGCGACCTCGACGGCCGCTGGGTTCCCGCCATCGTGCATGCCCACGACTGGCATGCCGCGCTCGCCTGCTGCTACCTCGCCGCGCAACCGGGTGCGCAGGCGCGCTCGCTGTTCACGGTACACAACCTTGCTTACCAGGGAGTGTTCCCCACGACCGATTTCACCGCGCTCGGACTACCCGCCCATCTGGCGCAGCCTTTCGGCGCGCTCGAATACCACGGCAACCTGTCGTTCATGAAAGGCGGACTCGCGAGCGCGCATCGCATCACCACCGTGAGTCCCACCTACGCCCGCGAAATCACCACCACCGAGTTCGGCTGCGGCCTCGAGGGCGTGATCGCCTCCCGCGGCCCGGACCTTTCCGGCATTCTGAACGGCGTCGACGCCGCAGTATGGGACCCGGCCATCGACGCCCACCTGCCAAAGAATTACTCCGCAGCCGACCTCGACGGCAAGCGGGTGTGCAAGACAGCGCTGCAGCGCGAGTTCGGGCTGGCGGAAACAGTCGATGCGCCGCTGTTCGCGGTGGTGAGCCGGCTCACCTCGCAAAAAGGCCTCGACCTGCTGCGCGACGCCTTGCCCGAGTTGCTCGGCAGCGGGGCGCAACTCGTGCTGCTCGGCAGCGGCGATGCCGCGTTGCAGGACGCTTTCCGTGCCGCTGCGGCCGCCCACCCGCGCCAAGTCGGCGTACGCGTCGGTTACGACGAGGCGCTCGCGCACCGCATCATCGCCGGCGCCGATGTCATCCTGTTGCCCTCGCGCTTCGAACCCTGCGGACTCACTCAACTCTACGGGCTGCGCTACGGCACGCTGCCGCTGGTGCGTCGTGTCGGTGGTCTGGCGGACACGGTCGACGAGGCGACCGGTTTCGGTTTCGACACGGCTGATGCCGCCGGGCTCTGCGCCGCCTTGCAGCAGGCGCTGCGGGCGTGGCGCGAACCGCGCCGCTGGCAGAAGCTGCAGCAAGCGGCGATGGCGCGCGACCACAGCTGGGCGGCGGCGGCGGCGCACTATGTGGCGCTGTATCGCTCGATGACCGGCCGCAAGGGATAGCCGCCTTCTGCGCTGCAGCCTTCAGGCCGCTGCAGCCCTCACGCCGCTGCGTCGCTCGGGGTGGCATCGGTGTCGCCATCGTCCATGCCGAGTTCTTTGAGCTTGCGGGTGAGCGTGTTGCGGCCCCAGCCGAGCAGCCGGGCGGCGTCCTGGCGGTGGCCGCCGGTGTGCGAGAGCGCAACACGGATCAGCGTGCGCTCGAACTCGGGCAAGGCGGCATCGAGCAGCGGCGGCGAACCGCTGCGCAGGGTCTCGGCCTCGGCCCAGCGCGCGAGCAGCGCCGTCCAGCCTTCGCCACCGACCCGCTCGAGACTCGCACCGGCGATCTCGGTGGGCAGGTCCTCGATATGCACCTCGCTGCCGGCGGCCAGCACGCTGAGGCGACGACAAAGATTGACCAGCTCGCGCACGTTGCCGGGCCAGCCGTAGGCCTCGAGCGCGGCACGCGCGTCGGGCGCGAGAGTCTTCGGTTCCACGCCGAGTTCGGTCGCCGCCACCCGCAGGTAGTGGTCGAGCAGGTCGCCGACGTCCTCGCGCCGCGCGCGCAGCGGCGGCAACTCCATGCGGATGACGTTCAGGCGATGGAACAGGTCCTCGCGGAAGAGGCCCCGCGCCACGCGGTCCTCGAGGTTCTGGTGGGTGGCGGCGATCACCCGCACGTCGACACGGATCGGCGTCTGGCCACCGACGCGGTAGAACTCGCCCTCGGCGAGCACGCGCAGCAGCCGGGTCTGCAGCGGCGTCGACATGTCGCCGATCTCGTCGAGGAACAGCGTGCCGCCATCGGCCTGCTCGAAGCGGCCGCGGCGCAGTGCATCGGCGCCGGTGAAGGCGCCCTTCTCGTGACCGAACAGCTCGGACTCGAGCAGCTCGGAGGGAATGGCAGACGTGTTCAGGGCGATGAACGGCTTGTTGGCCCGGGGACTATGGTCGTGCAGGGCGCGGGCGACCAGTTCCTTGCCGGTGCCTGATTCGCCGGTGATCAGCACCGTCACCGCCGAACGCGACAGTCGGCCGATGGCGCGAAACACCTGCTGCATCGCCGGCGCCTTGCCGAGCAGCTCGGGCATACGGCCACCGGCATCGCGCTCCGCGGCGCTGCGCTGGCCACTCTGTGCGGCCCGCTTCACCAGATCGATCACCTGGTCGATGTCGAACGGCTTCGGCAGGTACTCGAAGGCGCCGCTTTCATAGGCGGACACCGCGTTGTCGAGATCGGCATGGGCCGTCATCACGATGATCGGCAGCTGCGGCCGCGTGCCGTGGAGCTTGCGCACCAGCTCGAGTCCGGAGAGACCCGGCATGCGAATGTCGGTCACCAGCACGTCGGGAGTATCGCTGCGCAGCGCTTCGAGCGCGGGTTCCGCGGCTTCGAAGACCTTGGGCAGCATGCCGCCGCCCTTGAGCGCGCGCTCGAGTACCCAACGGATCGAGGCGTCGTCGTCGACCAGCCAGACGCGCAGCGGCCGTGCACTCATGAGTTGCCTCCGCTCGTGGCTGCATCGGCGGGCAGCAGCGGCAGACTCACCGAGAACACGGTGTTACGCGGTTCGCTGAGGAACTCGATGATGCCGCCGTTGCGGTTCACCAGCTCCTGCGCCACCGCAAGCCCGAGGCCGGTGCCATTCGGACGCGCCGTCACCAGCGGATAGAACAACGTACCGCGGATTTCTTCGGGCACGCCCGGACCGTCATCGATGACATCGATGCGCACCGCGAGGCGATGGCGCACGACACCGATATGCGTCTGCGTCAGCGCGCGCGTGCGCAGCACCACGCGTCCCTGCTCGCCCACGGCCTGCAGCGCGTTGCGCGCGAGGTTGAGCAGCGCCTGTACCAGCTGGTTGCGGTCGAAACTGCCTTCGGGAACGCTCGGGTCGTAGTCGCGCGCGATGGTCACACCCGCCGGCGCCTCGGCAGCCAGCAACCGATAGACGTGCTCGCAGACCTCGTGGATGTTGAGGCGGCGTTTCTGCGGCGGTCGCGCCGGGCTCGTCATGGTGTCGACCAGCGCGGTGAGCCGGTCGGCCTCGTTGATGATGACCGTGGTGTACTCGCGCAAGCCCGGATCGGGCAGCTGCCGCTCGAGAAGCTGCGCCGCGCCACGCACGCCGCCGAGCGGGTTCTTGATCTCGTGCGCGAGCTGGCGGGTCATCATGCGGCTGCTCTCGAGACGTGCGCGCAACGCATTGTCGCGGTTGAGCCGGGCGCGTGGTGCCGCATCGGCCAGCTCCAGCAACAGTCGCCGCGGTCCGCCGGCGGCAGTTTCGATGGGCGTCACGGTGAGATCGACGCTGCGCGACTCGCGCGGCGCGCTCACCGGTCGCAAGGCGAGTTCGCACTCGTTCACGGGCTCGGCGGCATCACGGGCCCGCAGCAGCGTCGCCTGCAGGCTGGCAGAGTCGGTGAAGAGCTCGCAGAAGGGGCGGCCGCGGGCCTGGTTCAGACCCACGGCCATCAGTCCTTGTGCAGCGACGTTGGCGTGCACGACCACCAGCGCGGGGTCGAGCAGCACGACGCCCGTCGCCAGTGCATCGAGCAGGTCCGCAGGGTCGTGATGCGCAGCGAAGCTCTCGAAGAGCCGTTCAACCGCCATGGCAGTCGCCGCGCATCACGTCGCCTTGCAGATCAGCAGCTGTAGTAGAGGTCGAGTTCGACCGGGTGCGTGCTCATCCGGTAACGCGTCACTTCCTGCATCTTGAGGTTGATGTAGGCATCGATGACGTCGTTGGTGAACACGCCGCCGCGGGTGAGGAACTCGCGATCCTTGTCGAGGTGCTCGAGCGCCATGTCGAGCGAGTGGCACACCGTCGGGATGTGCTTCGCCTCCTCGGGCTCGAGGTCGTAGAGGTCCTTGTCCGCC
>JBIKVA010000025.1:0-19269 GCA_044357085.1 Steroidobacteraceae bacterium | reverse complement strand
GAGCTGGTGGACATCGAATGGGCGCCTGCGCCGCGTTCGGGTGTGCTGCGCATCTACCTCGACCAGCCGGCCGGCCATGGCGGGCACATCGGCGTGGAAGACTGCGAGAAGGTCAGCCGGGAGGTGTCGGCACGGCTCGACGTGGAGGACCCGATCAGCGGGGCCTACCACCTCGAGGTGTCCTCGCCCGGTTTCGACCGGGTGCTGCGCAAGCCGGCGCATTTCGGGCGCTTCAAGGGCGCGCGGGTGTGGGTCGAGCTCAAGGTGGCGCGCGACGGACGTCGTCGTTACACCGGCGAGCTCGTCGAAGTGGACGACAAGGGCTGCGTCCTCGATGTGGACGGTCAGCCGGTGACTATCGGTTTCGCCGAGATCGGCAAGGCGCGCCTGGTGGCGTGAACGCCGGCGGCGGCGCCGGGACGAGAAGGGGACAGACGATGAGCAAGGAAATCATGATGGTCGTGGATGCCGTCTCCAACGAGAAAGGCGTCGACAAGGAAGTAATCTTCGAGGCCCTCGAGGCGGCGCTCGCTTCTGCGACTCGCAAGAAGCACGGCGAAGAGTGGGACGTGCGCGTGGCCATCAACCGCAAGACCGGTGACTACGACACTTTCCGCCGCTGGAAGGTGTTCGCCGACGATTCCAAGGAACTCGAGGTACCCGATCGCGAGTTGCGGCTGGACGATGCTCACGACGTCGACCCGAAGGCCGAAATCGGCGGCTTCGTCGAGCAGCCCATGGAGTCGGTCTCGTTCGGGCGCATCGCCGCGCAGCAGGCCAAGCAGGTCATCGTGCAGAAAGTGCGCGAGGCCGAGCGGGCGCAGGTGGTCGAGGCCTACAAGGACCGCATCGGTCAACTCGTCAGCGGTGTGGTCAAGCGCGTCGACCGCAACGGCATCTTCGTCGACCTGGGTGGCAACGCCGAGGGCTTCGTGTCGCGGGCGGACATGATCATGCGCGAACTGGTCAAGCCGCAGGACCGTATCAAGGCCTTCCTCAAAGAGGTTCGCCCCGAGCCGCGCGGGCCGCAGCTCTTCCTCACGCGGTCGGCTCCTGAATTCCTGATCGAACTCTTCAAGCTCGAGGTGCCCGAAGTGGGGCAGGGCCTCATCCAGATCCTCGGTGCCGCGCGCGATCCGGGCATCCGCGCCAAGATCGCGGTGCGCAGCAACGACCCGCGCATCGACCCCGTGGGCGCCTGCGTCGGCATGCGCGGCTCGCGTGTGCAGGCGGTGTCCAATGAAATCGCCGGCGAGCGGGTCGACATCATCCCCTGGGACGATAACCCGGCGCAGTTCGTCATCAATGCCATGTCGCCGGCCGAGGTCCTCTCGATCGTGGTCGACGAAGACTCGCACAGCATGGATATCGCGGTGTCCGAGGAAAAGCTCTCGCAGGCGATCGGCCGTGGCGGCCAGAACATCCGTCTCGCGAGCCAGCTCACCGGCTGGGACCTCAACGTGATGACCGAGTCGGACGCCGAAGCCAAGAGCGAGTCCGAGGCGCGTTCACTCGTCGAGAACTTCATGAAGCAGCTCGATGTGGACGAGGACGTCGCGACGATCCTCGTGCAGGAGGGGTTCTCCACGGTCGAGGAGATTGCCTACGTGCCGCAGGCGGAACTCAACGCCATCGAAGACTTCAACGAAGACATCGTCAAGGAATTGCGCAGTCGCGCGCGCGACGTGCTGCTCACGCAGGCGATCGCCAGCGAGGAAAGCCTCGATGCGCAGCTGCCCGCCGACGACCTGCTGCTGCTCGAGGGCATGCAGCCAGACCTCGCCCTTGCGCTCGCCCGTCGCGGCGTGCGCACCCGCGAGGACCTTGCCGAGCAGGCCGTGGACGACCTGCTCGACATCCAGGGGCTCTCGGCCGAAGAGGCCGGCAAGCTCATCATGAAGGCACGCGAGCACTGGTTCGCGCCGGGTCACGGCTGAACAGCAGCCGCGGGGATCAGATATGGCGGACGTAACGGTTGGGCAATTTGCCGAGGTACTGAAGGTACCGGTCGAGAAGCTGCTCACGCAGCTCGAACAGGCCGGCATCAAGGTGAGCGGCCCCCAGGATCGCATCAGCGACGACGCAAAACTGCTGCTGCTGACGCATCTTCGGCGCAGCCATGGCCAGGCGGACGATGGCTCTGCGGTGGCCGCGGCGCCACGCAAGATCACCCTGCAGCGCAAGCAGCAGAGCGAGATCAAGCTTGCCGCGGGTGGCGGGCGCGCCCGCACGGTCAACGTCGAGGTGCGCGTCAAGCGCACCTACGTCAAGCGCGACACGCTGGAGGAGCAATCCAAGGCAGGTGGCGAGGACGCGGAGGCCAAGCGCCTCGAGGCCGAGGAGGCCGCCAAGGCGGAGCGTGAGAGGCAGGAGCACGAGCGGCGCGAGGCCGAGCGTCTCGAAGCCGAGAATCGTCGGCGCCTCGAGGAAGAGGCGGCCGCTCGCCGTGCGGCCGACGAGGCCCGCCGCGCAGCCGAACAGCGCGAGCGTGAGCAGAGCGAGGCCGAGAAGCAGAACCGTACGCGTGCGGTACAGCCCGGCGCTGAGCCGCGTGCCGCCGATGCGCGTGGCCCTGCGGCTGCCAAAGGAACGACCACCGAGAGCGAGCGCGACAAGCGCACGCGCTACGGGCGTGCCGAGCTACATGTCAGCACCGAGGCGAGCTCGCGTCTCAAGAAAAAGAAAAAAGTCCGCGAGCGCAAGTCGCCCGTGGGCATGGAGCAGCGCCACGGCTTCGAACTGCCGACGGCGCCGGTGATCCGCGAGGTCGCCATCGGCGAGACCATCACGCCGCAGGAGCTTGCGCAGCGGATGGCGGTCAAGGCGACCGAAGTCATCAAGGTGATGATGAACATGGGCGTGATGGCCACCATCAACCAGCCCATCGACCAGGACACCGCGGTGCTGGTCGTCGAGGAAATGGGCCACTCGGCCAAGCTCCTCAAGGAAAACCAGATCGAGACCGACATCCAGGGCTCGGGCGGCGAGACCATCGATACGCTGCCGCGGCCGCCGGTGGTTACGGTCATGGGTCACGTCGACCACGGCAAGACGTCGCTGCTCGACTACATCCGCAAGGCCAAAGTGGCGGCCGGCGAGGCCGGTGGCATCACCCAGCACATCGGTGCATACCACGTCGAGACGCCGAAAGGCGGGGTTACCTTCCTCGATACCCCGGGCCACGCTGCCTTCACGGCGATGCGTGCGCGCGGCGCGCGCGCGACCGACGTGGTCGTGCTCGTGGTGGCGGCCGATGACGGCGTCATGCCGCAGACGATCGAGGCGATCCAGCACGCGCGCGCGGCCGGGGTGCCGATCGTCGTTGCGGTCACCAAGGTCGACAAGGGCTCGGCTGATCCGGACCGCGTCCGTACCGAACTTTCCAAGCAGGAAGTGATCCCCGAGGAGTGGGGCGGTCAGAACATCTTCGTCAACGTCTCGGCCTACACGGGCCAGGGCATCGACCAGCTGCTCGAGGCAATCCTGCTGCAGGCTGAAGTGCTCGAGCTTTCGGCGGCGACCACGGGTCTTGCCTCCGGTCTCATCATCGAGGCGAGCGTCGAGAAGGGCCGCGGTGCGGTGGCCACGGTGCTCGTCAAGAAGGGCACGTTGCGTCTCGGCGATCCGATCATCGCCGGCCAGGAGTTCGGCCGTGTCCGTGCCATGTTCGACGAGACCGGCAAGTCCGTGGACGAGGCGCTGCCGTCGATGCCCGTGCTGGTGCTCGGTCTTTCGGGTGCGCCGAATGCCGGCGACGACATCCTCGCCGTCGAAAGCGAGCGCAAGGCTCGCGAGGTCGCGCTCTACCGTCAGGGCAAGTTCCGCGACGTCAAGCTCGCCAAGGCCGCCGCCGCCGTGGGCGATGTGTTCTCGCAGATGGGCGAGGAAAAGGCCGGCGTCATCAGTGTCGTCATCAAGGCGGACGTGCAGGGCAGCGCCGAGGCGCTGCGCGATGCGCTCAACAAACTCTCGACCGACGAAGTGCAGGTCAAGGTGGTAGCGAGCGGTGTCGGCGGCATCACGGCTTCCGACGTGCAACTCGCTGCGGCCTCCAAGGCCATGGTGCTCGGCTTCAACGTCCGCGCCGATTCCGGCGCACGCGAGGCGGTCAAGGAAACCGGCATCGACGTGCGCTACTTCTCGATCATTTACGAGGCCATCGACGACATCAAGCAGCGCATGAGCGGCCTGCTCGCACCGGAGGTGAAGGAGCAGATCGTCGGCACCGCGCAGGTTCGCGATGTCTTCCGTTCCAGCAAGTTCGGCGTCGTCGCCGGCTGCCTCGTGTTGGAAGGCGCCGTGAAGCGCAACAACCCGATCCGCGTGCTGCGTGACAACGTGGTCATCTTCGAGGGTGCGCTCGAGTCGCTGCGCCGCTTCAAGGACGACGTCAGCGAGGTCCGCGCCGGCACCGAATGCGGCATCGGCGTGAAGAACTACCAGGACGTTCGCGTCGGCGACCAGATCGAGTGCTACTCGCGGGTCGAGGTGGCGCGCGCGATCGCCTGATCGCGCCCGCTGCCTGCCGACCCACGTCTGCTGCCGCGCCCGCCGGAGTTTCTCGCGCCGTGACCAGCAAGTCCCGTCAGCAACGGATCGAGTCCGAGGTGCAGCGAGTGGTCGCCGAGCTGGTCTCGCGTGAGGTCAAGGACCCGCGGGTGGGGATGGTCACGATCACCGCGGTCAAGCTCGCCGCCGACATGGGCGTCGCCAAGGTGCTGTTCGTGCCTTTCGGCGATCGCCACAGCCCCGAAGAGGTGCAGGCCGGACTGACGCGCGCAGCCGGGTTTCTGCGTGGCGAGGTGGGTCGCCGGCTCGGACTGCGGCATGCGCCGCGCCTCGACTTCGAATTCGACGCCAGCATCGAGCAGGCCGACCGGCTGACGCGCCTGATCGATCGGGCCGTTGACGCCGATCGCCGCGGCCCGGACGGCGGCTCGTCTTGATCGACGGGGTATTGCTGCTCGACAAGCCGCTCGGCCTGTCTTCCACTGCTGCCGGTTCCCGGGTACGCCGGCTTCTTGGGGCCAGCAAGGCCGGTCACGTCGGCAGCCTCGATCCGCTCGCCACCGGCATGCTGCCGATCTGCCTCGGCGAGGCGACCAAACTCGCCGGCGAGATCCTCGAGGGCAACAAGGTCTACCGCTTCCGTATCGCGCTCGGCGAACGACGGTCGACCGGTGATGCCGAAGGCGACGTCGTCGAGACCGCCGTCGTGCCGTCGCTCGATGCCACGATTGTCGAAAGCGCCCTCGCGGGCTTCGTGGGTGACAGCCTGCAGGTGCCGCCGATGTACTCGGCCATCAAGCAAGGTGGGGTACCGCTCTACAAGCGGGCCCGGGCCGGCGAGACGGTTGAGCGCGCGGCGCGTCCGATTCGTATCGAGAGGCTGGAACTGCTGCAGTTAGGCGCCGCTTCGATCGAGTGTCGGGTCGTCTGCGGCAAGGGCACCTATGTCCGGGTGCTTGCCGAGGACATCGCTCGCGCCCTGGGCACGGTCGGCTACGTGTCGGCCCTGCGTCGCGAGAGCGTGCAGCCGTTCGGTCCGGAGCGCCTCGTGACGCTCGAGGCCATCGAGTCGGGGGAGGCTGCGGCGCTGCCGCTCGTTTCCCTGGACGAGGCGGTGGGCCATCTGCGGCTCGTCAGCCTCGGCGAAACAGCGACCCGGCGCCTCGCGCAGGGTCAGGTGGTGGACGCCACCGAGGCCCTGCGCTTCAACCTCGGGGAGACCGTGCGGGTCCACGGACCGGAGGGTCGGTTCCTCGGTCTGGGGCGCGTGGCGGCACCCGCACGAATTGCCGCGAAACGACTTGTCGCCCAACAGGTCAGCGAGTACAATCCGCCGCCTTCAACACGACCGTAACTATCAAGATTTAAAGGGTTTTTCAGAATGCCTCTCAGCACAGAGAAAAAGAGCGGAATCGTTTCCCAGTTCCGTCGCGACTCCCAGGACACGGGGTCTCCGGAAGTCCAGATCGCGCTGCTTTCCGAGCGCATCTCGGGGCTTGGACAGCACTTCTCCACCCATTCGTCGGACCATTCGTCCCGACGCGGTCTCGTGAAGCTCGTCAATCAGCGCCGCAAACTCCTCGACTACCTCAAGGCTCGTCAGCCGCAGAAGTATCAGGACGTCGTCGAGCGCCTCGGGCTGCGCCGCTAAGCAGTCCCACGCAAAGGCCGCGCCTCGAGCAAGAGCGCGGCCTTTTCGCATCTGGCCGATTTTTTCACGAGGTTACCCGTGCCCGCATTCAAGAGATCCTTTGCCTACGGTTCGCATACCCTGACCCTGGAAACGGGCGAAATGGCCCGCCAGGCCAGCGCCGCGGTGGTCGCGTCGCTCGGCGACACGGTCGTGCTGTGCACGGCGGTCGCTGCCAAGCAGGCTGCACCGGGGCGCGACTTCTTCCCGCTCACCGTCAACTACCAGGAAAAGTTCTACGCCTCGGGCAAGATCCCCGGCGGGTTCTTCAAGCGCGAGGGTCGTCCCACTGAAAAAGAGACGCTGACCTCGCGCCTCATCGACCGACCGATCCGTCCGCTCTTCCCGGACGGCTTCTACAACGAAGTGCAGGTCGTCGCGACGGTGGTCTCCCTCGACCCCGAAATCGATGCCGACATACCCGCCATGATCGGCGCCTCGGCAGCGCTCGCGCTCTCCGGAGTGCCCTTCAACGGGCCGATCGGTGCGGCGCGCGTCGGCTACAAGGACGGCAAGTACCTGCTCAACCCGACCGCCAAGGACCTGAAGTCTTCCGACCTGCAACTCGTGGTTGCCGGCACGGCCCACGGCGTGATGATGGTCGAGTCCGAAGCGAGCTGTCTCTCCGAAGAAGTGATGCTCGGCTCGGTCGTCTTCGGACACGAGCAGATGCAGGTGGCGATCAAGGCCATCAACGAACTCGTCGCCGAGTGCGGCAAGCCGCGCTGGGAGTGGAAGCCTAATGCCGCCACCGCCGAGCTCGAGGCCGCCGTGCGCGCTGCGGCGCACGATCCGCTCGCCGAGGCCTATCGCATCATCGAGAAGCAGGCACGCTACGCGCGCGTCGGTGAAATCAAGAAGGCCGTCACCGCGCAGCTCACCGGCGGCGAGTCGCCGGCCTACACGGCCGAGCACGTCGAAGACCAGCTGTTCCGGCTCGAGAGCAGCATCGTCCGCGAGCGCATCCTGAATGGCGATCCGCGCATCGACGGTCGCGATGCCACGACCGTGCGCCCGATCACCGTCAAGGTCGGCGTGCTGCCGCGTACCCACGGCTCGGCGCTCTTCACCCGCGGCGAGACCCAGGCTCTCGTGGTCACCACGCTCGGCACGGGTCGTGACGCGCAGATCATCGACGCCTTGGGCGGCGAATACCGCGAGCCGTTCATGCTGCACTACAACTTCCCGCCGTTCTCGGTGGGCGAGACCGGCATGATGTCCGGTCCCAAGCGCCGCGAAATCGGCCACGGCAATCTCGCGCGTCGCGGCGTCTCCGCCGTGATGCCCGAGATGGACAAGTTCCCCTACGTCGTACGCGTGGTGTCGGAAGTCCTCGAGTCGAACGGGTCTTCCTCGATGGCCTCGGTCTGCGGTGCCTCGCTCTCCATGATGGACGCGGGCGTTCCGCTGAAGGCGCCGGTTGCTGGCGTCGCCATGGGTCTCGTGCTCGAAGGCGGCCGCTACAAGGTCATCACCGACATCCTCGGTGACGAGGACCACCTCGGCGACATGGACTTCAAGGTTGCGGGTACCCGCGACGGCGTCACCACGCTGCAGATGGACATCAAGGTCGAGGGCATTACCCCCGAGATCATGAAAGTCGCGCTCGAGCAGGCCAAGGCCGGGCGGTTGCACATCCTCGGCGAGATGAACAAGGTCCTCTCCACGCCGCGCGAGAAGATGTCCGAATGGGCGCCGTCGATCATCACCCTGAAGATCGACCCCGAGAAGATCCGCGACGTCATCGGCAAGGGTGGCGCGGTCATCCGGCAGATCACCGAAGAAACCGGTACGACCATCGACATCGAGAACGACGGTACGGTCAAGATCGCCTCGGTCAACGGTACCGCTGGCCGCGAGGCCCAGCGCCGCATCGAACTCATCACGGCGGACGTCGAGGTGGGCCGGGTCTATGAGGGTCGCGTTGCGCGCCTGATGGACTTCGGCGCCTTCGTCACCATCCTGCCGGGCCGCGACGGCCTCGTGCACATCTCGCAGATCTCCAACGAGCGTGTGGAGCGTGTCTCCGACAAGCTCAAGGAAGGCGACGTCGTGCAGGTCAAGGTACTCGAGGTCGATCGTCAGGGTCGCGTGCGCCTGTCGATGAAGGACGTCGAAGAGCGCTAGTCCGCGAGGCGGACCTCGCGCAGACCTGAGAGTCTCGCGGGGTCCCATCTCTCCAGCATCCAATCCAGCAACGGCCGCGGCGCCCTGACGGGCGCCGGTGGTTGTTCCTGTGCGAGCCACGCGAATACCTGACGCAGTTGTTGTCCGGCGAGCGCCGCATCGATCGGTGCCGCATGCCGGGACTTCGCGAGCTTGCGGCCGTCCGCTTCGACGACGAGCGGCAGGTGCAGGTAGTCCGGTGTCGGCAAGACGAGCGCCCGTTGCAGTGCCAACTGCCAGGCCGTGCTAGGCAGCAGATCGGCCCCGCGAACCACGTCGGTGATGCCCTGCTCGGCGTCGTCGACCACCGTCGCCAGCTGATAACTGTGCAGGCCGTCGCGCCGCCGTATCACCACGTCGCGGTGTACCCGCGGATCGAACCGGATCTCGCCCAGACTGCGATCGCCGATGCGGATCGACGGCAGCGCGGTCAGGTCCGCCCGCAGTGCGGACTTTTCCGGATCGCGCGCGTGCTGGCGGCAGTCCCGCGAGCAACACGGCTCGGATTCGCCCGCGAAGTCGCGCCGGGTACAGTCACAGTGAAAGAGCGGCAGCTGCCGCGCGAGTTCAGCGACCGCCTGCGCATATCTGGGGCTGCGCAGGCTTTGCCGAAGCCAAGGCTGCGGATATTCGAGCCCGAAGGCCTCCAGCGCCCGGAGGATCGACTGTTCGTGCTCGAGTCTGCAGCGGGGCTGGTCGAGATCGTCGATGCGCAGCAGACACACGCCGCGAACGCGGGCGTCGAGCCAACTGGCGACAGCGGTGAGCAGCGACCCCAGATGCAGGGGCCCGGAGGGCGTCGGGGCGAAGCGCCCGCGTCGGACCGCGGCGCCCGGATTCAGCGGTAGCGGTCGTCGCGGTCGCCGTACTGCTTTTCGCGACGCTCGCGACGTTCCTGGGCTTCGAGGCTCAGCGTGGCGACCGGTCGCGCCTCGAGCCGCTTGATGCCGATTTCCTCGCCGGTTTCGAGGCAGTAGCCGTAGCTGCCGTCCTCGATGCGCTCGAGCGCCTCTTCGATCTTGCGGATGAGCTTGCGCTCGCGATCGCGTGTCCGCAGCTCGAGGCTGAACTCTTCTTCCTGGGTGGCGCGGTCGTTCGGGTCGGGGAAGTTTGCCGCCTCGTCCTTCATGTGCGAGACCGTGCGGTCGACTTCGCGCATGAGGTCACGCTTCCAGCTCTGCAGGATGGTACGGAAATGGTCGAGCTGTTCGCGACTCATGTACTGCTCGCCGCGCTTGACGATGTACGGCTGCACATTGCGCGGGCCGGCGAGCAGGTTGTGCTCGTCGCCGTCTTCTGCGTCGGGAGGCGGGGCTATCGGGCGCGGATTGCGCTGCACGAAGGTTGCGATCACTTCCTTGGCCTTGCCGGCAGGGGGCGTCGGACCCGCTGCCGTTGCCGGAGCGGTCGACTTGCTCGCGGGTGGCGATTTGGCCGCAGCGGGAGCCTTGGCCGGAACGGGCGTCTTGGCCGGAGCGGGCGCCTTGCTTGCAGCCGGGGCGGCCTTGGCAGGCGAGGTGGATTCCGGCTTCGTGGGCTCGGACTTGAGGGGTGTCTTTGGGGTATTGCTCACGGTTTTCTTTGCAACGGCCTTCGCGACCGGCTTGCCGCGGACCGCCTTGGCGGCGGACGGCTTGGTGGACTTGGCACTTTTGGTGGCGGTTTTTTTGGCCGGCATCAGGCGCTCCTTTTTCGTTCGAAGGCGCTCTGCAGGACGCGCGAGGATACCGGCAAAAACCCCTGCAGGGAAGTGCGAAAACTGTCAGGGCAGCGTGACTGTAGGCTCCGGATTCCAGCCTGCTTTGCGCCGGGTGGCGACGACGGTGGTGTAGATGCCGCCGCGCACATTGAAGCGCGCCGTGAGCTTGAGATAGCGCGGCGCGGTGGCTGCCGCCAGCGCGTCGGTGATCTCGTTGGTGACGGCCTCGTGGAAGGCGCCCCGGTCGCGGAACGCCCAGATGTAGGACTTGAGCGACTTCAGTTCGACGCAGTGTCCGTCCGGCACGTACTCGAGTTCGAGCGTGGCGAAATCCGGCTGGCCGGTCTTCGGGCACAGGCAGGTGAACTCCGGAATCGTCATGCGGATGGTGTAGTCCGCTTGCGGACGCGGGTTCGGGAACGTCTCGAGTTGCGTGCTGGGCTGCGAGGGCATGGGAGGCCGGGAGAGGGCGACGGAAGGCATATTAATTTACACTACGCGACCCATCGGCGCTCGCTCGCCGGAGAGAATCTTCACACGATGCGTTTGACCAAGATCAAGCTGGCCGGCTTCAAATCGTTCGTCGATCCGACCAGCGTCACATTCCCCAGCAACCTCACCGGCGTCGTCGGCCCAAACGGCTGCGGCAAGTCCAACGTCATCGATGCCGTGCGCTGGGTGATGGGTGAGTTGTCCGCGAAGCACCTGCGCGGCGACTCCATGGCGGACGTGGTCTTCAACGGTTCGAGCGCGCGCAAGCCGGTGGGCAAGGCGTCGGTCGAACTCGTCTTCGACAACGCCGACGGCAAGATCAGTGGTGCCTACGCTGCATTCAACGAGGTCTCGCTGCGCCGCGAGGTCAGCCGCGACGGTGCGAGCGGCTATTTCATCAACGGCGCCCGTTGCCGTCGCAAGGACATCACCCAGTTGTTCCTCGGTACGGGCCTCGGATCGCGCAGCTACGCGATCATCGAGCAGGGCATGATTTCCCGCGTCATCGAGGCCAAGACCGACGACATGCGCGCCTTCATCGAAGAGGCGGCGGGCATCTCGCGGTACAAAGAACGGCGCAAGGAGACCGAGAGCCGGGTCGCCGACACGCGCGAGAACCTCGAGCGCCTCCAAGACCTGCGTGACGAAATCGACAAGCAGATCCGGCATCTGCAGCGGCAGGCCACGGCGGCCCGTCGATACCAGGAACTCAAGGAACGCGAGCGCCGGCTGACGGCGGAACTGCTGGCGCTGCGCCTGCGCGACCTCGACAGCGGCGCGGAGGTTCACGATTCGGCGGTGCGCGAAAAGGAACTCGGCATGCAGGCCGCGCTCGCCGACCTGCGTTCCGCCGAGGCGGCCATCGAGACCCAGCGTGCTTTCCACGCCGAGCAGAACGACTCGGTTTCGCAGGTACAGGCGCGCTACTACGGGGTCGGCGCGGACATTTCGCGTACCGAGCAGCAGATCCAGTTCGCGCGCGAGACCCGCGAGAACAAGCGGCGCGATCTGGGTCAGTCGCGCGCCACGCTCGAGGCGCTGGCGGTGCAGATCACCCGCGACGAGCAGGAGTTGGTCACGATCCGCGAGGAACTCACCCGGCTCGCGCCGGAAATCGAGTTCGCGCGCCAGGCCGAAGGCGAGGCCGCCAAGCGGCTCGATGCCGCCGAGCAGGCACAGGCCGGTTGGCAGCGGCAATGGGAGTCCTTCAACCAGGAACTCGGCGCAGCCAACCAGACCGTGCAGGTCGAGCGCGCCCGCATCGAACAGCTCGAAAACCAGTTGCGTCGGCTACGTGCGCAGCGTGACCGGCTCGACGTCGAGAGGGACACCCTGCTGCAACAGGAAATGCAGGGCCAGTTGTTCGAACTCGGCGAGCGCGAGTCCCAAGCACGCAGCGCCGCCGACGGTTTGTCGCAGAGCCTCGCCACCGCGATCGCGGACGTGCAGCGTCTGCGCACCGGGCAGCTCGCGCTGGAACAGCGTCTCGAGTCGGCTCGCGGGAGTCGTGAGCGCGTACGCGCGGAGGCAATGTCCGTCGAAGCCCTGCAGCGCGCCGCGCTCGGGCAGGCGGATGCCCGCGCCAACGAATGGATCCGGTCGTCGGGGCTTGCCGACCGCAAGCGTGTCGCCGAGACCTTGACGGTAGAGGCCGGTTACGAACGTGCCGTCGAAACCGTGCTCGGCGACTACCTCGAAGCGGTGTGTGTCGATGACCTCGATGCGCTGCTCGAAGCCATCGCGCGTGCCGACGGCGGGCAGCTCGCCGTTTTCGAAGGCGCGGCAAGTGCTGCAGCAGGGGAGGCAGACAGGCTGGCGGCGCGAGTACAGGGGCCGGCAGCTGCACTGGATTTGCTCGCCGCTGTGCGTGTGGTCGATAGCCTCGCCGAGGCCCTGCTCATCCGCCGTTCGCTTGCCCGCGGGGAGTCGGTCATCACCCGTGCCGGCGAGTGGGTCGGACGCGGCTGGTTGCGTGTCGCTCGCGGCGGCGATGCCCATGCCGGTGTGCTCGAGCGTGAGCAGCGGCTGAAGTCCCTGCGGGCTGGCTGCGACACAGCCGAGCGCGAAGTTCGCGACATCGAGGCCGAGCTGCAGGCCGCGCGCACCGCGCTCGGTGTCGCCGAGGCCTCGCGTGATTCCGTGCAAGGACGCATTCAGCAGGCCCATCGCGCGCATGCCGATCTTTTGGGCCAGCTCGAGGCTTCCCGTGCGCGCATGCAGGAGTCGGCGGCGCGTCGGCAGCGGCTCGAAGAAGAATCCAACGACGTCGCCCGCGACATCGTCGCCGGTGAAGAATCGCTCGCGCGGGCACGCGGCGAACTCGAGCGTGGTCTGGTACGCGTCAGCGAACTCGACGCGCGGCGTCCGCAGCTCGATGCCGCCCGGGAGCTCGCTCGTGACGATCTTGCGCAGGCGCGCGCAGCGGCGCAGGCCGCGCAACTCGGCGCTCGCGACCTGCTCGTCAGGGCCGAGGGTCGCAGGACCGCCGCCCTTTCCATGGAGACGGGTCTGGGCCGGGCTGCGGAGCAGCGTGCTCGCCTGCTCACGCGAACCGGCGAACTCGAATCGGAACTCGCCGGCGGCGAGGGGCCGATCCTTGAACTCGAGGGGGTTCTCGAGGGCTTGCTCTCACGTCGTCTCGAGGTCGAGACGGACCTCGCGCAGTCGCGGCGCATGCTCGAAGAGGCGGACGCCGAGTTGCGCGCTCTCGACGAGCGCCGTCAGCAGGCCGAGGGGCGGGTGAACGAGACTCGTGAGGCGATGGAAGCCGCCAAGCTCGCCGCCCAGGAAACCCGCGTCAGGCGCGAGTCAATCGCCGAGCAGTTCGCCGCGACGCAGTTCGATCTCGAGGAGGTCCGTACGGGTCTTGCCGAAGATGCCGAGGTTCCGGCCTGGGAGAGTCGCCTTGCCGACACGCGTGGCGACATCGACAAGCTCGGACAGGTGAATCTCGCGGCCATCGACGAGCTCAAGGAGAACACCGAGCGCAAGGAATACCTCGATCGTCAGCACGCAGACCTCACGTCGGCGCTGCAGACGCTGGACGAGGCGATGCGCAAGATCGACCGCGAGACGCGTACGCGCTTCGACGACACCTTCAACAAGATCAACGCCGGTCTGCAGGAGAAATTCCCGCGGCTCTTCGGCGGCGGCCATGCGTACCTCGAACTCGCCGGCGAAGACCCGCTGACCGCCGGGGTGGCGATCATGGCGCGGCCGCCGGGCAAGCGTAACGTGACGATCTCGCAACTGTCGGGCGGCGAGAAAGCCCTGACCGCCGTCGCGCTGGTGTTCTCGATCTTCGATCTGAACCCGGCGCCGTTCTGTCTGCTGGACGAGGTGGACGCGCCGCTCGACGAGAACAACGTCGGCCGGTTCTGCGAGATCGTGCGCGAGATGGCGAGTCGCGTGCAGTTCATTTTCATCACCCACAACAAGGTGACCATGGAACTCGCATCACAATTGCTCGGCGTCACCATGAACGAGCCGGGTGTCTCGCGCCTCGTCGCAGTCGATGTCGACGAGGCAGTCCGCCTCGCGGCGAGCTGAGTCGATGCAGGACGTCATCCAGTCCGTCACCGGCGATCTGCGCGTCGCCTTGTTGCTGCTCGGCGCGCTGCTTTTGCTTGGTATCGTGGTCTGGGAGTGGGTGCAGCGACGCCGGGCGTCGCGTGCCGATGAAGCGCATCTCAAGGGGCCCCTGGGCCAGAATCGGGATGCCGCGGCGGAGGATCTCGCGCGTACCGATCCGTTGCTTGGCACGCCCGATCGCTCACATTCGACGCACGAGCGCGGCGAAGACGGGCGGCGTGAGCCGACCATGACGATTCCCGAAATGCCCGTGCGTGACCGCCTCGTCGCACCGCCGCTTGTCGACCTCGATACCGCGATCGACGACTCCGCTGCGGGCCGCAGCATCCCGCTGGTGGATTCAGCTCCGACTCCGGCCGATGGCGCCCAAAGCGTCGAAAGCGCTGCGCCGGTGGCCGCGACACCGCCCAAGCTCGACTTGCCTGCCGAGAGCGAGCGGATCATCGTCGCCTTGCGCGTGGTGGCGCGGGGCGGCGAGCGCTTCAGCGGTGCGAGCCTGCGCCAGGCGCTGCTCGGCGAGGGCTTCGTGCACGGCGAGATGGAGATCTTCCACCGGGTGATGGCCGACGGCCGAACCCTGCTGAGTGCCGCCAGCCTGACGAAGCCGGGCAGTTTCGATCTCGGAACCATGGACTCGACGCGGTTCCTCGGCATCAATCTGTTCGCGGTACTGCCCGGGCCGCTGCCCGGGCGCGACGCGGTCGACAAGTTGCTGCTCGCCGGGCACACGCTGGCGCAGCGTCTGAAAGGCGAGTTGCTCGACTCGCAGGGACAGCCGCTTACCGAGGCGCGTCTGGCGGAGATGCGGCTGGAGGCCGCCCGCGGAGGGTCCTGACCGGTGGCCGCTGACCCGCAGCGAGCGGATCCATGACAACCCTCGGGGCTCCCGACCCGACAGTACGCGCGCGTGCCGCGGCCTTGCGCCGCCAGCTCGAGCATCACAACTACCGTTACTACATCCTCGACGATCCCGAGATCCCCGACGCGGAGTGGGATCGACTGCTGCAGGAACTGAAGGCTCTCGAAGCGGAGTATCCGCAACTCGTGACCGCCGACTCGCCGACGCAGCGCGTGGGTGCTGCACCCGCGGACGAATTCGCCGAAGTGAGACATCGGGTGCCGATGCTCTCTCTGGACAACGCCTTCACCGAGGACGACTTGCTCGGGTTCGACCGGCGGGTGCGCGAGCGGCTGGGTACCGACGCGGAGGTGGATTATTCGGCTGAGCCGAAGCTCGACGGGCTCGCCATCTCCGTCACCTACGAGAACGGCATTTTCACCCGTGCTGCAACCCGCGGCGACGGCATGACCGGTGAAGACGTCACGGCCAACGTGCGTACCATCCGCTCCCTGCCGCTGCACCTGCAAGGCAATCCGCCGCCGCTGCTCGAGGCCCGCGGCGAGGTGTTCATGCCGATCGCCGGTTTCGAGCGCCTGAATGCGACCGCAGCACGCAAGGGCGAGAAGACCTTCGCAAATCCGCGCAACGCGGCGGCCGGAAGCCTGCGGCAGCTCGACCCGCGGATCACGGCACAGCGGCCCCTCGATTTGTTTTTCTATGCCGCAGGTGTGGTCGAGGGGCTGGAACTGCCGGCGTCGCACTCGGCGACCCTCGAGTTGCTGCGCGGTTTCGGACTGCGTGTGTCGCCGGAAATCCGGCGTGTGCGCGGTGCGCAGGGTTGCCTCGGGTTCTATCGCGACATCGCAGCACGTCGGTCATCGCTCGCGTACCAGATCGACGGCGTTGTCTACAAAGTCGACAGCATCGCGGCGCAGCGTGCCCTGGGCTTCGTCTCGCGCGCACCGCGTTGGGCGGTCGCGCACAAGTTTCCGGCAGAGGAAGCGCTCACGGTGCTGCGCGATGTCGAGTTCCAGGTGGGGCGTACCGGTGCGCTGACGCCAGTGGCGCGGCTCGAGCCCGTGTTCGTCGGCGGCGTGACGGTCAGCAATGCGACGCTGCACAACATGGACGAAATCGTCCGCAAAGATGTCCGGATCGGCGACACGGTGGTGGTTCGGCGGGCGGGCGACGTGATACCGGAGGTAGCCCGGGTGCTTCCCGACAGGCGTCCGGCTGAGGCGCGCGAAGTACAGTTGCCATCCTGTTGCCCGGTATGCGGTTCGACGGTCGAGCGCGACCCCGACGCGGCGATCGCGCGCTGCACGGGCGGGTATCGCTGCAGTGCGCAGCGCAAGGAGCGGCTGCGCCACTTCGCTGCCCGGCGCGCGCTCGACATCGAGGGCGTAGGCGAGAAACTGGTCGATCAACTCGTCGAGGCCGGGCTCGTCGAGTCGCCTGCGGATCTCTTCCTGCTGGACGTCGAGACGCTGGCCGCGCTCGAGCGGATGGGTCCGAAGTCGGCAGCGAACATCGTCGAGGCGCTGCAGCGTGCCAGGGCAACCACGTTGGCGCGGTTCCTGTTCGCGCTCGGCATTCGTGACGTCGGCGAAGCCACGGCCGCGGCGCTGGCGGCGCATTTCGGCACGCTCGAGCGGCTGATGGCAGCCGACCTGCAGACGGTACTGCAGGTCGCCGACGTCGGTCCGGTGATCGCGGCCCGCGTCGTGGAGTTTTTCGGCGACTCGGCGAACCGCGAGGTGGTTTCGCGGTTGCGTGACGCGGGGCTTAAGTGGCCCGAGGTGGTGCCGCCGTCGGCGGGCGAGCAACCGCTGGCCGGAATGACCTTCGTGCTGACCGGCACGCTGGAGTCGATGCAGCGCGAGGAGGCCGAGGACGCATTGCGTGCCCTCGGCGCGAAAGCGACGGGCAGCGTTTCGAAGAAGACCGATTATCTCGTGGCCGGCCGCGATGCCGGCTCCAAATTGCGCAAGGCCGAGGAGCTCGGGGTGCCCGTACTGGACGAGGCAGCGCTCAGGCGCATCCTGACCGACCGGCGTCCGCCCGCGCGAGCGGACGCCGGAACGCGGTGATCAGATCTTCTTCTCGACCTTGGCGGCCTTGGTGAGTTCGTCGCTGTAGGCGCGGAACTTCTTCGAGAGTACGGCTTGGTTGAGCTGCTGCTTCACCTGCTCGAACGGCGGCGGCTGCACTTCGCGCATATCGTCGAGACGGATCACGTGCCAACCGAACTGGGTCTGCACCGGCTTGGCGATCGTCTCGCCCTTCTTGAGCGCCATCACGGCGTCGGCAAAGGGCTTAACCATGCTGGCCGGGCTGAACCAGCCGAGATCACCGCCACGGTCGCGCGAGGCGTCGAGCGAGTCCTTGGCTAGCGTCTCGAATTTCTCGCCCTTCTTGAGGCGCTCAAGAATCTGTGTAGCAGCAATCTCGGTCGGCACCAGGATGTGGCGGGCCTTGTACTCGTTGCGGGACATCTGCGCGATCTGCGCGTCGTATTCGGCCTTGAGTTCCTGTTCCGTGGGCGTCTTGCCTTCGAGGTACTTGGCAAATAGGGCCTGCTGCAGGATGTTGAGCCGGGTCAGTTCGATTTCGGCGGCGAGTTCGGGCTTCTTGTCGAGGCCGTCCTTCTCCGCCTGCGCGGCGAGCACGTGCAGACCGATGAGCGACTCGAGCGCGCGCTTTTTCTGTTCGGCGTCGAGCTCGGCGGTGCCACGACCGGCAACCTGCTTCACGAAGCTCTCGAACTCGCCCTGCGTGATCGCCTTGCCATTGATGGTGGCAACGGGCTTCTTGGACGCATCGTCGGCGGAATCGGCTGCGCCACCTTTCGACTGGCATGCGGCAAGCATCAGGCTGACGGTGGTAACGGCAAGCAGGCGCGTCATCTTCATGGATTTCTCTCGGGTAGGTCTCAGATCCGGGGCGGGGATTATGAGGGCAAGCGGGCATCGATGGACAGGGCGTGCACACCCCGTCCCTTCAAGTCGCCGAGCGCGGCATAGACGAGCCGATGCCTCGCAAGCACACCGAGCCCGACGAACTTCGCGGAGCGGATGGTGACATGGAAGTGCCCCCCCTCGAGCGCCCCCGCGTGGCCCGCGTGGCCGGCGCTGTCGTCGCGGACTTCGAGCAGATCGGGCTCGAGCGCGGCCTGCAGGCAGTCGCGGATCGCCGCGGTGCGTCCGGTGCTCATGGGACCGGTGCTGATGGGGGTGGGGTCGCCGAAGTGTCGATGACGCTGCGACGGGTCAACCAGAGCGTCTGGCCGATCACGAATACGAGGGTCATGCCGGTGATGCCATAAACCTTGAAGTTGACCCAGGTCGCTTGCGGGTAGTTCCCGGCGACCCAGAGGTTCGCGAGACCCATCACCGCATAGAAAGCCGCCCAGACGAGCGTCACCAGCGACCAGTCCGCGCGGGTAATCCCGGCAAATGCCTCTGCCGACGCCGCGGTCATCAGCTTTTCGATGAGAGGCTTGCGCAACACGACGCTCGCGACGCAGGCCAGCGCAAGCCCCCAGAAGAGCACGGTGGGTTTCCAGATGATGAAGCGCTCGTCTCGCAGCCACAACGTCGCCCCGCCAAGCACGAAAACCAGCGCCGCACTGGCAAGGTGAATGGGCGGAATGCGACCGTGTCGCAGCCGGTCGAACGCCAGCAGCAACAACATTGCCGCCATCAGTGTGGCGGTTGCCGCGTAGAGGCCCCCGACCTTGTAGGCGACGAGAAAGGCGACGAGCGGCAGGAATTCGATCAGGGCCTGCATGTGACCGATATCATAAGCAAGTGCAGAGGTTTCGACTCCATCCAGACAATCCGCAGTTGCGGCTCATCCGCCAGGGCGCCGACATCGTCCGCGCCGGCGGCGTGATCGCCTATCCGACCGACTCCTGCTACGCCCTCGGTTGTCACATCGGCGACAAGGACGCCCTGGAGCGGATCCGCCGCATCCGGGAGGCGGACCGTAATCATCATTTCACGCTGGTGTGTCGAGATCTCACCGAGATCGCGCGCTACGCAAAGGTCGACACCGCGCAGTTTCGCCTGCTGAAGGCCTGCACGCCCGGTCCCTATACCTTCCTGCTCGAGGCGACCCGCGAGACGCCGCGACGGCTGCAGCACGAAAAACGGCGGACCATCGGAATCCGGGTTCCCGACCATCCGGTTGCACAGCTGCTGCTCGCCGAACTCGGCGAGCCGATCATGAGTTCGACCTTGCTGATGCCCGGGGATGGGCTGCCGCTCAACGACGGCGACG
>JBIKVA010000187.1:0-5514 GCA_044357085.1 Steroidobacteraceae bacterium | reverse complement strand
GCGATCCCGTTCTAGGGAGCGAGTGAGCCAACGACCGGCGGCCCGGGTCTCTGGCAGGCGACCGTAGTCGCCTCATCTTCAGCGCAGCCGGGTGCTTCAGCGCAGCCGGGTGAGCCCCGGTATGCGGTCGAAAGCGGGGTCGAAGCTGAGTACGTTTTCGATGCCCTCGAGCTGCATGGTGGCGACGTGCATGGCGGCGCGCACCGGCAGGGTGGGGTACTGCAGCACCAGTTGCTTGGCCCGCTCGACGGTGTTGCGATCCACCGGCCGCACCTCGTCGACGATGCCGAGCAGGGCGTCGAGGGCGGGCTGGATGCTGCCGCGACGTTCGATGGCCGTGTAGCGGTGCAGGATTTCGGTCAGCACCTCGGCGTCGGTGACCAGCCGCACGCGCTGGGTCGCCAGGGTCTCGAGTCGCCGTTGCGCGTCCACCTTGTTGGGATGCGCCGCCCCGACAAGGTACATCGGCACGTTGGAGTCGATGAACACCACGGTCGAACTGCCGGTGCCTGATCAGTAGCCGCTGCCGGCTGCCGGTGAGTCGCCAGCCGCGGTGGCGCCGGCTGCATAGGCGCGTTCGGTCTCGCCGATGAGACGTTCCACGCTGCCCGTGGGCGCGGCGTGGCGGACGGCGGTGCGGATGGCCGTGAGCTTGCGGTCCACGTCGGCGGTGGACGCCTCGCGGCGCGCGGCGGCGAGCGCCTGGCGAACCCACTCGGCGACCGTCATGCCGCGGCTGGCAGCCATTGCCTGAAGAGCGGCGTAGTCCTGATCGTCGAACAACACCTGAAGTCGTTTGGTCATTATGTTGAGTCTGGATGACTCATTATCATGAGTCAAATTGGTTCGAATGGTTTGGCCTCCCCGGGTGTCGTGGTTATAGTTGCCGCCGGGGGCAGAGCTCGAGGACCAGAACATGATCGAACCGACCACGGCTGCACACCAGGAAGACCTGCTCACCCGACCCGGCAAGCAGGGTCTTTACGACCCCCAGTTCGAAAAGGACGCCTGTGGTTTCGGCTTCGTGGTCGACATCAAGGGCCGCAAGTCGAATGCGGTGCTGCGCAATGCCATCGAGGTCCTGAAGAACCTCGACCATCGCGGTGCCTGCGGCTGCGAGATCAACACCGGCGACGGCGCAGGTGTGCTGATGCAGATGCCGCATGCCTTCCTGAAGGACGCGGCGAAGAGGGCGCACATCACCCTGCCCGAGCCCGGCGAGTACGCCTGCGGACTCATCTTCATGCCCCGCAACGCCACCCAGCGGCGGCGCATCGAGGAAATCTTTGCCCGGGTGGTTCAGTCCGAGGGCCTGATCTACCTCGGCGGGCGTACCGTGCCGACCGACAACTCGATGCTCGGCGAGACCGCGCGCATGAGCGAGCCGTTCATGCGCCAGGTGTTCGTGCAGCGCGGCCCGGACACGCATGACGCCGACGAGTTCGAGCGCAAGCTGTACGTGATCCGCAAGCGCGCCTACAACGAGATCCGCGTTTCGACCATCGGCGGTGCCGAGTACTGGTACGTCGCGAGCCTGTCGCACAAGACGCTGGTCTACAAGGGAATGCTGCTCACCATGCAGCTCGACCAGTACTTCCCCGACCTGCGCAATCCGCTGATCGAGACCTCGATCGCGCTCGTGCACTCGCGCTTCTCGACCAACACCTTCCCGAGCTGGGACCGCGCGCACCCCTATCGTTACATTGCCCACAACGGCGAGATCAACACGCTGCGCGGCAACATCAACTGGATGCGGGCGCGCGAGGCGCGACTCGAGTCGCAGCTCTTCGGCGAGGACACGCGCAAGCTCGCGCCCATCGTCAACGTCAACGGCAGCGACTCGTCGATGTTCGACAACGTGCTCGAACTGATGGTGCTCGCGGGGCGCTCGCTGCCGCACGCCATGATGATGATGATCCCCGAGCCCTGGTCCAAGCACGAATCCATGGATCCGGCGCGGCGGGCGTTCTACCAATTCCACTCGAGCCTGATGGAGCCGTGGGACGGCCCCGCTGCTATCGCCTTTACCGACGGGGTGCGCATCGGCGCCGTGCTCGATCGCAATGGCCTGCGTCCGGGGCGCTACTACGTGACCAAGGACGGCATGGCGGTGATCGCCTCCGAAGCCGGCGTGCTCGATATCCCCGCCGCCGACATCGAGCGCAAGGGGCGCCTGCAGCCCGGCCGCATGTTCCTCGTCGACACCGAGCAGGGCCGCATCATCGAGGACGAGGAGATCAAGCGCTCCGTCTGCAACGAATGGCCCTACGCCGAATGGCTGGGCGAGCACCTCGTGCACCTGAAGGATCTGCCGCCGGCGCCGCAGCTGCCCGCCCCGGAACCCGAGCTGCTGCTCGCGCGGCAGGTGGCCTTCGGCTACAGCTTCGAGGACCAGCGCATCCTCATGGCCCCCATGGCTCGCGACGGCGTCGAGGCCGTCGGCTCGATGGGCAACGACACGCCGCTCGCCGTGCTCTCGCAGCGGCCGCGCCTCGTCTACGACTACTTCAAGCAACTGTTCGCGCAGGTCACCAACCCGCCGATCGACAGCATCCGCGAGGAGATCATCACCTCGTCCGACGTCTGGCTGGGTTCCGAGGGCAACCTGCTCGACCCGAAACCCTCCGACTGCCGTCGCGTCGAACTGAAGGCGCCGGTCCTGACGAACGAGGAATTCGCGAAGATCCGCCGCATCGCCATGCCCGGGCTCAAGGTGGGCACGGTGTCGCTGCTGTTCCGCGCCGCGCGCGGCGAGGAAGGCCTCGCGAGGGCCATCGACCACATGCGCGCCGAGGCGCGCCGGCTGATCGAGGAAGAAGAGGTCAACATCCTGATCCTCAGCGACCGCGGCGTGACTCGCGAGATGGCCGCCATCCCGTCGCTGCTGGCGGTATCGGCGCTGCACCACTACCTCATCCGCGAGGGCTTGCGCATGCGCGCCTCGCTCGCCATCGAGACCGGCGAGGCCCGCGAGGTGCACCACTTCGCGCTGCTGATCGGCTACGGCTGCAACGTCATCAACCCCTATCTCGCCTTCGAGACGCTCGACGGCATGATCCGTGACAGCCTGCTGACCAACGTCGATCACAAGCTCGCCTGTGCCAACTTCGCCAAGGCGGCGACCAAGGGCGTGGTCAAGGTGATGTCCAAGATGGGCATCTCGGCGGTGCAGAGCTACCACGGCGCGCAGGTCTTCGAGGCCATCGGACTGCGCCAGGACGTCATCGACGAGTACTTCACCGGTACGGCGTCGCGTGTCGGCGGCATCGGCCTCGAGACGATCGCGGCCGAGGTGCTGATGCGTCACCGCGCTGCCTTCCCGGAGCGGCCGGCGGGCGAACAGGTGCTGCCGACTGGTGGCCAGTACCAGTGGCGCGCGGACGGCGAGTTCCACGTTTTCAATCCCGAGAGCATCCATCGCCTGCAGAAGGCCGTGCGCACCGGCAGCTATGCGACCTACAAGTCGTACGCGGAACTGATCGACGACCGCGCGCGCAATCTCTCCACGCTGCGCGGCCTGCTCGACTTCAAGAAGGGCGAGCCGGTGCCGATCGACGAGGTCGAGCCCATCGAGAGCATCATGAAGCGCTTCAAGACGGGCGCCATGAGCTACGGCTCCATCAGCAAGGAAGCGCACGAGACGCTCGCCATTGCCATGAACCGCATCGGCGGCAAGAGCAACACCGGCGAAGGCGGCGAGGATCCGGACCGTTACGTGCCGCTGCCGAACGGCGACTCAAAGAATTCTGCCATCAAGCAGGTGGCTTCCGGACGCTTCGGCGTCACCAGCGAGTATCTGGTGCAGGCCAGGGAAATCCAGATCAAGATGGCGCAGGGCGCAAAGCCCGGCGAGGGCGGCCAGTTGCCCGGCACCAAGGTCTATCCGTGGATCGCCAAGGCGCGGCATACGACCCCGGGAGTGGGGCTGATCTCGCCGCCGCCGCACCACGACATCTATTCGATCGAGGACCTCGCCCAGCTCATCCACGACCTGAAGAACGCCAACCGTGCGGCGCGGGTCAGCGTCAAGCTGGTGGCCGAGGTGGGTGTCGGCACCATCGCCGCGGGCGTTGCCAAGGCACACGCGGACGTCGTGCTCATCAGCGGCCACGACGGCGGCACGGGTGCATCGCCCCTGACCTCCACCACGCACGCAGGCCTGCCCTGGGAGCTCGGCCTCGCCGAGACGCACCAGACGCTGGTCCTCAACAACCTGCGCAGCCGTATCGTCGTCGAGACCGACGGGCAGCTGAAGACGGGGCGCGACGTCGCCATCGCCGCGCTGCTGGGAGCCGAGGAATTCGGTTTCGCGACCGCGCCGCTCGTTGCCGTGGGCTGCATCATGATGCGCGTCTGCCACCTCAACACCTGTCCGGCCGGTGTCGCCACGCAGGACCCCCGCCTGCGCGAGCGTTTCGGCGGCAAGCCGGAGCACGTGGTGAATTTCATGCGTTTCGTGGCCACGCAGCTGCGCGAACTGATGGCCGAACTCGGCTTCCGCAGCATCAACGAAATGGTGGGTCGCGTCGATCGCCTCGAGCCGAAGGCCGCGATCGACCACTGGAAGGCGCAGGGCTTCGACTTCAGCAACATCCTCTACCAGCCCGACTCCGGGCCCGAGGTCGGTCGCTACCAGACGATCAGCCAGGATCACGGCCTCGACAAGTCGCTCGACGTGACGACGCTGCTCGGGCTGTGCGAGCCCGCCATCCAGCGCGGCGAGCGGGTCGAGGCGAGCCTGCCGATCCGCAACGTCAATCGTGTCGTCGGTACCATCACCGGCAGCGAGGTGACGAAGAAGTGGGGGCCGCAGGGCTTGCCGGACGACACCATCCGCATCCGGTTCAATGGTTCGGCAGGCCAGAGTTTCGGTGCCTTCATGCCGCGGGGGATGAGCTTCACGCTCGAGGGCGATGCCAACGACTACGTCGGCAAGGGCCTCTCGGGCGGACGCATCGTCGTCTTCCCGCCGCGTGCGTCCACCTTCCAGCCCGAAGAGAACATGATCATCGGCAACGTCGCCCTCTACGGTGCGACGGGCGGTGAGGTGTTCATCCGCGGCCAGGCGGGCGAACGCTTCGCGGTACGCAACAGCGGCGTCGATACGGTCGTCGAGGCCATCGGCGACCACGGCTGCGAGTACATGACGGGCGGTCGCGTGGTGGTGCTGGGGCCGACCGGCCGCAACTTCGGCGCCGGCATGTCCGGTGGCATCGCCTACGTGCTCGATGAGCCCGGGCAGTTCCCGGCGCGCATCAACATGCAGATGGTCGAGGTCGGGCGTGTCGAGGACGCGGCGGAGGCCGAGGCCCTGCGGGCGCTGATCGAACGCCACGCGGCACTCACCGGCAGCACCCACGCGAGGCGCATCCTCGATGCTTGGCCGACCCAGTTGCCGAAGTTCGTGCGGGTGATACCGAAGGACTACAAGCGGGTGCTCGCCTGCCTCAAGCGTGCGCACGACCAAGGACTCTCGGGCGACGAGGCCACCATGGCTGCGTTCGAGGAGAATTC
>JBIKVA010000185.1:0-5532 GCA_044357085.1 Steroidobacteraceae bacterium | reverse complement strand
ACGACCCAAGACGGTACTACAGACTCCCGGCAGCGCCGTGCCGTCGAGTTGCGTCTGGCCGGAGCGCAGATCGCGGAGATTCGGGCGCAGACCGGGCTGAGTGCACCCACCATCATCGGGGCCTGCCGTGCCTTCCGGGAAGGGGGCTGGGCGGCACTGTCTGCCCGCCGCCGCGGTAGACCGGCAGGCGCACAGCGGCTGTTGTCGGAAGCCGACGAGACCGAACTGCACCGAATGATGCTGACGGAGCCGCCCCCGGCGGCAGGGTCCCGCCCGCAACTGTGGACCCGCGAATCGGTCGCCGTGCTCGCCCGCAGCCGGTTCGGCTTGCGCCGCAGCGGACGTGCACTCAGCCGTGTACTCGAGCGTGCCGGTCTCTGCCTGCCGACGCTGGCCGAGCGCGCGGCGCACGATGCCGCGCTCGCGGCGTGGCGGCAGCAAGCGGTTCAGCCTTTGCAGGGGGCCGCCCTGCGCACGCCGGGCGAACTCGTGTGGTGCGGCGAGTATCGGCTCGGTGAAGCTCGCGTGCTCGTGGCGCAGAGCTTGCGCGGCAGACTCGCCTGGCTGCCGCTGTCCCGGCCGTTTCTGATCGCGAGCTGGATCGACTTCCTGGACCGCCTGCTCGCCACCTGGCCCGGTATCCGCGGCGTGCTGTTGCACGGCATCGATGTCGACCAGCCGCAACTGTGCGCATGGGCCAAGGCGCATGCGCCGCTGCACCTGATCGGCGCACCGTCCGGGCCGGGCCCCGCTCGCCGCGAGCCGTCCGGCCCGTCGCCTGGCGCACCTCTTGCCGCTTCTGCACCTGGACGCCCGAATGCCATGACACTCACCCATCTGCAGCGACTCGAGGCCGAGAGCATCCACATCATGCGAGAGGTCATCGCCGAGTCCGAGCGACCGGTGATGCTCTACACCGCGGGCAAGGACAGCGCGACCATGCTGCACCTCGCCCGCAAAGCGTTCTTCCCGGCGACCCCGCCGTTTCCGCTGCTGCACATCGACACCACCTGGGAATTCCGCGAGATGTATGCGATGCGCGAGCGCGTCGCCCGCGACTGCGGCATGACGCTGATCGTGCACCGCAATCCCGAGGCACTGCGCCTCGGCATCAACCCGTTCACGCACGGTTCGCAGATCCATGCTGACCTCTGGAACACGGAGGGCTTGCGCCAGGCGCTCGACAGCCACCGCTTCGACGTGGCGTTCGGCGGTGCGCGCCGCGACGAGGAAAAGTCGCGGGCGAAGGAGCGGGTGTTCTCGTTCCGCAACGCACAGCACCGCTGGGATCCGAAGAACCAGCGTCCGGAGCTCTGGAACCTTTACAACGCGCGCAAGAGCGCCGGCGAGTCCATCCGTGTGTTTCCGCTCTCCAACTGGACGGAGCTCGACGTCTGGCAGTACATCCACCGCGAGAACGTGCCGATCGTCCCGCTCTACCTGGCGCGCGAGCGGCCGGTGGTCGAGCGCAACGGTACGCTGCTGATGGTCGATGACGAACGCATGCCGCTGCAGCCCGGGGAGGTGCCTGTGATGCGCAAGGTGCGCTTCCGCACGCTGGGTTGCTACCCGCTCTCTGGCGCCATCGAAAGCGAGGCGACGACCCTGCCCGCGGTGATCGACGAAATGCTGCGCTCGCGCCAGAGCGAGCGTCAGGGCCGACTGATCGATCACGACGGCCCGGCCTCGATGGAGCGCAAGAAGCAGGAAGGATACTTCTGACATGGCTGCGCGTCGCAAGCGACCGCGCGGAGCGGCGGAGGCACCCCGGGAGATAGCCGAGTCCCGCGACATCGACGCGTGGCTGCGGGAGCACGAGGCCAAGGATCTCTTGCGCTTCATCACCTGCGGCAGCGTCGACGACGGCAAGAGCACGCTGATAGGCCGGCTGCTGCACGACTCGCAGCTCATTCTCGACGATCAGCTTGCGGCGATCGAGGCTGACAGCCGCAAGTGGGGCACCCAGGGCGACGACATCGATTTCGCGCTGCTCGTCGACGGCCTGGCTGCGGAGCGCGAACAGGGCATCACCATAGACGTCGCCTATCGATTTTTCACGACCGCGCGCCGCAAGTACATCGTCGCCGACACGCCGGGGCACGAGCAGTACACCCGCAACATGGTGACGGGTGCCTCGACGGCCGATGTTGCGGTGATCCTGATCGACGCCCGCAAGGGCGTGCTCACGCAGACTCGCCGGCACAGCTACCTCGTGAATCTGCTCGGCATCCGCAAGCTGCTGGTGGCGGTCAACAAGATGGACCTCGTCGGCCACTCGCAGCAAGTCTTCGAGCGGATCGCCGCGGACTACCGCGCCTTCGCCGCGCAGCTCGGTCTGACGGATGTCGTGCTCGTGCCGGTGTCCGCCCTCAAGGGCGACAACATCATCACCCGCAGCAAGCGCATGGCCTGGCACACGGGTCCGACACTCATGGGCTATCTCGAAACGGTGGAGGTCGATCGCCAGCGCGCGCAGTCCTTGCCGCTGCGTTTCCCGGTGCAGTGGGTCAACCGGCCGCATGGCGATTTCCGCGGCTACGCCGGGCTGATCGAGAGCGGCGAGGTGCGACCCGGCGACCGGGTCCGCGTCCAGCCGGCCGGCCGCGAGAGTCGGGTGGCCCGTATCGTCACCGCGGACGGCGATCTCGCCGTGGCGGTCGCCGGTCAGGCGGTGACGCTGACGCTCGCCGACGAACTCGACGCTTCCCGGGGCGATCTGATCAGCGCCGCGGCAGACCCCGCGGAGACTGCGGACCAGTTCGAGACCACGCTGGTCTGGCTGGGTGACGAGCCGATGTTGCCGGGCCGTGGCTACCTGCTCAAGGCCGCCGCGCGCACCGTCGGTGCGGTGTTCTCGCCGCCCAAGCACAAGGTCAACGTCAACACCCTCGAGACCCTGGCGGCCCGCCAGCTCGAGCTCAATGAAATCGGTACCTGCAACGTCGCCCTCGACCGGCCGATCGCCTTCGATCCCTATGCCGTGAATCGCAGCACCGGCAGCTTCATCGTCATCGATCGCATCAGCAATGCCACGGTCGGCGCCGGCATGGTGCATTTCGCCCTGCGCCGGGCGCGCAACATCCACCGCCAGGCCGTGAGCGTCGACAAGGCCGCGCGTGCGGCGCTCAATGGCCAGAAGCCCGTCGTGGTGTGGTTCACGGGGCTCTCCGGTTCCGGCAAGTCGACCATTGCCAATGCGCTGGAGCGCCGGCTGCTGGCGCTGGGTCGACGCAGCTACCTGCTCGACGGCGACAACGTTCGCCACGGGCTTAACCGCGATCTCGGCTTCACCGCCGCCGATCGCGTCGAGAACATCCGCCGGATTGCCGAGGTGGCCAAGCTGATGGTGGATGCCGGGCTGATCGTGCTCACCGCATTCATCTCGCCTTACCGCGCCGAGCGGCAGATGGCACGCGCCATGCTCGAGGACGGTGAGTTCATCGAGGTGCATGTCGATACGCCACTCGAGGTTGCCGAAGCGCGCGACGTCAAGGGTCTCTACCGCAAGGCGCGTCGCGGCGAGTTGAAGAACTTCACGGGCATCGATGCCCCGTATGAACCCCCCGAGTCGCCGGAGCTCCGCATAGGCACCGTCGATTGCACGGCGGACGAAGCGGCCGAACGGGTACTCGGGCTGCTGCGCGATCGGGGTATCCTTGAGGCAGGGGGATAATCGATGCCGAGCACCGAACAGAACCAGTACGAGGAAATCCGCTCTGCCGTGCGCGCACTCTGCGCGCAGTTTCCGGACGAGTACTTCCGCAAAGTCGACGCCGAGCGCGGTTACCCCGTCGAGTTCGTCGACGCCCTGACCCGGGCCGGATGGCTCGCGGCGCTCATTCCACAGGAGTACGGTGGCTCCGGCCTGTCACTGGCCGAGGCCTCCGTGATCATGGAAGAGATCAACCGTTGCGGTGGCAATTCGGGTGCCTGTCACGGACAGATGTACGTCATGAACGTGCTGGTCCGCCACGGCAGCGATGCGCAGCGTCGGCAGTTGTTGCCCAAGATCGCATCGGGCGAGCTGCGCATGCAGTCGATGGCTGTCACCGAACCGACCACCGGCACGGATACCACCAAGCTGAAGACCGCCGCGGTACGCAAGGGCGACCGCTACGTCATCAACGGTCAGAAAGTGTGGACTTCGCGTGTGCAGCATTCTGACCTCATCGTGCTGCTGGCGCGGACCACGCCGCTCGCCGAGGTGCAGCGCAAGGCCGACGGTCTGTCGGTGTTCCTGGTCGATGTCCGCGAGGCACTCGGCAAGGGGCTCACGCTGCGTCCCATCCCGAACATGGTCAACCACGAGACCAACGAGCTGTTCTTCGACAATCTGGAGATTCCGGCGGAGAGCCTCATCGGCGAGGAAGGCAAGGGCTTCCGCTACATCCTCGACGGACTCAACGCCGAGCGTGTCTTGATCGCTGCCGAGTGCATCGGCGATGCCTACTGGTTCGTCGATCGCGCGACCCGATATGCGAACGAACGCATCGTGTTCGACCGGCCGATCGGCAAGAACCAGGGCGTGCAGTTCCCGATCGCCGAGAGCTACATCGAGACCGAGGCGGCGAGCCTGATGCGCTACCGCGCCTGCGAACTCTACGATGCCCGCAAGCCCTGCGGCGCCGAAGCGAACATGGCCAAGTACCTGGCTGCCAAAGCATCCTGGGAGGCTGCCAACGCCTGCCTGCAGACGCATGGCGGTTTCGGTTTCGCGGCCGAATACGATATCGAGCGCAAGTTCCGCGAGACGCGGCTCTACCAGGTCGCGCCCATCTCGACGAACCTCATCCTCTCGTACATCGCCGAGCACGAACTCGGCTTGCCGCGATCGTACTGACGAACAGGAGCCGCCGGGTCACATGAAGCTCGACGCGAATATTGCCGCCGTGGTCACCGGTGGCGCCTCCGGCCTCGGCGAGGCCACCGCTCGCGCGCTTGCCGCAAGAGGTGTGCGCGTCGCCGTGTTCGACGTGGCGGAGTCGCGTGGCACGACTGTCGCTGCCGAGATCGGCGGCGTCTACTGTCGAGTCGATGTCACTTCCGACGCCAGCGTGGAAACAGGATTCGCCCGTGCGCGTGCGGCCCACGGGCAGGAACGTATCCTCGTCAATTGCGCCGGCATCGCCAATGGCGTCAAGACGGCGTTTCGCGACCGCGAGAGCGGCGAGGCGCGGCACTTTCCGCTCGCCGAGTTCGAACGGGTGGTGCAGATCAACCTTGTCGGCAGCTTTCGCTGCATCGCCAAGTCCGCGGCCGGAATGCTCGCTCTCGACGTCCTGCCCGGGGGTGATCGTGGAGTGATCATCAACACCGCGTCGGTTGCCGCCGAGGACGGACAGGTCGGGCAGGCCGCTTACTCGGCCTCGAAGGCGGGCGTCGCCGGCATGACTCTGCCGGTTGCGCGCGACCTGATGAACGAAGCCATTCGTGTCAACACCATCCTGCCCGGGATCTTTGAAACCCCGCTGCACGCGGCGCTCCCGGCGAAGGTGACCGCAGCGCTTGCGGCGTCGGTGCCGCATCCCAAGC
>JBIKVA010000186.1:0-5532 GCA_044357085.1 Steroidobacteraceae bacterium | reverse complement strand
TGCATTTCACGATCGTGGCCCTTCGCCGGTGGGCGACCACGGTGTGAAAACGGGGGAGGGTCGGGCGGGTTGCCCAGCAAACGACAAACTGATATAGTTAACTACAACACTAGATCATCTAGATCTCGAGGAGTTCTTCATGCGCCCCGTACTTCCCATCCTCGTCGCGATTCCGCTGCTCGCGGCGTTGGCAATGCCGGCCGCTGCCACTGAGGTCACTCGTGTCAAATCCATCAAGACGGATGGGGTCGCCTCGATTGTCCTCACGGCTGGCGTTGGGCAGGTACGGATCGAGCCGGGTGCGGGTGCTGACATCGACGCCCGCGTAACGATCCGCGCCAAGCGCAATACGGGCATCTTCAGTTCGCTGCCGGATGTACAGAAGCTCGACATCTCAGCCACCACCCGGGGCGACCAGCTCACCCTGAAAGTGGACGCCAAGAACATCGAGGAAGAGTGGCTCGTGCGCGTGCCGAAGATGACCCTGTCGTCACTCGAGGTGAAGCTGGGCGTGGGCGATGCCCGGGTCGGTATACCGGCGAAGCGGGTCGAGGTGGATGTCGGTGTGGGTGATGTGAACCTCGACATTCCTGCCGGTGCGATCAGGGTGCAGCTTGGGACCGGCAACGCCGACGTTCGCACGTCCATCGCCAATGCCGGAAAGATAGATGGCAAGACCGGCGTCGGCAGCGTCTCGCTGAAAGGTCTCGAAGGAACGGTGAAGGGCAGCACGGTTGGCGGCAGCGTCACCGGCAAGGGTCGCGGCGAGCAGCCTCTCGAAGGACGCGTCGGCGTCGGCAACCTGGACATCGTGCTGACCGAGTGACGCAGTCGGCCGGGTGCGCGCCGCACGCGACGCGGTTGCCGTGCCCCGCACGCTGCTTCTAGAATCGGTCCTCACCCGCGCGGGCGTAGTTCAATGGTAGAACTGTAGCTTCCCAAGCTACTAACGTGGGTTCGATTCCCATCGCCCGCTCCACTTTCCTCTCGATGAAATCCGCAGTGCCTGGCGGAATTCGACGATCACGTCATCGTCACATGCATTGATGCTTCTGGGCGAGGAGCGCGGGGTATCACGGCGTTGCTCGCGCCAGTTTCGATCCAGAGAGCTCTCAACTCGCTCGGTGGATTTTATAAACTACCGCATCGACAAGCGCTCCACGAAACACCAATCGCTCTTTGACAATACCGTCGAACATTGCGCCGATCGCTTCGGCAACACGCCGGCTCGCGACGTTCTCCGGATGTACCACGATCTCTATCGTCTCGAGCTCTAGCTTGCCAAAAGCAAAATCAATCGCCTCACCCGCAGCGAACTTTGCAGCGCCGCGGTTGATCCATGGCGTTCCGGTCCAGTAGCCCAGATTACCGGTCCGCGTCTCATGATCAATCTTGTTGATCCCGACGCCGCCAACTGGCGCACCGGTGTTCGCGTCGAACACTCCCATCGGATATTCCACATTCGTTTCCCATGCTCTTCGGCAATGGTCGAGCCAGTCTGCTGTGTCCTGTCTGGAGTAATCGGCATGGCACCACGGGAGCCACGCGCTGAGCTCGGGTGCAGAGGCTCTGACGAGTTGAAATAACCCCTCTAGGTCATCAGACTTCCATGGACGAACATGGAGCGGGCTCATGCGCTACATCCTGTCTGCAATGTTGACGGTCGTCGGAATCATCCACCTCTTGCCCCTGACCGGAGTATTGGGTGTGTCCCGCCTCCACACACTATATGGCGTGACAATTGCCGATCCTGATCTCGAGATCTTGATGCGTCATCGGGCTGTCCTGTTCGGGATGCTCGGCGCTTTCCTGATCTATGCGGCGTTTCGTCCGGGCGTGCAACTCGCAGCGTTGATCGCAGGCGCTGTCAGCGTCATTTCTTTCCTGGTGATCGCGGGACTGGTCGGCGGGTACAACACCGCAATCGCGCGGGTCGTGACTGCGGATGTCGTTGCGGTCGTTTGTTTGGCGATCGCCGCGTTCGCTTACTGGAAGGATCGGGCTACGGTCGGGGTGAACGGATGATCGGGTCCTGGGTTGTGATATTCACCAGCACCCGAACGTCCGAAGACGCCGACGGATATCGCGCCATGGCATCGCAAATGGAGGCACTGGCGCACGCACAAGCCGGCTTCATCGCCATGCAAAGTGTCCGCGGCGATGACGGTGTGGGGATCACCGTCTGCTACTGGGAATCCGAGCAATCGATCGCCGCTTGGAAGCGCAATGTCGACCATGCATCCGCCCAGCAGCAGGGAAAAAGTACTTGGTACTCCGACTACAGCGTGACGATCGCCAAAGTCGAACGTCAGTATGGGAACCGTAGCCCTAAGAATACGTAAAACGAATCCCGGCACTACCAGTAATCACCCCACAGCACACCCTCGGAACCGATATCTTACGGCTGAGGTTCCGACGGTAGATTCCAGGCGAGAACCATGTGCGGCAGCAATACTCCCGTCATGAAGAACGTGATCACGAAGGGCGTGATCAGCTCGCGATGAAGAAGCGGCTCTGCAATCATCCCTCGCGTGTATGCAAAATCGCTGATCCAAATACCTCCGACGGCAAGTCCCACGACGAACGCGAGAATTCCGTAGGAAACGAAATAGTTCTGATTCCTAATGTCCAGCAAACGCTCATCCAGAAGCTCGGCCGGTGCTTCTGCAATCAACCTGCAGGACTTTCGAAGCACCAGATAAAACGCTATCGACAAGACGACAGCGATGCCCTCGATGTAGCTCTGAATCTTCCCCGCGGCGAGGAACGAAGAGATCGGCAAAGCCATCATCGAGATTGCTGCAAAGAGCACAAGGGCTCGACGAACGCTCTGTTGATAAAGTCCGGAGTGCCTCTGATCCGCCAGTGCCCGGTTTACCTCTTCACGAGAGACGCCCTGCGTCCAATAAAATTTGTTGTCCCGGCTTGTCATGGATCAGTTCCTTTCTTGAAGGGTTTGATGGAAAAAGTTGGCAGATCTCGGTATCCAGTGCCTCGGCGATCTTCAGCGCGAGGATGAGGCCAGGGCTGTACTCCCCCTGACGACTCATGGGAGATAGCATACATACAACATAGCATGAATGCAATAGACAGGCTTCAGTCATTGTTTGCTGGATGGGCGACGGTGCCTGCAATCACCCCGCAGAACCTCTTTTAGAGTCGAACAGGGCGCCCACCAGATTGATTGCTGTTTTCAATACGGAGCAAAAAGTGCACCCGCGCAAATTGATGATCCGGGAATTCCAGGATGACCTGTCGAGTCACTTCCACGATATAAACGCCGAGTGGATCAGGGCCATGTTTCACCTCGAGGACACCGATCGCGAGGTGTTGGAAAATCCACGCGCCAGGATCATCGACAGGGGTGGGGTAATCCTCTTTGTCGAAGCGCAGGGGCTGGGCATCGTCGGCGCGTGCGCCCTCCAGCGAACCGGCGATGCCAGCTTTGAACTGACCAAGATGGGCGTGCGCGAGTCCGCTCGTGGGATGAAGGCTGGCGAGTTCCTGCTGGACGCGATCATTGCCCGCGCCCTGACACTCGAAGCCGATCCTCTGTACCTCCTTACCAATACGAAATGCGCGGCTGCCATCCACCTATATGAGAAAAAAGGTTTTCACCATGATGCCGACATCATGGCGAAGTACGGCGCGCGCTACGAACGGTGCGATGTCGCGATGCGTCATGTTCGCAGCGGATCGGCACGATGAACTGTGCCGGTATTGAACCGAACACGCCCATGAGGAGTTCGACCTTGCCTTTCCATCAAGGACATCGCTCAGGCCGGTACGACATTACGAGATAGCGGGATCGCGCGGAGTCGGCATCGGCGATCCCTGAAATCATTGAGGAATATCCCGGCTCTCGCCTTCGGATGTTTTTCCGGCGGTTGTTTTCTTGGCGGTCCACTGGACGGCACCAAACAGGACGCTCTTGACCTCCTGATCGGATGGGGCGGCGGCAGGGTTTTCCCGTTCCGACCGGATCGGGGCCTCGGCCATTCCCGTCGCCACGGAATTCCCGGTCTTCTCCTTGATCGATGTTTTCGGGCAGCCATCCCGCGTATAGGCTCCCCACAAGAGCGACCAGCAAAACTGCGGTTTCCGAGGTTCGTCCTGAGTCGATGGTGTCGCATCGAGGGGGCCCGTGAGGCCTAGCGCCAAAACTATGCAGACAAGTCGCTTGATCGAGACGGGGTTCATGACGTGGGCTCCTGGCAAATCTCTGTGTGATATAGTTAACTACAACACCAGAACAAATTCAACCTAGGATCAGGTTTCAAGACGGCGCCGCGATCGATAATGGTGGCAGCGCAATAAACACATATATTCGGGCAATGGTTGCCAACCGCATCACCATCCGCCGCTTCAGGCCGACGGACGCGCCTGCGGTCGTCGCACTGGTGCTCGGTATCCAGAACGACGAGTTTCATCTCGGCCTGTCGATCTGCGATCAGCGCGATCTCGAAGATATCGAAGCCTATTACCTGCAACGCCGCGGGACTTTTCTGGTCGGCGAGACGCCAGGCGGCGACATCGTCGGCACCATCGGGCTGCTGCGGCTGAGCGACGATCTCGGCGTGATGAAGAAGTTCTTCGTGGCGGCACCGTATCGCGGCAGTGCCCATGGGGTTGCCAGGGCTCTTTATGCGGGGTTTCTCGACTTTGCGCAGCAGGAGCGCATGAGGGAAATCGTGCTGGATACGCCATCCGCGGCGACGCGATCGCACGCTTTCTACCGCGCCGCGGGTTTTCGGCAGATCGACCGTGCCGACATCCCGATGCAGTACGATTTCCCCGAGCGCGACACGCTGTTCTTTTCGCTGTCCCTCGCAGCCCCGGCGGCCGACTCCGGCCGCCGCACGTCGTGACCGTGGTGCCGGAGCGTGGCATCCTGACGACATGACAAACGATTTCCCGGATCGCCTGAGCGTTGATCCGCAAAGCCCGCACCACGACGCCGCACTGCTCGAACGCAGCATCGGCATACGCCTGAACGGCGTCGAGTACACCAACGTCGAGGAGTACTGCATTTCGCAGGGCTGGATACGCGTCACGATCGGCAAGGCGCTCGATCGCAGGGGACGGCCGCTGACCATCCAGCGCAAGGGCACCGTCGAACCGTTTTTCAAGGATTGAGTGGCGCCCGGGGAAATCCTTGGCCAATCAACAGAGCCGCACGCGGCGGCGGAGCGCCATCACGCGAACGGGGATGCCGACAGGTCGATGAGCAGCGAGCGCAGCCGCCGATCGGCCTCTGCATCGTTTGCGCAACCGCCGTCGGACAAGGATTTTTCGTCCTTGAAGCGGTGAACGGTGATGTCCAGGGTCCTCAGCGACTCCCGGGCGGATATCCGTGCATTTGCCTCCCGGGTTTCGATTTCGATGAGCAGTTGATCGCTCGACGGCCGGCGCGCGACGCTCGGGCTCGTCCGGCATATGGAGGATTGATGCAGGAGATTCCAGCGATCCTCGACGAAAGAAAGGAAAGGCGTCTGCATGGGGCGCTCCGGGTGCGTTTTGAATCCTGATCTC
>JBIKVA010000184.1:0-5609 GCA_044357085.1 Steroidobacteraceae bacterium | reverse complement strand
AAACGCTCGATACCGCTCGTAGAGAGCGATTTCCAGTTCCTCCGCGGCCACCACGGCCTTGGCGGCGTCGCTCGATCCATGCCGCGCAAGGAGGGCGGGAAGACGCTGCCGCATCGGACCGTAGTAGGCGTCCAGCCAGCAATGTTCGGGCAGCACGAAGTACGCCACCGGCGCATAGCCATTGCGTTCGAGCACTGCCAGCTTGGATGAGGCCGTCCCGACTTCCGCGTATTGCGTGCCCCAATAGGCTTCGAGTTCCGCGGGACGGCTGGCCGTCAGCCAGGTCAGCTCGGAAATGGCCAGGATGCCACCGCGCTTCAGGAACCGGCACCACTGCCTCACCCCGTTCTCGAAGCCCATGTTGTAGATCGCGCCCTCCGACCAGATCGCGTCCAGGCTGCCGGCCTCGAACGGCAGAGTGTCCATGGACGCGTTCACGGTACCGATGCGGTCCGAAAGGCCTGCCTGCGCGGCGCGCGATCTCAGTACCTCGAGGAATTCGGACAGGGAGTCGACGGCAATGATCTGCGCATCGAGCTCTCGAGCAAGAACCAGTGTCGACGCGCCGGTGCCGCAGCCGATGTCGGCAACCTTCAGGCTGCGCCGCTTCGAAAGTCCCGACAGTTCGATGGCGCGGCGCGTTTCCGCTTCGCCTCCGGGTCCTTGCCGGTCCGCCGCGACGTGAAGGTCAATCAGCAGGTTCAAGTTGTCCACGAGGCGATTCCGAGCCGTCACGCATCCTGCGCAAATCCACACCAATCATCATGTCGCAGAACGACTGCGTGGGGGAGGTCCTCGTCCACACCTGCGGCCACCCTGGCCGCTCCTGCCCTGCGGATGCTTCTTCAGGCCACTCCTGGCCATGACCCAAATTGCAGACAGCGTCACCCATGTCGGGAGGGCGGTCGATGGACGTCAGTGCCGGATCTGATTGCTCCCCGTCAGCGCTGCGAGAGGGCGCAGTCAAGAACATGGCAATAGCCTGGGGCCCTTCCCTTCCCGACCGCGCTCCGACACTTTTCTTCGGAGTTCCGTATCTTCGAACCAGGACCGCAGCTCGCCAACGACGTGCACCAGCCGGAAAACCAGACACGACGTAGACGCAGCCAATTTGCGATCGTAAGGAAGTGCGCCCTGAGAGGGCCCCCTACTCCCACTCGATCGTCGCCGGCGGCTTGCCCGTGACGTCGTAGACCACGCGGCTGATGCCCTTGACCTCGTTGACGATGCGGCGCGAGCAGACGTCGAGCAGCTCGTAGGGCAGATGCGCCCAGCGCGCGGTCATGAAGTCCACCGTCTCCACCGCGCGCAGCGCGATCACCGGTTCGTGACGGCGACCGTCGCCCGTCACCCCTACCGACTTCACCGGCAGGAACACGGCAAAGGCCTGGCTCGTCTTGTCGTACCAGCCGGCCTTGCGCAATTCTTCGATGAAGATGTGGTCGGCGAGACGCAGGGTGTCGGCCGCCGCCTCGGTCACTTCGCCGAGGATGCGCACCCCTAGCCCCGGCCCCGGGAACGGATGGCGATGAACCATCTCCGCGGGCAGGCCGAGCTCCACGCCGATCCGGCGCACCTCGTCCTTGAACAGCTCGCGCAGCGGCTCGACGAGCTTGAGCTTCATGTGCGCCGGCAAACCACCGACGTTGTGGTGGCTCTTGATGACATGGGCCTTGCCGGTCTTGCTGCCCGCCGACTCGATGACGTCGGGATAGATGGTGCCCTGGGCGAGGAACTCGACGTGCTCGCCGACTGCTGCGCGACCATCGCCCTCGCCTGCCAACTTCCTGGCTTCCTCGTCGAACACCTCGACGAACAGGCGCCCGATGATCTTGCGCTTGGCCTCGGGGTCGTTCACGCCCTTCAGCTCGGCAAAGAACCGCTCCGCGGCATCGACGCGGATGACACGTACGCCGAGGTTGCGCGCAAAAATATCCATGACTGCATCGCCCTCGCGATGCCGCAGCAGTCCGTGATCGACGAACACGCAGGTGAGCTGCTCGCCGATCGCCTTGTGCAACAGCGCCGCGACCACCGACGAGTCGACGCCGCCCGAGAGCCCGAGCAGCACGCGTCCCTTGCCGACCTGCGCACGCACGCGCTCGATCGCGTCCTCGATGATGTTGCCGGAGTTCCAGCTCGACTCGCAGCCGCAGATGTCGTGCAGGAAGCGCTCGTAGATGCGCGTGCCCTGACGGGTGTGCGTGACCTCGGGGTGGAACTGCAGCGCATAGAACCTGCGCGATTCGTCGGCCATGCCCGCGATCGGCACGTCGCCCGTCGAGGCGATGACCGCGAAACCTTCCGGCAACCCGACCACCTGGTCGCCATGGCTCATCCAGACGTCGAGCAGCCCGTGGCCCTCGCCGTTGACTCGATCCTCGATGCCGCGCAGCAGCGCCGAATGGTTGCGCGCACGGACCTCGGCGTAGCCGAACTCGTGCACGGCACCGGGCTCGACACGACCGCCGAGTTGCGCGGCCATGGTCTGCATGCCGTAGCAGATGCCGAGCACGGGCACGCCGAGCTCCCAGACGGCGGCCGGTGCAGCGGGCGCATTTCTTTGGGTGACGGACTCGGGACCGCCCGAGAGGATGACGCCCTTCGGCGCAAAGGCGCGGACGTCGGCGTCGCCGGCGTCCCAGGGGTGGATCTCGCAGTAGACGCCGAGCTCGCGCACGCGGCGCGCGATCAGCTGCGTGTACTGCGAGCCGAAGTCGAGAATGAGGATGCGATCGGCGTGGATGTCGCGGACGGTCATGGCCGACGACTCACGAGATCCGGTAGTTCGGAGCTTCTTTGGTGATGGTCACGTCGTGCACGTGCGACTCGCGCACCCCGGCCGTGGTGATGCGCACGAACTCGGGCCGCGTGCGCATCTGCTCGATGTCCTGGCTGCCGGTGTAGCCCATGGCGGCTCGCAGGCCGCCGGCGAGCTGGTGCAGGATGGCGACGATACTGCCCTTGTAAGGCACGCGACCCTCGATGCCCTCGGGCACGAGTTTCTCGAGCTCGGTGGTGGTGTCCTGGAAATAGCGGTCGCTCGAACCGTTGCGGCCGGCCATTGCACCCAGCGAGCCCATGCCGCGATAACTCTTGAAGCTCGCACCCTGGAAGAGTTCGACCTGGCCCGGGGATTCTTCGGTGCCCGCGAACAGGCCACCGATCATCACCGCATGGGCGCCGGCCGCAATTGCCTTCGCAACGTCACCCGAATAGCGGATACCGCCGTCGGCGATCAGCGGCACGTCGGTGCCGGCGAGTGCCGCGGCGACGTTCGATACCGCCGAAATCTGCGGCACACCCACGCCCGCCACCACGCGCGTGGTGCAGATCGAGCCCGGGCCGATGCCGACCTTGACGGCGTCCACGCCCGCCTTGACGAGCGCCTGGGCGGCGGCGGCGGTGACGATGTTGCCGGCGATCACCTGCAGTTCGGGCCAGCGCGCCTTGATGCGCTCGACCATCTGGATGACGCCCCGCGAGTGACCATGCGAGGTATCGACGACCACGGCATCGACCCCGGCATCGCGCAGCGCCGCCACGCGATCGAGCGTGTCGGGCGAGGTGCCGACCGCCGCACCCACGCGCAGACGGCCGCTGCCGTCCTTGCAGGCGCGCGGCCGCTCGGTCGCCTTCTGGATGTCCTTGACCGTGATGAGACCCTTGAGCTCGTCGCCGTTGCCGACCACCAGCACTTTCTCGATGCGGTGCTTGTGGAAGAGCTGCAGCACGTCCTCGCGCGGCGTGTTCTCGCGCACGGTCACGAGCCGATCTTTGGGAGTCATGACCGACGACACAGGGTTGTCGAGCTGGGTCTCGAAACGCAGGTCGCGGCTGGTGACGATGCCGACCACCTGCTTGCCCTGCACCACCGGCATGCCGGAGATGCCGCGGGCCTTGGTGAGCTCCAGCACCTGGCGGATGGTGGTGTCCGGGGTGACCGTGATCGGGTCGAGCACCACGCCGCTCTCGAATTTCTTGACGCGCGCGACCTCGAGGGCCTGCGCCTCGATGGACATGCTCTTGTGGATGATGCCGATCCCGCCTTCCTGCGCGATGGCAATGGCGAGGCGCGCCTCGGTGACGGTATCCATGGCGGCCGACACCAGCGGCAGGTTCAGGCGGATTTGCCGGGTGAACCGTGTCGAGAGGTCGACTTCGCGCGGCAGGACTTCGGAATACGCCGGGACCAAAAGCACGTCATCGAAGGTGAGTGCTTCCTGGAGGATACGCATGCTGGGGAGCCGTCCAATGAGGTTTGGACGGCTCATTCTACGCACCCCCCTCGAACCGGTAAACTTGCCCCCCCGGGGCTCCCCCGACGCGACGACACCGCCTCTTGCCCAACCCCCGCAATACCGCCGCCGAGCGCGATGTCTACGGCATCGGCCGCCTGAACCGCGAGGTCAGGATGTTGCTCGAGCACGGCATGCCGGTGCTGTGGGTCGAGGGCGAGGTGTCGAACTTCTCGCGGCCCGTCTCCGGCCATTGGTACTTCTCGCTCAAGGACGCCGAGGGCCAGGTGCGCTGCGCCATGTTCCGCGGCCGCAATGCGCTGCTGCGCTTCACCCCCGCCAACGGACAGCGGGTGCTGGCGCGGGTGCGCGTGACGCTCTACGAGGCGCGCGGCGAGTACCAGCTGCAGGTCGAGCACCTCGAGGACTCAGGGGTGGGAGCGCTGCGCCGCGAGTACGAGCGCCTCAAGGCCCGCCTCGACGCCGAGGGTCTGTTCGATCCCGCGCGCAAGCGGCCGCTGCCGCGGGTACCGGGCTGCATCGGCGTCGTCACCTCGCCCACCGGAGCGGCGGTCCGCGACATCCTCAACATCCTCGGGCGGCGCTTTGCGGCGGCGCGCGTGGTCATCTACCCGACTGCCGTGCAGGGTCGCGATGCCGTGCCGCAGATCATCGAGGCGCTGTCCCTTGCGGCGCGCCGCCAGGAGTGCGACGTGCTGATCGTGGCCCGCGGCGGCGGCTCGATCGAGGACCTCTGGGCCTTCAACGACGAGGGCGTGGCGCGGGCGCTGCGGGCGATGCCGATGCCGGTGGTCACGGGTATCGGCCACGAGATCGACTTCACCATCGCCGACTTCGTCGCCGACCTGCGCGCACCGACGCCCTCGGGTGCCGCAGAGCTCGTGGTACCCGACGGCGCGGTCTGGCGGACAGCGTTCGAGCGCCTCGCCGGTCGCTTCGTGCAGTCGATGCGTCGCCAGCTGCGTGACGATCGCGAATATCTCGATGCCCTGCGGCGGCGGCTCGCGCTCGCCCACCCCGGGCAGCGGCTGCGCCAGAATGCGCAGCGCCTCGACGATCTCGAACAAAGATTGGCCAGCCGCCTGCAGTTGCTGCTGGCCGACCGCCGCCACCGGCTGCAGGGCCTCGCGGGGCGTCTCGCCCAGGCATCGCCGGGGGTCGAGATCCGTCGGCTCGCGCACCGGCATGCGCTGCTCGAGGCGCGGCTGCAGCGCAGCCTGCCTGCGCGTCTGGAGTCCTTGCGTCAGCGCCTCGCGCTCGCGGCGCGTACGCTCGATGCCGTCAGCCCGCTCGCAACGCTGGAGCGCGGCTTCGCCATCGTCACCCGCGTCAGTGACGGTGCGCTGCTGC
>JBIKVA010000183.1:0-5642 GCA_044357085.1 Steroidobacteraceae bacterium | reverse complement strand
GAAGCGGGGCTGCTGCCCATCACGCAGCACGCGCTGATCGTGCTGCCCGAGCTCGCCTACCATGACTACGAGGGAATTGCGCTGAATCTCGACGAAAGGCAGCGCATCGTCGCCGATCTAGGCCAAAAGTCGCTGATGTTGCTGCGCAACCACGGCACGCTCGCGCTCGGGCGCACGGCCTGCGAGGCGTTCCTCGGCCTCTTCATGCTCGAGCGCGCCTGCCAGCAGCAGGTGATGGCGCTCAGCGCGGGTACAGGGGGCGTTCGCCACGCGTCCGTGGCGGCGCGCGCTGAGGTCGCGACCCAAATGCAGATGATGGGGCCGATGGCGAGCAAACTTGCCTGGCCGGGGCTGCTGCGCAAGCTCGGCCGCCAGTCGCCGGGCTACGACGCCTGATCGACGAACCGGACTACGCGCCGACGCCGACGGTGCGGCTCAAACGTCGAGGTTGGACACCGCCAGCGCGTTCTTCTCGATGAACTCGCGACGCGGCTCGACCTCGTCACCCATGAGCGTGGTGAACACCTCGTCGGCCGTGACGGCGTCCTCGATGCGCACCTGCATCAGCCGGCGCGTCTCGGGGTTGATGGTGGTGTCCCAGAGCTGCGCCGGGTTCATCTCGCCGAGACCCTTGTAACGCTGGATCGACTGGCCGCGCTTGGCGTGGTCGAACAGCCAGTCGATGGCCTGCTTGAACGACGCCACGTCGCGCCGGGCCTCGCCGCGACGGACGAACGCACCCTCGCCGATGAGCCCGGCGAGCGTCCGTGACAACGCGGCAATGCGCTGGTACTCGGAGGAGTCGAAAAAGTCTCGGGTCAGGTACTTGTCGAAGCGGCTGCCGTGCTCCGACTTGCTGATGTGGATGCGGCCGACGCCCGGCGCATTGGGCGTGGGCTGCAAGGTCAGCGTGTAGGTCGCGTTGCCGTCGGCGACCACATCGAGACGCGAAGCGAGCTCGGCGGCCCAGGCCTGCAGCCAGTCCGGCCGGTCGAAGTCGTTGCGCGACACCACGGGCACGTAGAGCAGCTGCTCGAGCAGGCGCGCGTCATAGCGACGCGCCAGTCGTACGATGATCCCCTGAACCTCAACGTATTGTCGCGCCAGTGATTCGAGCCCCGCGCCCCGCAGCGGCGGCGCCGACGAGTTCAGGTGCAGCTCGGCGTCTTCCAGTGCCGCATTCAGCAGCATGGCGTTGAGCTCGGTGTCGTCCTTGACGTACATCTCCTGCTTGCCGCGCTTAACCTTGTAGAGCGGCGGCTGGGCGATATAGATGTGGCCGCGCTCGATCAGCAACGGCAACTGGCGATAGAAGAACGTCAGCAGCAGCGTGCGGATATGACTGCCGTCGACGTCGGCGTCGGTCATGATGACGATGCGGTGATAGCGCAGCTTGTCGATATCGAACTCTTCGCGACCGATGCCGCAGCCGAGCGCGGTGATCAGCGTGCCGACCTCGGCCGACGACAGCATCTTGTCGAAGCGCGCTCTCTCGACGTTGAGGATCTTGCCCTTCAGCGGCAGGATGGCCTGCGTCCGCCGATCACGGCCCTGCTTGGCGGAACCACCGGCCGAGTCGCCCTCGACGATGAAGAGCTCGGAGAGTGCGGGGTCTTTCTCCTGGCAATCGGCGAGCTTGCCCGGCAGGCCGGCGATATCCAGCGCGCCCTTGCGGCGGGTCAGTTCGCGGGCCTTGCGGGCCGCCTCGCGGGCACGCGCCGCCTCGATGATCTTGCCGGCGATGGCCTTTGCTTCCTGCGGCTTCTCGAGCAGGAATTCGGAAAGCTTCTGCGCCACGGCGGTCTCGACGACGCTCTTCACCTCGGACGAGACCAGCTTGTCCTTGGTCTGCGAGGAGAACTTCGGATCGGGGAGCTTGACCGACAGGATCGCGGTCAGGCCTTCGCGGGCGTCGTCGCCGGTGGTCGGCACCTTCTCGCGCTTGGCGATGCCTTCGCGCTCGATGTAGTCGTTGAGCGTGCGCGTCAGCGCCGCGCGGAACCCGGCGAGGTGGGTACCCCCGTCCTTCTGCGGGATGTTGTTCGTGTAGCAGAACATCGACTCCTGCCAGGAGTCGTTCCACTGCATCGCCACCTCGACGCCGATCGGACCTTCCTGGCTGCGGAACCAGAAGACGTGATCGTGGATGGACTGCTTGGTGCGGTTCAGGTGTTTGACGAAGGCCTGCAGGCCGCCCTCGTGCTGGAAGACGTCGCTCTTGTTCTCGCGCTCGTCGACGAGGTCGATGCGCACGCCCGAGTTGAGGAACGACAGTTCCCGCAGTCGCTTGGCGAGGATGTCGTAGTCGAACTGGATGTTGGTGAAGATGGTCGGGCTGGGCTTGAAGCGGACGGTCGTACCGGTACGGTCCGTGGTACCGACGGCAGCGAGCGGCGCTACCGGCTCACCGAGGTGATATTCCTGCGTATACAGCTTGCGATCGCGATGGATGGTCAGGTTCAGGACGTCGGACAGGGCGTTCACCACCGACACACCGACGCCGTGCAGGCCGCCGGAGACCTTGTAGGAACTGTCGTCGAACTTACCGCCGGCGTGCAGCACGGTCATGATGACCTCGGCTGCGGACCGCCCTTCTTCGGCGTGGATGTCCACCGGAATGCCGCGACCGTTGTCCTCGACCGTGACGGATTCGTCGGCGTGGATGGTGACCACGATCCGGTTGCAATGACCGGCCAGAGCCTCGTCGATCGAGTTGTCGACGACCTCGAAAACCATGTGGTGAAGGCCGGTGCCGTCATCGGTGTCGCCGATGTACATGCCGGGGCGCTTCCGGACCGCGTCGAGCCCCTTTAAGACCTTGATTTTACTGGAGTCGTAGACGTCGGCTTCAGACATGCTTGGGCCCAGCGAAGTGATGGAGAATCATACCCGAACTACCCTGCCTTGTTCCACGTGAAACACCGTGTCCGGCACCCCGAACAGCGGCGTGTCGCGATCCAGGGCGGTGACGATGACCTGGGTCTCCAGAGCTCGAACCCGGGCAATGAAACGCGCCAGCCGGTCGCGATCGAGTTCGGCCGAGGGATCATCGAGCAGCAGGGTGGATCGCAGCCCCTGCTCCCGCTTGAGGTACTCGAGCTGGCTCAGGTTGAGTGCCACGGCTGCCAGTTTCTGCTGGCCCCGGGAGAGCACCTCGCGAGCCACCCGCCCCCGGATCTTCAGGCTCAGGTCGGCGCGATGCGGCCCGACTGTGGTGCTGCGGCGGTCACGGTCCCGGGAGGCAGCTGCCAGCAGCGCATCACCCAGATCGACACTTCGGTCCCAGCCCGGCTGAAACTCCAGGCTGATATCCAGGCCCGTGAGTTCGGCGGCAGCTTCGGTCCAGTAGGGTTGTAAGGTTGCGACGACGCGCTCGCGGGCGGCAGTCATCCACTCCCCCTCCTTGGCCAGCTCGGGGTCCCAGACCGAGACCTCGCTCTGGCGGGTCTTAAGCGCCGCGTTCCGTTGCAGCAACGCGCGCTGGTAGCGGGCCCAGCTGCCAGCGAAGCCTTGTTCCACGTGGAACACTGCCCAGTCCAGCCAGCGTCGCCGGCGGGCAGAACTTTCCTCGATCAACTTGTGGGCGTCGGGGTCCATGACCTGAACCGGGAAGGCCAACGCCAGATCCGCGAAACTTCGAACATCGGCGCCATCCAGTCGCCCGAGTGTTCCACCCTTGGCCTCGTTGCCCCGCTTGATCTCCACCCCGAGGCGATGTTCGCGGCTTTCGGCATCGATGCGGCCGATCACGCGGCCATAAGAGCTGCCGTGGCGGATCAGACGCTCATTGAGGCGGGTGCGGAACGAACGACCCCGCCCGAGAAGGTAAACCGCCTCGAGTACCGTGGTCTTCCCGGCACCGTTGGCACCGAAGACCAGATGGGTCCCGGGCCCGAGTGAGAGTTCGGCTTTCTCGATGCAGCGGAGGTTCTCGATCGTGAGCTCCGCCAGCGACATGCCTTTCCTCAGAGTCGCATCGGCATGACGACGTACTTCGCCCCGTCGCCCGAGTCCGCCGTGATCAGACAGCTGCTGTTCGAGTCGCTCAAGGCGATGTGAACTCGATCGGTATCGATCGCCGTGAGTGCGTCGAGCAGATAGGTGACGTTGAAGCCGATCTCGATCTCATCGCCCGCATAGGCAACCTCGATCTGATCCTCGGCTTCTTCCTGGTCCGGGTTGTGGGCCTGAAGGGTCAGCAGGTCGGGTTTGGCGTTGAGACGAATGCCGCGGTACTTCTCGTTCGACAAAATCGCCGTTCTTTGCAGACTTTGCCGCAAAAATTCGCGATCTGCGCCGATGATGCGGTTTGCATTCGCTGGCACGACGCGACTGTACTCCGGGAAGCGGCCGTCAATGAGCTTGGAAGTGAAGCGAATGTCGCCGATCTCGCAGCGAACGTGGTTCGTCCCCACGGTCAGGGCCAGATCGCCCTCATTGCCCAGCATGCGTTGCAGCTCCAGCACGCCCTTGCGGGGCAGGATCACCTGCTGCTTGCCCGTGACGCGTTCTTGCAGGGCCGCCTCGCAGAGCGCGAGCCGGTGCCCGTCGGTGGCCACCGCACGCAACTTGCCGCCTTCCGACTCGAGCAGCATGCCGTTGAGGTAATAGCGCACGTCCTGCTGCGCCATCGAAAAGTGAACCTTCTCGATCAGTCGCTTGAAGTCGGCCTGCGGCAGACGTAGCACCTGCTGGGCGTTGATCTCGTCGACGAGGGGGAACTCCGCCGCGGGCAAGGTCGACAGGGTGAAGCGGCTGCGCCCCGAGCGCACCACGAGTCGATCGCCCTCGAGGCTGATCGTGACCGTTGCGCCTTCCGACAACGCCCGCAGGATGTCGAGCAGCTTGCGGCCCGGGACGGTGACGTCGCCGGGTGCCATGACCTTGAGGGCGATGCTGCTGACGAGCTCGACCTCGAGGTCGGTGCCCGTGATGCTGAGCCGGTCGTCACGCGCGTTCAGCAACACGTTGGACAGCACCGGCATCGTCTGGCGTCGTTCCACCACGCCGATGACGTGTTGCACCGGACCGAGGATCTCTTCGCGGGTCGCTGTGAGTTTCATAAATCCTGGTATTTAAGATTGAGAGAAAATTGTTGTTGCAGTAGACACGGTGGATAAGTGGAAAAACCCGAAAACCCCCGTGTTTTCAGCAATTTGTCTCCGGCACGCCAGTGGGTGGCCGCCGGCACATCCGGGGCACTCCCTGTGGGCGGATTGTGAATGATTTTCCGCCCCGAAAACATCCACAAGTTGCGCACATCAGCCTGTCAGGGTTCTCAACAGGTTTGAATAATCCTCGGCGATGCGCTGCTCGACGTCGCGCAATTCCTTGATGCGCCGACAGGCATGCAACACCGTCGTATGATCCCTGCCGCCAAAGGCATCGCCGATTTCCGGCAGGCTGTGGCTGGTGAGTTCCTTGGCGAGCGCCATGGCGATCTGCCGCGGCCTCGCGACCGAGCGGCTGCGCCGCTCGGACAGCAGGTCGGCAACCCGCACCTTGAAATAATCCGCCACCGTCTTCTGGATGTTCTCGATGGTGATCAGGCGCGCTTGCAGCGCCAACAGGTCGCGCAGCGCTTCCTTGGTGAAGTCGAGCGTGATCGGCTGCCCGGTGAAACGCGCATTGGCGATCACGCG
>JBIKVA010000182.1:0-5664 GCA_044357085.1 Steroidobacteraceae bacterium | reverse complement strand
CGCAGCCTCGGAGGCGGGCGCCACCGCGCCGGCGGGCGCGGTCACGGGTGCAGGCGCGGTCACGGGTGCAGGCGCGACCACGGGGGCAGGCGCTGCCTTTGGCGGAGTCACGGCGACGGGCGACCGTGCGGGCGACGGCGACGGCGACGGAACCACAGGCTGCGGTATCGGCGCCGGCGCTACGGGGGCAGTGGTCAGTGTCTGGACACCGGAAGCCTCGGGGGCCGAGGCACGAGCGTTGCCGCCCGTGCGCCAGATGCCCAGAGTGCGACTGATCTCGCTGCTCGCTTCGCGAGCGGAGGTGACGCCGAGCGCGGCTGCATCCGGCAGGGTCAGTTCGGAGTTCACCAGCAACTCGCTCATGCCCCCCTTGCCGAAGGCCTGCGGATTACGGCGATAGATGCCCACCATCGCCTGCGCCAGCGTCGCCCCGGTCGCCGCCGCGACCTCACGCGAGACGGACATCAGCGTTTCGCCGGGGCGCACCGTGCGTTTGCCGGCTGCCGGGGGGGCGGATTCCGGTCCCGGTGCGGCCGGCGGCTCGGTAACGAGACCTGCCCCGGTACCGGAGGTGGTTGAAAACGTGGTCTCGGCGGGAACGGGTGACGTCGACTGCACCGACGTCGCCGAGGACGGCTCGCCCGCGGGCGGCGCAGGCGGCATGGACGCCGCAGCGGCCGGGTCGGCACCCAGAGACACCAGGTACTCCCGGAAGCGTCTGCCCCGGCCCCAGTCGGCAACGACCACGAAACGCAGATCGTTGCCCGCGACCGGTTCCAGGCTGCGGATCCGCAACGCCGGCGTGCCATCAGCGCCTTGCCCGAGAACGACGCTTGCGGAAGCCAGTGCGGCAGATCGCGAGTTCGCCGGCAGCGAGGGCCGCAGGGCGTCGAGTTCGCCGGCTTCGACATCGAGCAGCGGGATCTCGATGTCGAGCGGCGTACCGGCCGTGGAGTTGACGCGCGCGGCGCCGAGCTCGAGCGCCGCGGCTGGCGCAGCGAGCAGGACGACCGCCAGCATGGCGGTCGACAGCTGGGTGGTCCGACGGGCAAGCGACTTCATGTTTTCACCCCCTGCGGTCCGAAGATCAGCCACGGAATTCAAAGCCACGGTCAAAGATGTTCCCGGATGAGGATTTCGGCGATCTGCACACTGTTGGTGGCCGCTCCCTTGCGGATGTTGTCGGAGACCACCCAGAAATTGAGGCCGCGCTCATGCGAGATATCCTCGCGAATGCGGCCGACGAAGACCCGGTCGTCGTTGGCGGCATTCACCGCCGCGGTGGGATAGCCCCCGGACTCGCGGGTGTCGATGACCTTCACTCCGGGCGCCTTGTCCAGCAGCTTGCGGACCTCGGGCACCGTGATCTTGCGACTGGTCTCGATGTTGACGACCTCGGAGTGCCCAAAGAATACGGGGACGCGGACCGTGGTCGCATTCACGCGGATACCCGGATCACCGAAGATCTTCTGCGTCTCCCAGAACATCTTCATCTCTTCCTTGGTGTAGCCGTTGTCCATGAACTTGTCGATCTGCGGCACAACATTGAAGGCGATCTGCGCGGCAACGACCTTGGGCTTGACGGGTCCCTTGCCACTCATGAGGGCAACGGTCTGTTCGGCGAGTTCTTCCACGGCTTCCTTGCCCGCGCCCGAGACCGACTGGTAGGTCGCGACGTTGATCCGCTCGATGCCGACGGCATCGTAGATGGGTTTGAGGGCAACCAGCATCTGGATGGTCGAGCAATTGGGGTTGGCAATGATGCGGCGCTTGCGGAAGTCGGCGATGGCGTGCGCGTTGACCTCCGGGATGACCAAGGGGATGTCGTCGTCGTAACGAAACTCGGAGGTGTTGTCGATGACCACGCATCCTGCAGCGGCGGCCTTGGGAGCGTAGACCCTCGACACCTCGCCGCCTGCCGAGAAAAGAGCGATATCTGCCTTCGAAAAGTCGAAGGTGTCGACGTCGATCACCGGCAGTCTCTTGCCGTTGAACTCGATGCTCTTGCCCAGCGAGCGATTGCTGGCGAGCGGAAACAACTCACCAACCGGGAACTTGCGCTCTTCGAGGACCTTGATCATGGTGTCACCCACGAGTCCCGTGGCGCCAAGTACCGCTATATTCCACTGACGGGTCATTCGTCTCTCTCCGTTATCACGGGCGTCGGCGAGCGAACGTCGCCGTTCTGGGCCCGATGTCTCAACCAATGGTCCATGAGGACGATCGCCATCATCGCCTCGGCGATGGGGGTGGCGCGCAGGCCAACGCAGGGGTCGTGCCTACCGGTCGTCACCACCTCGACGGGTTCACCCGTGACGTCGATGGTTCGACCGGGCACCTGGATGCTGGAGGTGGGTTTCAGGGAGGCGTGCACGACGATGTCCTGCCCGCTCGAAATTCCGCCGAGCACGCCACCGGCATTGTTGCTCGTGAAACCGGTCGGCGTGAGTTCGTCGCGGTGCTCGCTGCCGCGCTGGGCGACCACCTGCACGCCGGCCCCTATCTCTACGGCCTTGACGGCATTGATGCCCATCATCGCGTAGGCGAGATCGGCGTCCAGCCGGTCGAACACCGGCTCGCCGAGACCGGGCGGCACGCCGCTCGCCACCACCGTGATGCGCGCACCGATGGAGTCGCCGTCGCTGCGGATCTTCCAGATGAGATCCTCCAATTCTTTGACACGCGACGGGTCGGGGCAGAAAAAGGGGTTGTCGTAGGCCGTCTCGGGCGCCACCGGCTCGAGTTCGAGGGAAGCAATCCGGCTGAGGTAACCGCGGATGCGGATGCCGAGTCGCGAAGCAAGATATTTCCGGGCGATGGCACCGGCAGCCACCCGCACGACCGTCTCGCGCGCCGAAGAGCGTCCGCCGCCCCGATAGTCGCGGAACCCATACTTCTGCTGGTAGGTGTAGTCGGCATGACCCGGCCGAAAACGGTCCTTGATCTTGTCGTAGTCGCGGGATCGGGCGTCGGTATTCTCCACCAGCAGGCCGATCGAGGTACCGGTGGTGCGCCCCTCGAAAACCCCGGAGAGGATGCGAACGAGATCGGCCTCCTTGCGCTGGCTGACGAAGTGCGAGGTGCCCGTGCGGCGCAGGTCGATGTCGCGGGTGAAGTCCGCCTCGGACAGTTCGAGGCCGGGCGGACAGCCGTCGACGATGCAGCCCAATGCCGGCCCGTGGCTCTCGCCGAAGGTCGTCACCTGAAAAAGGCGACCGATGGTATTACCGGACATGACGTTGCAACTGCTCGCGGGTCAACAAAAACACGCCTCCACCCCCTCGCTCGAACTCGAGCCAGGTGAACGGCACACGCGGCCAGCGGCGGCGGACCGACGTCTCGGTGTTGCCCACCTCGACGATCAGCAGTCCCCCGGGTTCGAGATGCCGCGCCGACTCGCGAAGGATGACGCGCACGGAATCTAGGCCCTGCTTGCCTGCCGCCAAGGCGAGGCGCGGCTCATGTCCATACTCGGCAGGCAACGAGCGCAACTCGCGTTCGCCGACGTAAGGCGGATTGCTCACGATGATATCGTACCGGCGTCCGTCGAGGGCCGCGAAATGGTCCGACTGCGTGAAGCGCACCCGCCGTGACAGGCCGAGCGCCCTTGCATTTTCCCGAGCCAGCGACAAGGCCTCCGCGGAAATGTCGCTGCCCTCCACCCTCGCCCGCGGCAGGTGGTGGGCACAAGCCAGGGCGATGCAGCCACCGCCCGTGCAGAGATCGAGAACCCTGCGCACGCGCGCCGTATCGATCCACGGTCGAAACTGCCGTTCGATGACCTCGGCGAGCGGCGAGCGGGGAACGAGTGCGCGCGGATCGGTGCGCATCGGCAACCCGGCAAACCAGGTCCTGCCGGTGAGGTAGACGGCAGGGCAGCGCATCGAGATCCGAAGCTCGAGCAAAGCCTCGAACGCCAGCCGCTGCTTCATTGTCAGCCGCTGTCGCCATGTCGCCTCGGTGGGGGGTGTGTCGATGGCGAGCACATGAAACAGCAGCGCGGCGGCATCGTCCGTGGAGTTGTCCGTTCCGTGCCCAAAGAACACACCGGACCGATCCAGCTTGCGCGAGCCATGCCGCAGGGCCTCGAGTACGCTCGGGCGCCGGGCAGGGCGGGCGCTGTGGGATACTTTGCGCATGAGTGACATTGTGCCATCCCGGCCCGATGCGGCCGAGACTCCCCGCATGAGCCGCGCAGCCCGCGCCTTCATCGCGCTGCAGCATGTGCTGCCTCAACACGGCATCTCCCGCCTCGTGCACGCAGCCGCACGTAGCCAGACCCCCTGGTTCAAGAACTTGCTGATCGACCGTTTCGTCAGGAGCTTCAGGCCGAACCTGTCCGATGCGGTGCTCACCGACCCGCTGGCCTACGACTCGTTCAACGCGTTCTTCACGCGCGCGCTGCAGCCCGGTGCCAGACCGTTACCCGACGACCCGCAGGCACTCGCCTGCCCGGTCGATGGCACGATCAGCGAGATCGGTCGAATCGAGGGCGACCGGCTGCTGCAGGCGAAAGGCCGCCACTACACCCTCGAGGCTCTCCTTGCCGATCGTCGTGAATGGGTCGAGCGGTTCCATGGCGGCAGCTTCGCCACGATCTATCTCGCGCCGTACAACTATCACCGCATCCACATGCCCTGGCACGGCACGCTGCGCGAGACGTGGTACGTACCCGGCAAGTTGTTCAGCGTGAATCGGGTCACCGCCGACGGCGTCGCCAACCTGTTCGCACGCAACGAACGCATCGTTTGTTTCTTTGAAGACGGTCGTCTCCAGCACGGGCTCATCCTCGTCGGCGCACTCAATGTCGGCAGCATGGAAACCGTGTGGCACGGCGAGGTCGCACCACGCTGGCCACGGCTGCTGACCCGTCTCGAGGCGGGTGACCCGAGCCGGCCATTCGCCGCAAGACTCGGCGAGGAGATGGGACGCTTCAACATGGGATCCACGGTGATCCTGCTGTTCCCGAAGGACACCGTCGAGTGGGATCAGGACATGGTGTCGGGGCGGATCGTGCGCATGGGCGAGACACTGGGCCGCCTCGCGCCCGCCTGAAGTGCGATCCGTACGCAACGGCCAGCGACCATGACAAGGCACGCATGGCGTCCGACGGCAAGCCGGGAGCGACTCGTGCAGCGTGCACGCTTGCTCGCCACGACACGCGATTTCTTTGCCGGGCGGTCGGTGCTCGAGGTCGAGACCCCTCTGCTCGTCAACGCGGGTGTCACCGACGTGAACCTGAGGCCTGTCGAGTTGCAGCTCGGCGATCGCAGGATGTTCCTGCACACTTCTCCCGAGTACGCCATGAAGCGTTTGCTGGCGGCGGGACTCGGCGATCTGTACCAGATCTGCCGCGTGGTCCGGGGGGACGAGCGTGGTCGACTGCACAATCCGGAGTTCACCCTCCTCGAGTGGTACCGGATCGGGTTCGACTTCGACCGGCTGATCGATGAAGTCGCGGAGCTGCTCGATACCCTCGCCCGCTGCATGGGAAAAGCCGGGCGGACACTGCGCAGGCTGACTTACCGGGAAGCCTTTGCGCGCGAGCTCGAGATCGATCCGCTCGGCGCAACGGAGGTGGAGCTCGAACGTCTGGCGATCAGGCACGGGCTCGCCGCGGCGAGCGTTGTCGAACTCGGTCGCGACGGTTTGCTCGACTTCCTG
>JBIKVA010000181.1:0-5729 GCA_044357085.1 Steroidobacteraceae bacterium | reverse complement strand
CGGCGGGCGTCACTTCTGCCGTCACGGTGACCGGGCGGCGCGAGCGTCCCGACCCGAGGTTTTTCGTCGGCAGCGGCAAAGCGGAGGAAATCCGCCAGGCTGCCGTAGAGAGTTGCGCTGCGGTCATCCTCGTCGATCACGCACTGTCGCCCAGTCAGGAGCGCAACCTCGAAAAGCTGATCGGCTTGCGGGTCCTCGACCGCAATGCGCTGATCCTCGATATCTTTGCGCAGCGCGCCCGCAGCCACGAGGGCAAGCTCGAGGTGGAGCTCGCGCAGTTGCGCCATCTGTCGAGTCGTCTGGTGCGTGGCTGGACCCACCTCGAGCGCCAGAAGGGCGGTATCGGTCTGCGCGGCCCGGGCGAAACCCAGCTCGAGACCGACCGGCGGCTGCTCGGCGAACGGGTGCGTGTCCTCAGCCGGCGGCTCGAAAAACTCAAGCAGCAACGCGAGACCGGTCGACAGCGCAGGGTCGAGATCCCCATCCCCTCGGTGGCTCTTGTGGGCTACACCAACGCCGGCAAGTCCACCCTGTTCCGTGCGTTGACCGGTGCCGACGCCTACGTCGCTGACCAGTTGTTCGCGACGCTCGATCCGCTCGTCCGGCGCGTCAACCTGCCGGGCGGTGCCCCCATCGTGGTGGCCGATACGGTCGGATTCATCCGCGAGTTGCCGCACGAACTCGTCGCCGCCTTCCAGTCGACGCTGACCGAGGCGCGCGAGGCGACGCTGCTGCTCCACGTCATCGACGCCAGCGACCCGCGGCGCGACGAGCGCATCGACCAGGTCAACGCCGTGCTCGAGGAAGTCGGCGCCGGGTCGCTGCCGCAGATCCGCGTCTACAACAAGATCGATCGGCTCGAAATGGCGCCCCACCTCGAGCGCAGCGGCGAGGGTGAAGCGAACAGCGTCTGGATCTCCGCGGCGCGGCGCCAGGGTCTCGAGGAGCTCATGTCCGCCGTGGCCGAGCGGCTGTCACGCTTTGCGCGGCCGCGCACCGTGCGCGTCGATGCCCGGCACGCAGGCGCGCTGCGCGCCCGCCTGTTCGCCTCTGGCGTCGTGCAGGGCGAGCGTTACCTTGACGACGGGGGTCTTGAGCTGGTCGCGAACATCCCGGAGTCGGAGGCGCGGGAACTCGCGCGCAGCCCCGGCGTCGAAGTGGCCGACATCGTCGGACTGCAACCTTGTGCGGTGGAGGGGGGGTACATACAATCCGCCCTGTCCGCGCGCCCCTCCTGAACCCACCCGGCGCACCCAAGAAACACCTATGGCATGGAATGAACCGGGCAGCAGCCCGAAAAACCCTTGGGGCAAGCGCTCCGGCAAACAAGCGGGTGGCGACGACGCCTTCCGCAAGTTCCAGCGCAAGCTCGACAACATCCTGAAGGGCGCCGGCCCCGGAGGCGGCAGCGACGAACCCCCGGGCGACGGCCCGGAGCAGGGGCTCGGCGACAATCGAGCACAGGTCGCGATCATCGCGGGCATCGTGCTCATCTTCTGGGCGTACCAGAGCTTCTTCACCGTCGACCAGGCCGAGCGCGGCGTGATCCAGCGCTTTGGGCAGTTCGTGGCGGTGCGCGATCCGGGCCTCGGTTTCCATTTCTGGCCGATCGAGTCGCTGACCAAGGTCAACACGCAGAAGGTCAGCAGCGTCAACTACACCGCCAAGGTGCTGACGCAGGACATCAACCTCATCGACATGTCGCTGGCCGTGCAGTACCAGCTGCGCGATCCGGTCAAGTATCTCTTCAAGGTCAAGGACCCCGAGCAGACCCTCCGCGACGTCGGCGAGATGGCGATCCGCGAGGTCGTCGGCCGCAGCACGCTCGAGGAGATCCTCATCTCCAAGCGCGAGCAGGCGACGACGCGCACCAAGGACCTCATCCAGCGCACCCTCGACCAGTACGGCTCGGGCATCATCATCACCAGCGTCAACCTCACGGACATCCAGGTGCCGACAGACGTGCGCCCCTCGCAGGAAGATGCCAACAAGGCCATCGCCGACAAGGAGCGCCTGGTCAAGGAAGCCGAGGCTTACGCGAGCGGCATCCTGCCGGTCGCCGAGGGTGGTGCCTCACGCCAGCTGCAGGAAGCCGAGGCTTACCGCGCGCAGGTCGTGGCGGTCGCCGAAGGTGAGGCCGAGCGCTTCAAGCAGCTCGTGTCGCAGTACGAGAAGGCGCCACGTGTGACCCGCGACCGCCTCTACATCGAGGCGGTCGAGAACGTCCTCGGGCGCTCGCAGAAAGTGGTGGTCGACGCCAAGGGCAGCAATCAGATGCTCTATCTGCCGCTCGACAAATTGATCGACCAGCAACGCCGCAGCAGCGAGCCGGAGGTGGCGGTGACGGCACCGCGCGCCGGTGCCGCAGTTGCCGAAGAAGCCGCCGCCGATCCGCGCGCGCGCGTGGAGCGCTGAGATGCCGCAGTCCATCCAGAAAATCATCGGCTTTGTCGCCGCGCTCGGGCTGATCCTCAGCCTCTGCACCTTCACCGTCTCCGAAAACGAGCTCGCGGTGCGCAGCCAGTTCCGCGAGATCGTCGGTACGGGCTATTCGGCTGGCCTGCACTTCAAATGGCCCATCGACACCGTGCGCAAGTTCGAGCGCCGTATCGTCTCGCAGAGCTTCGAGGGTGAGACCTTCCTTACCAGCGAAAACCGCGGGCTGATCGTCGACTACTACGTCAAATGGCGCATCAAGGACGCCGGGCGCTACTCGCAGGCATTCGGCAGCGATACCGGGGTAGCCGGCCAGCGACTCGCCGATATCGTCAAAGACGGCATCAAGAATGCGGTCGCGCAGCGCACGCTGCAGGAGATCGTCTCCGCCGAGCGCACGGCCTTCACCGGCGACATGTTCGACCGTGCCAGCAAGAGCGTGGAGACCCTCGGCCTCGAGCTCATCGATGCGCGGGTGCAGAAGATCGGCTTGCCGCCCGACGTCGAGTCGCGCGTCTACGCCAGCATGCAGCAGAGCTTCAGCCGCCTTGCGCGCCAGTTGCGCGGCGAGGGCGAGAAGGAAGCGCTGCGTATCCGCGCCGAGGCCGATCGCAAGCGCACCGAGATCCTCTCGGTCGCAGCGCGCGATTCGCTCAAGATCCGTGGTGATGGCGATGCCAAGGCGGCCGCGACCTATTCGGCCGCCTATGGACGCAATCCGGAGTTCTACGCGTTCTACCGCAGCATCCAGGCCTACAAGAATGCGCTGGGCAAGGAGGGCGACGTGATGGTCGTCTCGCCCGACAGCGAATTCTTCAAGTACATGCGCAATCCCAACGCGGGCAGCCGCTGAGCCGTCGGCGGTCAGGGTCGATGGGGACCGGTCGGTTCGTCGTCGTCATCGGCACCCAATGGGGTGACGAGGGCAAGGGCAAGATCGTCGATCTGCTGACCGAGCGTGCAGCGGCCGTGGTGCGCTTCCAGGGCGGCCATAACGCCGGGCACACGCTCATCGTGGGCGGCGACAAGACCGTGCTGTCGCTGATCCCGTCCGGCATCCTGCGTCCGCAGGTCTCCTGTCTCATCGGCAACGGGGTGGTGCTTTCGCTCGAGGCGCTGCTGCGCGAAGCGGACATGCTCTCCTCCCGTGGCGTTCCGGTGTTCGAGCGCCTGCGCATCGCGCCCAACTGCCCCCTGATCCTGCCGTCCCATGTTGCCCTCGACAAAGCGCGTGAGCAGGCCAGAGGTGCCAACGCCATCGGTACCACCGGTCGCGGGATCGGTCCTGCCTACGAGGACAAGGTCGCGCGGCGCGCGTTGCGGGTCGCCGACCTTTTCCAGCGTGAACGATTCGCCGCCAAGCTCGGCGAGGTGCTCGACTTTCACAACTTCGTGCTGCAGCACTACTTCAAGCAGCCGCCCGTCGACTTCCAGAAGACGCTGGACGAACACCTGACCATGGCGGAGCGGGTCAAGCCGCTCGTCAGTGACGTCACCCACGAACTGCAGAAGCTGCGTGATGCCGGCGCCGACGTGATGTTCGAGGGCGCGCAGGGCGCGATGCTCGACGTCGATCTTGGCACCTATCCTTTCGTCACGTCCTCCAACACCACCGCGGGTTTTGCCGGTACGGGTACCGGCATCGGCCCGCGCAATTTCGACTACGTGCTCGGCATCGTGAAGGCCTACACCACGCGGGTGGGCGCTGGACCGTTCCCCACCGAACTCTTCGACGAGACCGGCGAGTACCTGCAGCGGGTGGGGCAGGAGTTCGGGGCCGTCACCGGACGACGCCGGCGCTGCGGCTGGTTCGATGCCGTCGCGCTGCGCAGGTCGGTCGTCCACTCGAGCATCTCGGGTCTGTGCATGACCAAGCTCGACGTCCTCGACGGACTCGACTCCATCCGCCTGTGCACCGGCTATCGCGCGAACGGCGCCGTGTCGCAGGAGCCACCGCTGCTCGTCGACGCTTTCGCCGATGTCGAGCCCGTGTACGAGGAAGTGCCTGGCTGGAAGGGCAGTACGGTGGGAGTCACCTCGGAAGCCGCTCTGCCTGCAGAGGCCCGCAACTACCTGTCTCGCATCGAAGCGCTGGTCGGTGTGCCCATCGACGTGATCTCGACCGGGCCGGACCGCGACCAGACGATCATTCGCCGACATCCCTTCGGCTGATCGCCAATCGTCAAGCACAGACCCCAGGGGGGCGCCGATGAAGACTTTCGACATTGTCGTGTTCGGTGCCACCAGTTTCGTCGGCCGAATTCTTTGCCGTTACCTGCTCGACACCTACGGTGCGGACGGCAGTCGTACCGCGGCGGGCGGAGCGGGGCAGGCGCTGCGCTGGGCGATCGCGGCCCGCTCGGGCAAGCGACTCGAGGAGCTCAAGCGCGAACTTGGCACCGAGGCAGCGGGGTTGCCCGTGCTCGTGGCGGACGCTGCCGATGAGTCGGCGTTGCGTGCACTCGTCGGGCGTTCCCGGGTGATCGTCTCCACGGTGGGGCCTTATGCGCTCTACGGCGAGCCGCTGGTCAAAGTGTGTGCCGAGACCGGCACGGACTATTGCGACCTGACCGGTGAGGTGCAGTGGATCCGCCGCATGATCGACCGTCATGAGACTGCGGCGAAGGCGAGTGGTGCGCGGATCGTGCACTGCTGCGGCTTCGACTCGATACCTTCCGATCTCGGCGTGCTGTTCCTGCAGCAGGAGTCACGCCGTCGTTACGGGCGTGCGGTGAGCCGCGTCAAGATGCGCGTGCGGGCGATGCGCGGCGGCTTCTCGGGCGGCACTGCGGCGAGCCTGCTCAACGTCGCGAAGGAAGTCCGCGGCAACCCCGCGCTGCGCAAGGAACTCGCCAATCCGTATTCACTGTGTTCCGGCCTCGCCCATGGCGCAGGCATCCGTCAGCCCAACGTGTCCGGCGCGCGCTTCGATGCCGACTTCAAGGCCTGGATCGCGCCGTTCGTGATGGCGGCAATCAACACCCGCATCGTGCACCGCAGCAACGCGCTCGCCGGCTTCGCCTATGGCCGCGACTTTCGCTACGACGAGGCCGTGTCGATCGGCCGGGGGCTCAAGGGTCGGATCGCCGCCACCATGACGGCGGCGGGCATGGCGGCCTTCATGGTGGCGAGTGCGCTCGGGCCGACCCGTGCGCTGCTCGAGCGCTTCGTGCTCCCCAAGCCGGGGGAGGGGCCAAGCCCCGAGGCGCAGCGCCGCGGGTTCTTCGACCTGCGATTCTTTGGTCGGACCGACGATGGCCGCACCTTGCGCACCAAGGTGACCGGCGATCGTG
>JBIKVA010000180.1:0-5798 GCA_044357085.1 Steroidobacteraceae bacterium | reverse complement strand
TTGCACCAGTCTTGCCGTTAGGCTGGAATCAGCCGATGACAAGGAAGTTCTGGCTCGATCGGTTCCTCGATGTCGTCGAGCGGGGCGGCAATGCATTGCCGCATCCGGCGACGCTGTTCGCATTGCTGGCGCTCTTCGTCGTGATCGCCTCATGGTTCGCATCGCTGGCGGGCCTTGCGGTTCAGCACCCCACCACGGGGGCCACCGTCGCAGCGGTGAACCTGCTGAGCATCGACGGCCTGCATCGCATCCTCACCAGCCTCGTGAGCAATTTCACCGGGTTTGCACCGCTCGGCACGGTGCTCGTGGCGCTGATCGGCATCGGGGTTGCCGAGCACTCCGGCCTCATGGCGACGGCGCTGCGCAAGCTGGTGCTGGCCTCGCCACGCCGGTTGCTCACGCCCATCGTGGTGTTCGCCGGGGTGATGTCCAACATGGCGAGCGAGATCGGCTACGTGCTGCTCATCCCGCTCGCGGGTCTGATCTTCAAGTCGGCGGGACGCCATCCCATCGTCGGCATGGCTGCGGCTTTTGCGGGAGTATCGGGGGGCTACTCCGCCAACCTGCTGATCGGCACGATCGATCCCCTGCTGTCGGGTTTGTCGCAGGAGGCGGCGCGCATCGTCGACCCGACGTACTCGGTGAGCCCGCTCGCCAACTGGTACTTCATGGCGTTTTCGACCCCCGTGATCACCCTGCTCGGCTGGTTCGTCGCCGAGCGCTTCACGGCGCCGCGTTTCCCGGACGGGTTGCGCGTCGACGGCGAAGACGATTCAGGGTTCGCGCGCGACCTCACGCCGGCCGAGCGGCGCGGCTTGCGATACGCGGGCATCGCAAGCCTGTCGCTCACCTTGCTGCTGCTGTGGTCGATGCTGTCGCCAGGGTCGTTGCCGGGGGCAGGCTTCCTGCGCAACCCGGACAACGGCGATCTGCTCGACTCGCCGCTGCTGTCGGGCGTGGTGGCCATCATCTTCCTCTTCGGCGCCGTCAGCGGTCTGGCCTACGGCATCGGTGCGGGCACGATCCGCAGCGACGAGGACGTCATCAAGGGCATGAGCACCAGCATGTCGACGCTCGGCAGCTACCTCGTGCTGGTGTTCTTCGCAGCGCAGTTCGTGGCGTTCTTCAACTGGACGCAGCTCGGGCTCATCTTCGCGGTCAACGGTGCCGAGGGCCTGAAGTCGCTCGGTCTCTCCGCGGTGCCGCTGTTCGCTACGTTCATCCTGCTCACGGCGAGCATCAACTTGCTCATGGGTTCGGCGTCGGCGAAGTGGGCGCTGATGGCGCCGGTGTTCGTGCCGATGTTCATGCTGCTCGGTTACTCGCCCGAACTAACGCAGACGGCATATCGCGTGGGCGACAGCGTGACCAACATCATCTCGCCGATGATGAGTTACTTCGCGCTCATCATCGCCTTCTTCCAGAAATACGAGCCGCGCACCGGTCTCGGTACCATCGTCGCGGTGATGCTGCCGTACTCGGCGACCTTCCTGATCGGCTGGTCGGTGGTGTTCGGCATCTGGCTGGCGCTCGGCTTGCCCATCGGACCGGACTCGCCGCTGGAATATCCGGCCTCGAGGACCGAATGACGTCGCCGGTCATCGATCGCCGGACCTGCCTCGGCGCGCTGGTCGCCGTGGCGGCCTCTGGGCCCGCGACTCTGGCGACGACGCAAGCTGCTGACGGTGTCTCGCCTCCCTCCGCCGCACCGCCCGCCGCCGCGGCTCCCGACGCCCTGGACGCCGGCTGGAGCGAGGCGGTCTGCCTCGTGGGCGATGGCGAGCCGATCCGGCGCTTTGCGTCGACCGTTGCCGGTTGGCAGGTCGGTGAACCGGTTCGCATCGATCCGTCGCTGGCGGCCTTCATGGGTCTGCCGGCTGCCGCGGCGGGTGCCGGGCGCCAGTGGCGGATCACGGACGGCACCGGCCGCGCCGGGGCGCTGCGGCTGATCGAGTTGCCCTCGCTGCGCGCGCAGGGCGGTGCGGAGAGTGGTTCTGCGGCAGCCGAGCCGCCGTGGTGTACCGGCGGCATCTTCAGCGTCATGGTGCGCTCGAATGCGCTGCGCGAGCGCTGGCTCGCGGCGCGCGCCCTCGGCTGGGACGCCGTCACCGCGCCGGTCGATCTCGAGTTTTCAGGTGTCGCGATCGCCAACGTGATCCTGCGCGGCCCGCAGGGCGTGAACGTCTCGATCTACGAGCGCCTCTCGCCGCGGATGCCCGATGAGCCCGATCTGCTGAAGTTGCGACGACCGTTCAACTCGATGCAGGTGGTGGCCGACCTTGCAGGGGCGCGCCGCTTCTACATCGATACGCTCGGGTTCGCGGTCGTCGGCGAAGGGCAGTTCAAGTGGGAGCCCGGCAAGCCCAACAATTTCGGTGTGCCGCCGGAGGTCGCGCGTACGGCGGCCCTCGACTACCTCATCGCGGCGCCGCGGGCCGGCGGGCCGACACAGGTGGAGATCGTGCACTTCCGCGGGCTGCCGGCACGACGGCGCATGCCGGCGGGTGCTGCTCGCCCCGGGGTCTATGCGCTGCGCATGCCCGTGTCCCGACTCGACTCCGTCCTCGCGCGGTTGTCGGCCGCGGGCTGGCCGGTCGGCGATGGCGCGAGGCAAGTCGTTTTCGACGGGCAGCGGCCGCATCGCGCAGTGGCGATCGACTCGCCCGAAGGGGCAAGACTGGAATTCTTCGAGGTGCAGCGGGGCGCGTGAGGCAACCCCGAGCGTGTCAGTGCGTGCGTTCCGAAAGCTGCGGCACGGGAACCACCATGCCTGTCACTGTTCGTCGCAGCGATGACACTTCGGCGAGACGATCGAACATCTCGCGGGCATCCCGAATTCTTTGACGGGATTCCGGGTTGAGGTCGATGCGCTTCTCCAGCGCCTGGATGGCACAACGCAACTCGCGCAGCGCGACAACCTGCGTCACGCCGGACTCGTCCGGCGTGCGCAGTTCGTCGAGTGCCGCGAGTATCAGCTGCTCGAGCCCATCGAGCTGAACGGACACATCGTTCGCCATGAGAAAACCCCCGGCGCAGAGACTGAACCTCGATCGGTGGTGTCGCAAGGTATTTCGTTCTCGGCGCGAACAAGTGTAAATCCAGCGTGACGGTTTTCCCTGCGGGCGCTCATCGAGGCGCAGGCGTGGCGAGGATGAACTCGTGGATCTTCTGCGCGATCTCCGCGCCCTTGTCTTCCTGCAGGAAGTGTCCCGCGCCGCGGATCAGCGTGTGAGGCATGCCTGCCGCGCCCGGCACGCGCCGCTGGAAGATGCGTTCGCCGCCGCGGGTGATCGGATCGCGGGTGCTGAAGAGCGTGAGGAAAGGCTTCTGCCAGTGCTCGAGCACGCGCCACGCCGCTTCGTTGGCTTCGCGCTCCGGGTCATCCGCATCGGTGGGCACGAAGCGGGGAAACAGCCGCGCGGCGAGCCGGTGCCGTCGCGTCGGAAAGGGCGCATCGTATGCGGCGATCTCGGCCGGCGTGAGTCCGGCAGCGCAGCCGGTGGCGACGATGCGACCTATCGGAAACCACGGACTCCAGCGCGCAAAACTGCGCCAGATGCGGAAGGCGCGCGGCACGCTGCCGGCGCCGCCGGTGGGCAGGCCGCCATTGGCGAGCACGGCCCGCGCGAACCGCTCCGGTGCCGCGGTGAGCATCCGCAGACCGATCAGCGAACCCCAGTCCTGACAGAACAGCGTGATGTCGCGCAGATCGACCGCCTCGAGCCACGCGCTCATCCACAGCACATGGTTGCGGTAGGAGTAGTCGGCGGGGTGCGAGGGTTTGTCCGAGCGGCCGAAGCCGACGAGATCGGGAACCACCACGCGATGTCCGGCCGCCACGAGCGGCGGGATCATCTTGCGATAGAGAAACGACCAGGTCGGTTCGCCGTGCATCAGCAGCACCGGTGCCGCGTCGCGCGGTCCCTCGTCGATGAACGCGATCCGCAGCCCGCCGATTTCGACGCGGCGCGCCTCGTAGGGAAAGTCCGGGACCCTGGCGAAGCACTCTTCGGGGGTGCGCAGAACCCGCGCGGCGTGGATGGTCGGCAGCGTGTTCATCAAAGAAATACGTCGCCGCCGTTCGGGCTCAGGCACTGTCCCTGGTAATGCCGTCCGGCATCGCTCGCCAGAAAGACGTAGCTCGGTGCGATGTCGTCGACGTCGGCGATGCGCCCGAGCGGAATGGCCTTGCGGATTTCTTCGAGGAGTGCCGGCGGCACGTCATCGAGGATGGGTGTGCGCGTGGCGCCCGGCGCGACGCAGTTGATGGTGATGTCGCGGGCGCCGATCTCGAGCGCCACGGTGCGCGTGAACGACAGGATGCCGCCCTTTGCGGCCGTGTAGGCGGCGAACCCCGGCGCACCCTTGTAGGCGAGCTGCGATGCGGTGTTGATGATGCGGCCGTGGCTGCGCGCATACATGTGCGGCAGCACCGCGCGCGTGACGAGAAAGGTGCCGCGCAGGTGCACGGCGATGACGCGGTCCCACAGATCGACGGGCATCTCGTGCGCGGCTCCGGCGATGGCGATGCCGGCGTTGTTGACCAGGATGTCGATCTTGTCGAAGGCTGAAAGGGTGCTTGCGACCATGGACTCGACGGCCTGCGCATCGCTCACATCGGCTTGCAGCACGAGCGCGCGCCGGCCCAGACGGCGCACTTCTTCGGCGACCTGCAGGGCGGCGCCGCTTTCGCCCGTCGTCGGGTGATTGATGACGACGTCGGCACCCGCGGCGGCCATCGCCAATGCGACGCCACGACCTATGCCCGAGGAACTGCCGGTGATGAGGGCGACGCGATCGAGCAGGGCGGCGCGATCGCGAGTGGCGTTGCGGTCGATGCTGGTCATGCGTCCTATGTTAGCCAAACAGACCGGCCCGGCGCCGGTACGGCTCCGCGGTCATTGCCGCACGCTCAGCAGCGCAAGGCCGGTGGTCAGTTCGAGTTGCTCGAGCGGTACCCGATAGGCGGCAGGGTCGGTCGAGACCGGATTCGCATTCGGATAGACGAAGGCCACGGCCTCGCGGCGGAACGGATCGAACACGACCTTGAAATAGGCCTGTGGCACGCGCACCGGGCTGCTGCCGATGGTCCGGTCCTGCGTACCGAACACCGGTCCGGTGATGATCAACAGATCGTTGCGCTCGAGCACCCAGTTGCGGATGGTCTCCTCGAGTTTCGCCCACGCGCCGCGATTGAGGTCGGGGTTCTGCGGCGCGATGTTCGACAGGTAGAAACTCTCCAGCATCGCCTGGTTGCTCCAGGTCAGATTGCCGGCCGGCGCCATGTGCCCCCGGTCGAAGCCGGAGCCTGCGTAGTCGGCGAGTTCGGCGCGCCTGCCCGGCGCGAGATCCGGATCGGAGCGGAAGTTGTCGGTGCGCTGTACACCGCCGTTCAAGGAGGACAGCCCGAGCCGTTCCACCACCCACGCCGGAGTGCGGGCATTCGGGTCGTGACCGATCGCGAAGCCCGTACGGCAGAGGAAGTCCACGCTCCTCGAGGGCGCGCCGTAATCGAGCAGCGGTGGACAGGAGAATCCGCTGGCGAACTGGGCGGGTCGGACCTTCAGGGTCAGGCTGGCGAAGCCGGTGGCGGAGGTCTGCGAGGACGTCGGTACGGCCGGCCCGACCGGGGCTGCGGCACTGCCCGCAGCGACTCCCGAAGATGCCGGGGTGAGACTCGCGGAGACACCGCCGCCCGAGCAGCCGACCAGCCCGAGCGTGCCAAGCAGCAGTACGAGCAGCGGCTTTGCAAGGACGCGCCGCAGCGCTTCCAGCACCATGAGTCATCTCCGGACGAT
>JBIKVA010000179.1:0-5842 GCA_044357085.1 Steroidobacteraceae bacterium | reverse complement strand
GCGATCCTCGACCAGGTGATAGATACCCTTGAGATCCCGCCCCATGCCGATCGGCCAGGTGACCGGCGCGGTCGCGATACCCAGCACCTTCTCGATCTCGTCGAGCAGTTCGATGGGCGCACGACCGTCGCGATCGAGCTTGTTGATGAAGGTCATGATGGGCGTGTCGCGCAGCCGGCACACCTCCATCAACTTTATGGTGCGCTCCTCCACGCCCTTGGCGCAGTCGATGACCATCAAGGCCGAGTCGACGGCGGTCAGCGTGCGGTAGGTGTCCTCGGAGAAGTCCTCGTGGCCGGGGGTATCGAGAAGGTTGACGATGCAATCCGAGTACGGGAACTGCATCACCGACGAGGTCACGGAGATGCCGCGCTGCTGCTCGAGGCGCATCCAGTCCGACGTCGCATGTCGCGCCGCCTTGCGGCCCTTGACCGTCCCCGCGAGCTGGATCGCGCCACCGAACAGCAGCAATTTCTCGGTCAGCGTGGTCTTGCCGGCGTCCGGGTGGGAAATGATCGCAAACGTGCGACGGCGTGCGACCTCGTCGCCGAGTCCTTTTGTGGTCATGCAGGGATCGCCCGGTTCAGGAGTGGAGGTCGAGGCGCATCACGACCGCGTCTTCGCGGCCGTTCTCGGCCTGGTAGTAGCCGCGGCGGATGCCGACCTGCACGAGGCCCAAGGCCTGATAGAGCCGCACGGCCGCGAGATTGCTCGGCCGCACTTCGAGGAACAGGTCGTGCGCACCGGCAGAGCGACTGATGTCGATGAGGTGCTGCAGCATCCGCCGACCGAGGCCGCGACAGCGGTACTCGGGACGGACGCAGATGTTGAGCACGTGCGCCTCGCCGGCGCCGACGCTGAGCACGCCATAGCCCACGAACAACTGGTCGAGTTCGGCGACCCGGCAGAGGTAGCCCGCGCGCAGGCAGTCGCGGAAGATGCCCTCGCTCCAGGGGAACGGATAGCCGGCGCGCTCTGCCGCCACGACCGCGGGGACATCCGCCTCGGTCATGCGCCGGAGCGCGAGCTGCGGGATCGGCAATTCTTTGGGTACGGTCGCCATGGGGGTGAGGAGTCGGGCTTCAGGCCTCGGTACCGAGTTCGGCGAAAACGCGACGGGCGAACTTGAGGTCCTCCCACGCCTTGCGCTTCTCGCCGGGGCTGCGCAACAGGTACGCCGGATGATACGTGACCACGACCGGCGTGTTGAGAAGACCGAAGCGGTGCACGCTGCCACGCAACTTGCCGAGCGGCGTGTCGATGCCCAGCAGGCTTTGGGCAGCAACGCGCCCGAACGCCAAGATGATCTGCGGACGCAGCAACACGACCTGCCGATGCAGAAAGGGCAGGCATTCGGCGACCTCCTCCGGGCGCGGATCGCGGTTGTCCGGAGGGCGGCACTTGAGCACATTGGCGATGAAAATCGATTCACGCGGCAAGTCGATCGCGGCCAGCATGGCGGTGAGCAACTGCCCGGCAGCGCCCACGAAAGGCTCTCCCTGGCGATCTTCCTCGGCGCCCGGCGCCTCGCCGACCACCATCCATCGTGCCGCACGGTCACCCACGCCGAACACGGTTTGTGTGCGACCGCGATGCAGCACGCAACGGCTGCAGTCGCGCACGCAGCCCGCGAGGTCGTCCCAGCCAAGGTTTTCGATCGGCGCCGCGACGGTGGGCGTGGGAACCGCAGGCGCCGCGACGATGGTCGGGGCGACGAACGGCGCCGACGACTGCCGCGGTACCCAAACATCGATGCCGAGCGCTTCGAGGTAGCGCGCCCGGCGTCTCGAATCAGTCATCGGCCGGATCGACCGCGGGACGCGCACCGCCGCCGCGGCGCAGGCGACGGAACACCCAGAGCACGGGTGCAAGCAGCACGTAGATCGAGAACAGGATCAGCAGCATCGTCGGCGGCTCGGCCGCGACCAGCGCGAGCGAGATCGGCACGATCACGAAATAGAAGAATTTCATGCGCGCGTTCCAGTCGATCTGCTTGATGCTCGGGTACGGGAAGCCCGAAACCATCATCACCGCAGCCAGCGTACAGACCGAGAAAGTGAGCGCGAGACCCGTCAGGCCGGGTTCGGTCCACTCGCTCGAGAACCACACGAAGGCAGCGACCAGCCCCGCGGCGGAAGGGCTCGGCAGTCCCTCGAAATAGCGCTTGTCGACGGTCGCTGCGCGCGCGTTGAAGCGGGCCAGCCGCAGCGCCGCGCAGGCGACGTAGAGGAACGAGGCGATCCAGCCGAAGCGCTCCCAAGCCTTGCCGTATTCGGCGATGGCAGCGACACCCCACTGATAGGCGACCAACGCCGGCGCGACACCGAAGGCGACCATATCCGCCAGGCTGTCATATTCCTTGCCAAAGACGCTCTCTGTGCCGGTCCAGCGGGCGACCCGGCCATCGAGGCCGTCGAAGATCATGGCCAGGAAGATGGCGGCCCCGGCGCGGGCGAAGTCGCCGTTGATCGCCGAGACAATGGCGAAGAACCCGCAACCGAGACAACCGGTAGTGAAAAGGCTCGGCAGCAGATAGACCCCTCGCCGCCGCGGCGCGGAGGGCTGGGGACCACTCGGGGGGCTGGTCAAGGTGCGATGGCTCCGGTCGGCTGGGAAAACCGTCTCATCATAGGGGTCGGAACCTTTCGGGACAATCGCGGCACCCGTAACATGGCGCACCCCCGATACCCTGCGAGATCCAACCCGCCATGCGCTGGTCCAGATATCCGATCAACACCACCAAGGAAACACCGGCCGAAGCCGAAGTCGTCAGCCACCAGCTGATGCTGCGCGCCGGTCTCATTCGCCGTCTGGCGGCGGGAATCTACACCTGGACCCCCTTCGGCCTGCGCACCCTGCGCAAGGTCGAGACCATCATCCGCGAGGAAATGGATCGCGCCGGCGCCCTCGAAGTGCTGATGCCCGCGGTGCAGCCCGCCGAGTTGTGGCAGGAGTCGGGGCGCTGGGAGCAGTACGGCCCCGAGCTGCTGCGACTCAAGGACCGCCACCAGCGCGACTTCGTGATCGGCCCGACCCACGAGGAGGTGATCACCGACCTCGCGCGGCGCGAATTGAAGAGCTACCGACAGCTGCCGGCGAACTTCTACCAGATCCAGCTGAAGTTCCGCGACGAGATCCGGCCGCGCTTCGGCGTGATGCGCGGCCGCGAGTTCATCATGAAGGATGCGTACTCCTTCCACCTCAGTCCGCAGTCGCTGCAGGAAGGCTACGATGCGATGCGCGACGCCTACGTCCGCATGTTCACGCGCATGGGACTCGAGTTCCGTCCGGTGAAGGCGGACACGGGGTCGATTGGCGGCACCGCCTCGGAGGAATTCCAGGTGCTCGCCGATTCCGGCGAGGACGCCATCGCAGTATCGGATGGTGCGGACCAGTACGCCGCGAATCTCGAACTGGCGCCCGCCCTGCCGCCCACCGCGCCGCGCGGCGCGGCAACCGCAGCGCTGCAGAAGGTGGCCACCCCCGACAAGAAGACCATCGCCGACGTGGCTGCCTTCCTCGGCGTCGCCGCGTCCACCACCCTCAAGTTGCTGATGGTCGACGGTAGCGCCGGCGGCGTGGTTGCCCTGGTGCTCCGCGGCGATCACGAACTCAATACGATCAAGGCGCAGAAGCTGCCGGGCATCGCCAACCCGCTGCGGCTGGCATCGCGCGAGGCCGTGCTCGCTGCGACGGGCTGCGAGCCGGGGTATCTCGGACCGATAGGCCTCGGTTGCCCGGTGTACGCGGACCACGCGGCGCTTGCGCTCGCCGACTTCGTCTGCGGCGCCAATGAAATCGATCATCACTATCGCGGCGTCAACTGGGGTCGTGACCTGCCCGAGCCCGCCGCCGCCGACCTGCGCAACGTCGTCGAGGGCGATCCGAGCCCGGGCGGCGCCGGCAGTTTGCGGATCCGGCGTGGCATCGAGGTGGGGCATATCTTCCAGCTCGGTCGCAAGTACAGCGAAGCCATGCAGGCCAGCGTGCTGGACGAGTCCGGACAACCCGTCGTCATGTACATGGGTTGCTACGGCATCGGCGTCACCCGCATCGTCGCCGCAGCCATCGAGCAGAACCACGACGCGGCGGGCATCCTCTGGCCCGAACCCATTGCACCGTTCAGCGTGGTGCTGGTGCCGCTGAATGCCGTGAAGTCGCCGAGAGTCCGTGAACTGTCCGAAAGCCTGTACGACTCGCTGCAGGCCGCTGGAGTCGAGGTGCTGCTCGACGACCGCGACGCGCGACCGGGAGTGAAGTTCGCCGATGCCGAACTGCTCGGCATCCCGCACCGCATCGTCATCTCGGATCGTGGCATCGATGCCGGACGGCTCGAGTACCGGAACCGTCGCGCCAGCGCGAACGAGGACTGGCCGGTCGCCGAATTGCTCGACCGCCTGCGCGCCGCCCGGGGCATCACGCCGTGAGTCAGACGGAGATACTGGTTGTCTTTCACTCCCGCCATGGCGCCACGGCCGAGCTCGCGCGGCAGGTCTGCCGTGGCGTCGAGTCCATCGAGGGCGCCAGCGCCACCCTGCGCAGTCTGCCGGACGTGTCCGCCGAAAACGAACGGCCGGTCGTGCAGGTCCCGGCAGCGGGCGCGCCCTGGGCCTCGCTGGCCGACCTGCGCCGCTGCGATGGTCTGCTGCTCGGCAGCCCGACACGTTTCGGGAACATGGCGGCAGCGGTAAAGCACTTTCTGGATTCGAGCAGCGCGCTCTGGGCCGACGGCTCACTGATCGGCAAACCCGCCGGCGTGTTCACCGGCAGCAGCAGTCTGCACGGCGGCCAGGAGAGCACCCTGCTGTCGATGATGGTGCCCCTGATCCACCAGGGCATGCTGATCGTCGGCATCCCCTATTCCGAGCAGGCCTTGTCCTCGACGCGCTCGGGTGGCACCCCTTACGGCGCCTCGCATTTCACGCCCTACGGCAATACGGTCGCGCTGACGGAAGAAGAAAAGTCCCTCGCCAGGGCGCATGGCGCCCGGGTCGCCGAGGTCGCCATCGCCCTCAAGGCTCGCCGAGAATCTCGCGAACGAACGGCACGGTGAGGCGACGCTGCGCACTCAGCGCCGCGACGTCGATGTCGTCCAGCAGCCTGCCGAGCGAGCGCATGTCGCGCGGCATACGGCGCAGCAGGTATCGCGCCGTTTCCTCGGGCAGGTCGAGTCCCCGCCCCGCCGCGCGCAGCCGCAATGCCTCGGCGCAGCCGGTCTCGTCGAGTGGCCGCAACTGGAACACCTCGGCCGCCGCGAAGCGTGAGCCGATGTCGGCGAGGCTCCATCCGAGCGCCGCCGGCGGAGCCCCTGCCGTGGCGACGATCCGCCCACCCCGCTCTTCCACGCGGCGGTAGGTCGCAAACAGCGCACGCTCCGCTGCGATCGAACCGACCACCGCATCGAGATCGTCGAGGCAGAGCAACTCGGCATGACCGGCACCGCGAATGAAATCGACGCTCGCATCGCCCACTTCGGCGAGCGGCAGGTAGGCGACCCGGGTGCCGAGGGAAGCGGCGGCACAGGCGGCGAGCAGCAGATGCGTGCGGCCGCAGCCCTCGCTTCCCCACATCCAGAGCACGGCCCGGGCGGGCTCGGCGACGACGGCGCGCACCCGCAGCAGGGCTTCCATGTTCGACCCCGCGACGAAACCCTCGAAGGTGACGCGTTCGCGCAAGCCGACACCGAGCGGGATTTGTTCCATCGCGGCAAGTCTCAACGCGGCGCAGACGGCAGGTGCCAGGCGCGACGGAACGATCGGCTCATGTAGTCGATGCCGGATATCACGGTGGTCGCAAACGTCGCCACCGCGAGCGCCAGCACGACCGCCGCAGGCACGATCGC
>JBIKVA010000178.1:0-5907 GCA_044357085.1 Steroidobacteraceae bacterium | reverse complement strand
TGGTCGGTCGCTTTCAGTCGCTGCAAAGGAGCGACTCCATGGGCATCAATGTTTCCGGTTCGAACCCCTAAGGGTTCCCGGGGGCGAGCAAAAAAGACCGCCACCCAACCGTGCCCGCGTCAACCGCCAGGGATTTTGAGTTGTTTGATTCACGCCCCGGACTTTCTTGCGAGAGAGCGGATGGTGACTCAAATGTGGTTCAAAACCCACGTAGCCTTACTGAACAACAACTTGCGCGTTGTTCGGCTGCTACGAGTGTGGCGAGTATACACCACGATTCATGACATGGAAGTGTCGAAAATGCGACACCTGTCACGGTTCGGGGCGGCTGGCACGGGGGGGCGGTGCACTGGTCTCAGTTACCCCCTGGTCTCAGTTACCCCAGTGAGGACCGCGCGACAGTTCGACCAGTTCGTAATAGGTCTGCATGTAGCCGGCAACCTGGCCCTTGAGGAAAAGGTAGTCGCCGTCGGCGGTGCACCAGACGTCGTAGGGCGGATGTTCCTGGGGCAACTCCGGATTGGCCACGAACTGGAAGTGCAGGGCGTCGAACGTGCCGGCGCCCACGGACACCTTCTCCGGTCCGACGAACACGATGTTGAGTCCGATCGAGAACAGCATCGGTCCGGTGGCGCCGCGATGATCCGGCGAGGACAGCAGCATCTGCCGGATACGCTGCACCTCGCCCGGTTTTCTTTGATCGATGAGACGCAGATGCCATGCATCGCAGGCGATGGCGTGATTCTGGAAGGTGAGCAGCGGCGTCTCGAGGTCCATGCGCTGCGATACGCGGCCTTCGAGCGATGTCCAGGTTTCGCACTCGGCGAACTGCGGATGGAAACGGAACCAGCCGGAGCCCATGAACTTGCTGCCGACCGAGAGCCGCACGAAGCAGTCGGTGGGCATCCAGCTCGCGTCTAGCGAATAGGTGATGTCGCGCATCACCGACGGCCGGTCGTCGATCTCGCAGTGTGCCGTGCAGGTGCGAGTGCCATCCGCATGGACGTCGATGCGGAAGTACTCGCGGCCGCGCTCCTGGTTGAGCCTCTCGGGCTTCTTGCTCGTGTAGAGCACCTTTCCCATCACGCTGCGATGGTCGCGTTGCAGGATGGGCAGCTTGGGGTCGGCTGGGGCGTTGGCCATGGCATGTCCTCTTCGGGTCGCGGTAAAAACGAGTCGGGGCAAGTCTAAGGGTCAGCCCGCACCGCCGGACCACTGCCGGGCCTCGCGCGCCGCAGCGCGGAAATGTGGCAGGTTGTAGACCAGCAGGGCTCCGCAGATCACCGACACGGCCGCTGCCACGACGAACATCGAGTAACGGAGTTGCGCCTCGTCGGCGAAGTAGAAGTCGGTGACGAGCGCCACCGCCGTCGGACCGACGAAAAACCCGACGGCATTCAGCACGAAGTAATAGAGCGCAACCACCTGCGCGCGCATGGTGGGCGGCGCGATGGCTACCACTGCAGCAGCGCCCGCTGCCGTGGGAGCGGCGGCACCTAGGGTCGCCGGGATCAGGAACAGCACGGCAAGCAGCGGCGATGGCATCAGCGTGAACAGGCAATAGCCGAAAGCCATCACCACGAAGGACACGAGACATACGCGCACATATCCGTCCTCGTAGCGCTTCTGGAAGTAGTCGCTCATCCAGCCGCCGATGAGCACGCCGGCAAGACCGAAGACAATGGTGATCACGCCGCGCCACTGCACCCAGAACCCCAGCTCCTGCGGGGTGAGCGAGTAGGTGCGGCGCAGGAACTCGGGGATCCAGAAGCCGATGCCGTAAGCCATGATCGCGAGTCCCGAGAGCGCGAAGAACAGCACGAAGAACGCGCGCCAGCGCGCGGCGAGGTGGGCGAGTGTCTTGTTGACGGGTGAGGCGACCGGCTTCGCGCCGCTGGTCAGGAACTCGCGGCGTACGGGTTCGCGGATGGTCAGGACCAGCAGGGCGATCAGCAGCCCCGGCAGACCTACGTAGATGAACATCAGCTGCCAGGGCTCGTGCCAGCCGATCAGCGGCAGTTCGACGGGCCCGGCTTCCTTGAGCTTTGGATAGATCGCACCACCGAAGATGAACGCGAGGCCGCTGCCGCTCGACACGCCGGCCGTGTACAGGCCGATTGCACGGCCGATCTTGTCGGGCGGGAAATAATCCTTGAGCAGCGAGAGGGCGGACGGGTTGAGTGCGGACTCGCCGGCGCCGACACCGACGCGGGCGAGGAAGAGCGCCGCGTAGGAGGTCGCGAAACCGCAGGCTGCGGTCATGACGCTCCAGAAGGCGACGCCCCAGAAAATGAGCCAGCGACGGTTGCCGCGATCGGCAAGCCAGGCGATCGCCACCCCGAAGAACGTGTAGAACACCGCGAAGGCGCCGCCGAGCAGGAGGCTCATCTGCGTGTCGCTGATCTGCAGGCTCGCCTTGATGTCCGGCACCAGCAGGGCAATGATTTCGCGATCGACGAACGCCAGGATGTAGGCGAGCAGCAGGACGACCACCACGTACCAGGAATAGAGCGGGTTCGGATAGGGCACCTGTGCCGGTGCGGATTTTTCGCTGCTCATCGTGGTACCTCTCCATGATTCTTCAGGCCGTGATTCTTCAGGCCGTGCTGGTTCACGCCATGCTGCTTCAGGTTGCTTGCCAGATCGTCGAACATGATCATCCTTGCCAGTGGCTCGCCTTTCACCGCGGCGCCTGCTTGGCGATCGATGATGACGTTGACCACGCAGGTTCCCGCGTGGTCGAAGGCGGCTTGCAGCGCTTGCGGCAGATCACTCAGCCGTGAGACCTGCATGCCGCGACAACCGAACCCCTCCGCCACTTTTTCGTAAGGCGGGTAGCCGAGGTCGGTGTTGACTGCCCGGCCGATGGCCTGGTTCTGACCATGCAATTCGGTTCCCCAGGCGCCATCGTTGCCGATGATGCAGGTGATCTTGAGACCCGCGCGCGCTGCAGCGTGCAGTTCGGCCGGATGGAAGCCGAAGGCTCCGTCGCCCGTGGTCAACACGACCTGCCGCGGCTTCGTGCCGGAGCGCTCGGAGATCTCGCGGGCGGCTGCAGCGGCACCCACGGCCAACGGCAAGCCGACACCCATCGCACCCATGGGGTAGTGATCGAGGAAGCCGGGCGCCTGTTTCACCGGCAAGGCGGCGTACATCCAGTTCTGGATGTCGGCGCCGTCGCCGATCAGGATGGCCTCGGGCTCGAGGTGCCTGGCGACGGTCCGTCCGAGCGCCAGCGGATGGATTGCATCGTTTTCGAGCGGTGTCTCGGCCAGCGTGTCGAGATAGGCGATGCGTTCCCGCAGCGCCTCGCGCACCCAGCCTGCACGGCCATGGTTCGAACTGCCGGCGAGCGCCGCGAGCAACTGGCCGCAGGCGAGGCCGGCATCGGCAAAGATCGGTACGTCGATATGCCGATTGCGGGAGAGTTCCTCGGCGGCGACATCGATCTGGATGAACCTGGCCTGCGATGAAAACCGCGGCGGCAAGCCGTAGCCGAGCCGCTGCTTGAGCCGTGCGCCGATCACGCAGACCACATCCGCCTCACGGGCCACGAGTTGCATGAACGGCCAGTTGAAGGATCGATCGAGATCCTCCGGCACGAGCCCGCGGCCGAGCCCGTTCCCGGCGACCGGCAGATCGCAGCGTGCGACGAGTTCGCGCAGTGCTGCGCCGGCTCCACCATGGCATGCGCCGGCGCCGGCGATCAGCAGCGGCTTCCGCGCCTCGCGCAGCAGTCCCGCGGCGCGTTCGATGGCGGCGGGGTCCGCCGCCGCACGCGGAATCTCCGCGACCGGTCGACCCGCAACGCCTGCACCCGGAAGCGCGGCCTGCAGGAACTCCTGGGGGATCTGCAGTACCACCGGGCCGCGCCGGCCGGCGAGTGCGCGCTTGGCGCCGGCGTCGACGTACTCGGCCAGACGTTCGACCGACGGTACGGTCCGCGCCCATTTGCTGATGCTGCCGACAAGCGGGTGCTTGAGGTTGTCGTATTCCGACTCCGCTTCGGTCCAGGAGTCGGGCAGACGCGCGACCAGCACGAGAACCGGGGAACACGCGTGGAATGCCGTGGCGATGCCGTTGATGGCGTTCGGCATGCCCTGATCGGCGATGATCAAGGCCACGCCAAGTTGCCCGCTGATGCGGGCGTACCCGTCGGCGGCGCTGACGCAGCCCGATTCGTGGCGACTGCCGATGATGCGGAAACCGTCGCGTTCGAGCGCATCGAGCAGATACGTGTGCGAGGCGCCGGCCACGGAAAAGACGGTACGAATGTCGTAGCGTGCCAGCGCCCGGCTGACTACCATTCCGCCGGTGAGCGACTGGTGCATTACGATCCCCTACTTGCGGGCCTAGTTCTAGCCGATCCGGTCCCAACTTGAAAGTCAGTCATCATCCCGACTACTACCTGCCTTTGCCCGAGGGGCATCCGTTCCCGATGGTCAAGTACACGCTCGTGTACGACACCCTGCGCTCCTCGGGCCTGCTTCCGGCGACGCAGATCATGCTGCCCGGGGAGGCTGCCCGTGCCGACCTCGACCGCGTACACACGCGCGAGTATCTCGATCGCCTGTTCGGGCCTGGGCTCTCGCCGCAGGAGCAGCGCGCGCTGGGCGTGCCGTGGTCGCCACGACTGCTGCGGCGTTCGCGTCTCGCGGTGCAAGGCACCTTGCTCGCCGCGAGAGCGGCGCTGGAGGACGGGCGCGCCGGCAATCTCGCGGGGGGCACACACCACGCTTTTGCCGACCACGGCGAAGGGTTCTGCGTGCTCAATGATGTCGCCATCTCGATCCGACGGCTGCAGCACGAGCAACGCCTCGAGCGGGCACTGATCGTCGATCTCGACGTGCATCAGGGCAACGGCACTGCTGCAATCTTTGAAGATGACGAGTCCGTATTCACGTTCTCCATGCACGGCGAACGCAACTACCCGGCCCGCAAGATGCGTTCGACGCTGGATGTCGGTCTGCCCGATGGTACTGGCGATGATGCCTACCTCGCCGCCCTCGACTTGCACCTGCCGCGGCTCACCGCCGGCTTCCGACCCGACATCGTCTTCTACCTCGCCGGTGTCGACGTGGCCGACGGCGACCGCTACGGCCGGTTCGTGCTGACCGATGCCGGCATCCGCGCGCGCGAGCGTTGCGTGCTCGACTGGAGCCGGCGGCTTGGTCTGCCGCTCGTGATCACCCTCGCCGGCGGGTATTCGCCGAACGCGGTCCGCACCGCGCTGCTGCATTGCATCGTGTTCGAGGAAGCGCTGGGCGGATCGGTGCGCACCGAGACCGCGCCATGAGTCCTTCGGCGAAGCGGCCGCGGCTCATGCAGCGTTTCCTGCGTTTCATGTCGGAGCGGCGGGTCCTCTCCGATGCCCGCATGCTCGAGTTCTACCCGCCGTTCTGGTTCATGCGCATCAAGGTGCTCGAGATGGACCGGCAGTGGCGGCGTGTGCGCATCCGCCTGCCGCTCAACGCCATCTCGCGCAATCCGGGCGGGGTGATGTTCGGCGGATTTCAGGCGGCGCTCGCCGATCCGATCGCCGCGCTCGCCTGCGCCCGCGTGTTTCCGGGGTATTCGGTATGGACGCGCGGCCTGAGCGTCGACTTTGAACATGGCGGCAGCACGGACCTCGAGCTGCGGTTCGAGTTTCCGGTCGGGCTCGAGGCGCAGATCCGCGACACGCTCGCCCGTGAGCAGCGGGCCACGCCGTCTTTCGAATACGGGTTCTACCTGACCGATGGTTCGCGCTGCACGCGCATCGTCAACACGGTCGCGATCCGGCCGCGTGGCTACGCCAAGGCGACCACGCCGCCTGCACCCGAAACCGGAGTCGATTGACGGGCGACAGACCTCGACCTGGTCAGGCCGGTTCGAGCATCAGTCCGCGCAGCTTCTTGATCGCGTTGG
>JBIKVA010000177.1:0-5973 GCA_044357085.1 Steroidobacteraceae bacterium | reverse complement strand
TGCTCTGCGGACTGGAGGGTCCGCGCGGCAGTACCGCCGAGGCGCTTCGCCACCGTCTGCCCGAACGCTGCCGCACGGTCGCGCTTGCCCCGGATGTTTCGCATGGGTGTGCCGCGGCGCGCGCGCTGGCTGGCGCGGGCGATCGCATCGTCGTCTTCGGTTCCTTCCACGTCGTCGGACCGGCCCTCGACTGGCTTGGGTTATGATTCCGTCGCTTGGATACGGCGCTCAAACATCGGCTCACCGGTGCAGTCATTCTCGTGCTGCTGGCGGTGTTGCTGCTGCCTGAACTGCTGACCGGCTCCGGCCGCTCCGCTCGGCCGGCATCGCAATCTTCCACGGATGTTGCGGGCGGTGAACGTCGGCTCGACATCGATCTCACCGAGAGTGCCCGCACTGCGCCGGCGCCCGCCGCTGCCGCGGACTCCGCGCCCCCGGTCACGTTGCCCGTGCCAGCCGTGACAGAGCCCCCGCCATCCGTTGCGCCGGCCGATCCGAGTCCTGCCGATCCTGCTCCTGCCAATCCCGTTGCTGCCGAGGTCTCGCCACCGCCGCCCCAGCCTGCGTCGACTGAGCCTGCGAGTGAGGCCTATTTCGTGCAGCTTGGCGTCTTCGTGAACCGTGCGAGCGCAACCAACCTGCAGCGCAAGTTGAGAGATGGCAAGTTTGCGGTCGTGGTCGAAGAGATCCAGCGCTCCGGCAAGACCTTGTTCCGGGTCCGGGTTGGGCCCGAGCCCGACCGGGCTGCCGCCAACACCCTGCTGGAACGCCTGGCAAAGGCGGGACACAAGGGATCGGTGGTGAAGTAGAATCCGCGCCGCCCGCATCGCGCGGGTCGAGAGGATCCGCAATGACGTGGATGGACATCGTGATTATCGCCGTCTTCCTCGTCTTCTCGCTGCTCGGTCTCATGCGCGGTCTCATCGCCGAGGTTTTCAGCCTGCTGGCCTGGGTGATAGCCCTCTATGTGGGTTCCCACTACGGTGAGGTTGCCAAGCCTCTGCTCGAGTCATGGGTATCGGAACCCCGCTTTCAGGGGCTCATCGCCTGTTTGCTGGTCGGTGTCGTCACGTTCGCCGTCGTCGCGCTCCTCGGGGCGTTGCTGAGTCGGTCGATCAGCGCCTCGATCTTCGCCCCGATCAACCGCATGCTGGGGTTGCTCTTCGGCGCAGCGCGCGGCGCGATCGTCATCGGCCTCGTCACCCTGCTGGCGTTGCAGTTCGACCTCGAGGACTCGCCGGTGTGGCAGGCCTCGAAGCTGCGCCCGACGGCGACCACTTCGGCCGAACTTCTCGACAGTCTGGTCGATTTCGAGGCGCTGTTGCGCAACGAGACACTGCTCGGCCGACCCGTCATCACCACCTGATTCTTCGCGAGGCGTTCAACATGTGTGGCATCGCTGGCATCGTTGGCAAGAGTGCCGTCAATCAGCGGCTGTACGACGCCCTGACGGTGCTGCAGCACCGCGGTCAGGATGCCGCCGGCATCGTCACGGTCACCGAGGGTCTCGTGTCCATGCGCAAGGGGCGGGGACTGGTACGGGACGTGTTCAGCCAGCAGGACATGCTCGAGTTGCGCGGCAACATCGGCATCGGCCACGTCCGCTATCCCACCGCAGGTTGCGACAGCGCCTCCGAGGCGCAGCCGTTTTACGTCAACGCGCCCTATGGACTGGTGCTGGGGCACAACGGCAACCTGACCAACGCGAGCGAACTCGCCGACGTGCTGATCCGCGAAGAGCGCCGTCACCTCAACACGTCCTCGGACTCCGAGGTCCTGCTCAACGTGCTCGCCTCCGAGCTGCAGCGCGTGGGCACGCCGCGGGTGACCGCAGCCGACGTGTTTGCCGCCGTGACCGCCCTGTACCGGCGCTGTCGCGGCGCCTATGCGGTCGTTGCCATGGTGATCGGGCACGGCATCCTCGGTTTCCGTGATCCGAACGGCATCCGTCCCCTCGTCATCGGTCAGCGCGAGACCCCGAAGGGCACCGAGTTCATGCTTGCATCCGAGTCGGTCGCCCTCGACATGCTCGGGTTCAGCCAGGTTCGGGATGTGGCACCCGGCGAGGCCGTGTTCGTCGACGAGGCGGGACGGTTGCACACGCAGCAGTGCGTGGCCACCACCCGTCGCGCGCCCTGCATTTTCGAGTACGTCTATTTCGCCCGGCCGGACAGCATCATCGACAATGTCTCGGTGCAGCGCGCCCGCATGCGCATGGGGGATAGACTCGCCGAGAAGATCCGGCGCGAGCGGCCCGATCACGACATCGACGTGGTCATCCCCGTTCCCGACACCAGCCGGGTGGCGGCGCTGCAACTTGCGCAGGGACTCGGGCTCAAGTTCCGCGAGGGGTTCATCAAGAACCGCTACATCGGCCGCACGTTCATCATGCCGGGTCAGGAAGAGCGCCAGAAGTCGGTGCGCTCCAAGCTGAACGCCATCGATCTCGAATTCCGCAACAAGAACGTGTTGCTGGTCGACGACTCGATCGTGCGCGGTACGACCTCGGCACAGATCATCGAGCTTGCTCGCGAGTCCGGCGCCCGCAAGGTGTATTTCGCTTCGGCTGCGCCGCCGGTGCGTCACCCGAACGTCTACGGCATCGACATGCCGGCGGCGAGCGAACTCGTGGCGGCCGGACGCAGCGATGACGAAGTGCGGCAGTTCATCGGCGCCGACTGGCTCATCTACCAGGATCTCGCCGACCTCGAACTCGCCTGCCAGCACGACGATTCCCACGTCAAGGAATTCGACACCTCCTGTTTCTCGGGCAAGTACATTACCGGCGACGTGACGGACGACTTCCTCGCGCGTCTGCAGCAGGAGCGCTCGGATGCTGCCAAGGCCAGCAAGCGGGTCGGCAGCAGTTCGCTCAAAATAGTTCGCGGCGTGTGATGCATCCGCTGCGCGCGGCAACTCCTTCGCAGTGGGTCGATGAAGCCGTACGCTGCTGGCCCGAACTGCTGGCGGACCACGCCAACTGCGAGAAGAAGGCCGCTTCCACCGCACTCGCGCTGATGTTCGCCTATCCGGAGGACCGGCCGCTTGCCGCCCGGCTCTCGAAGCTGGCGCGCGAGGAACTGCGCCACTTCGAGCAGGTGGATCGCCTCATGCAGGAGCAGGGCGTGCCCTATCTGCGTCGCAAGCCGGGTCGCTACGCCGCAGGCCTGCGCGAGGCCCTCAGGACCCACGAGCCCTTCCGCAAACTCGATCTGCTGCTCTGTGGCGCGCTCATCGAGGCGCGTTCCTGCGAGCGCTTCACGCTGCTCGCCGGCCTGCCTGAGGGTCAGGGGCTGCCGGCCGCGGTGGCGACGTTGTATGCAGGCTTGCGGGCCTCCGAGGCCAGGCATTTCGAGTTGTACTTGCGACTCGCCGCGGCGCACGCCGCAACTGACCCTGCCGTCACACGCGAGCAGTCATGGGAGAACCGGCTCGAGGAGTTGGCGGCGGTCGAAGCTCAGCTCGCGATCTCTCCCGACCCCGAGTTCAGGTTCCACTCGGGTTTGCCGGACCCGCGCAATCCACCACTATCGTCCGACGCGCCCAACCCGCAGGCGTGACTTCGAGGAACTCGCCGGTCTCGTCCCACGCGGCGAGGACCACACGTTCTGCTGTCGCGGAGCCGAGCAGATAGCGGTGGTTGGCGGGCCGATGCGTGTGCCCGTGAATCATCTTGCGGGTGCCGCTGGCTTCGAATGCAGCGATCACCGCAGCAGGGTCGACGTCCATGATGTCCGGGCCGGTCGGTGTGGCAGATCCGGCGGCGCTCTTGCTCGCTGCGACGCTCTGGCTCGCTGCGGCGCTCTGGCGCGTCGCAGCGCGGATATGTGCCTTGCTGCCCGCACGGGCTGCTTGCGCGAGTTGCTGTCGCGCCTCGATGGGCAGGGCGAGCACCCGGCGGCGAAACCGCGGATCCCGCATGGTCGTGCGCAACTCCTGATAGGCATGGTCGCCGGTGCAGAGCAGATCACCGTGCGTCAGCAGCACCCGCTCGCCGTTCAGGGTCACCACCGAGGGGTCGGCCAGCAACGTACACCCGGTGCGCCGCTCGAAATCCGGTCCGTACAAGAAATCGCGGTTGCCCTGCATCACATGAAGCGACACGCCGGACTCCACGAGTCCGCGCAGCGCGTCGCAGATCCTCGCCCGGACCGGGTCCGGGTCATCGTCACCGATCCAGGTCTCGAAGAGATCGCCGAGAACGTGCAGCGACGTCGCGCCGACCGCGGTCTGCACGAAGTACAGGAACAACTCCACGGTTCCGGGCGAACTTGCATCGAGGTGCAGATCGGAAATGAAGAGGTGGCGCACAGTCGGAATATTAGGGAATTCCTGGGCTACGGGCGCACCGTTTGCTCGGGTTCGGGGCGATTGACAGCAGATTGCCCCCGGTACATCGTTCGCCGCCATTTTGGGAGAACGCATGAAGACGCCGGTACCCGGGCTGCAGCCCCTCGTCGACCTCATCGGTGGGACGACCGAGTCCGCCTGATGGGTACGGCCACGACCATCACCCGCTTTGCGCCTAGCCCCACGGGCGAGTTGCATCTCGGCAATGCGCGGACCGCGCTGTTCAACTGGCTGCTCGCACGGCGGGACGGAGGCCGGTTCCTGCTGCGCATCGAGGATACCGACGCCGAGCGGAGCAAACCGCAGTTCACCCGGCAACTGATGCAGGATCTGCAGTGGCTCGGCCTGTCATGGGACGGCGAGGTCATCGCGCAAAGCGAGCGTGCCGACACCTACCGGCAGACCCTGGCGCGTCTCGAGACGGCGGGCCGCGTCTATCCCTGCTACTGCACCCCGCTCGAAATCGAGGTGAGTCGCAAGTCCCAGATCGCAGCCGGTCGACCGCCGCGCTACGCGGGCACTTGTCGGAATCTCGATTCCGCGCAGCGCGCCGGCCGTGTGGCAGAGGGGCGCAAGCCGACGTTGCGCTTCCGCGTACCCGACGAGGGGCAGGTGGAGTTCATCGACCTCGTTCACGGCGAGCAGCGCTTCGAATGCCGCGACATCGGCGATTTCATCGTGCAGCGGGCGGACGGGTCGGCCGCGTTTTTTTTCTCCAACGTGGTGGATGATGCGTTGACCGGCGTCACGACCGTATTGCGCGGCGAGGACCATCTCTCCAATACCCCGCGGCAGTTGCTGATTGCGCAGGCGCTGGGTCTCGCGGCACCCCAATACGGGCATTTGTCGCTCATCACCGCTGCCGACGGGTCACCGCTGTCAAAACGCTCGGGCGCCAGATCCTTGCGGGAGTTGCGGGAGTCGGGATACCTGCCCGAAGCCCTCGCGAATCACCTGTTCCGCCTCGGGCATTCGACGGACCTGCACGACCTCCTCGATCTCGAGCAACTGGCGCGCGGCTTCAATCCCGCCCACCTCGTGCGTTCGCCGGCCCGGTTCGATCCCGTGCAATTGTCGATGTGGCAGAAGCAAGCGGTACACGCGCTCGCACCGGATCGCGCACTCGACTGGATGCGCCCGTATTTGCCCGCAGGTCTCGATGAGCCGACGGCACGTGGCTTCGTCGCGCTGTTGCAGCCGAATGCCGTGCTGCCCGCAGATGTCGGATATTGGGTGGCCGTGGTGTTTGGCGAGCTGCCGGCGCCTTCGCCCGACACCCGCGGGATCCTCGACGCGGCGGGTCCGGGTTTCTTTGCGGCGTCGGCCTCAGCCGTGCGTGCTCACGGCAGCGACTGGAAGGCCATCACTGCCACGGTACGCGAGCAAACGGGCCGCAAGGGCCCCGATCTCTTCAAGCCGCTGCGAGTTGCGCTCACCGGGCTCGACCATGGCCCCGAGCTTGCGCCCATGCTCGCACTGATGACCCCGGCGCGCGCTATAGCCAGGCTCGAGCGGCTATCATCCGCAGCGTCCTGAGCCCAGGGTCGCGCCTCCCCAGAGCGTTCGAATGACGATCCGTATCCATAATTCCCTGTCCGGTCACAAGGAAGACTTGAGGCCGAT
>JBIKVA010000024.1:0-20713 GCA_044357085.1 Steroidobacteraceae bacterium | reverse complement strand
CCCAAAGATATCTGGGCGTCTTGTAGGCCGGCCGGCCCGGACTGTCGCCCGTGACCGGATGATCAGGCAGCGGCGTGAGTCCCGCGTCGAGCAGCCAGTTGATGGTCGCAGGTGCTTCATCGACCGTAAGCCGGATGATGGCGGGATCGGCCTTGCCGCGCGACAGCGCCATGCAGTCTTCGTAGTGACGATCGGGCGAGTCGATGATCCCCTTTGCCTGCTGGGTGCGTGAACCCGCCGCACTGACCTGCCCGTTGGCCAGGTGCAAGGTGCCACCGATGTCGTCGGCGGCGTCGATGAGCGCGACACGCCGACCGCGTCGGGCTGCAAAAATGGCCGCGGGCAGTCCGGCCGTGCCGGCACCGACGATGACGAGGTCGAACGCCTCTTTATCCTCCGCGGCCTTGTCGCCTGCGGCGAGCCCCCAGGCCAGGCGTGAGGCGGCGCCCAGAGACACAGCGACCCCGGCGCCGATCACGACGCCTCGACGTTTCTGGTTGACCAAGGCGACTACCGACCGCGCTCGGCACCGAAGATGAACCAGCCGCCGCTGCCATGTGCCGGCGAGGGAAGTTCGCCGCGCATGAAGCGCTCGTGGCGTTCGGCACCGAAAGTGGCGATGTCCGGGATGTGCAGCTTGAAGCTGTGCGCCGGATCGAAGCCGGCCTCGGTACACAGTGCGACCGGATCCTGCGCACGATAGGCGGTGTACCAGGGCTCGTTGTTGTTGTGCGTGTCCCAGTTCCAGAAGAAGTTTTCGTATGCCGACACCGACGCCTCGTCCGGCAACTCCATGTGCACCATGATGCCGCCCGGAGCCAGCAGGCGCTTGCACTCGGCGAGGATCTTGCGGGTCGACTTCAACGCGACTTCGTGGAAGAAGAAACTGGAGACGATGAGGTCGAAGTGCCCGTCCGGAAAATCGGTCTGCTCGGCGTTCTGCTGGCTGAAGTGGACAGGCACGCCTTCATGCTCGGCAAGCGCATGCCCATAGCGCAGCACCGGCGCCGCGACGTCGATGCCGTGTGCCTCCGCCTTCGGGAACGCGGTGCAGTAGGGCAGCAGGTTCTTGCCGCTGGTCGTGCCGAGGTCGAGGATGCGACGGGGCGCAAACGACGGCCACTTCTTGCGGATCCAGTAGGCGATGGATTCGCCCACCACGCCGGCACGCTTGCGATAGGGGTGCTGGCCGGTGAAGACCTTGCCACCAAAAGACACCACCGCACCCTGCGCGACGTCGTCGGCGGTGTGCTCGGCGTGCACCCAGCCCGGAGCAAGATGCACGTCGAGCGAGGTGACGTACTTGGGGATCTCCAGCTTTGGATTGAGGCGCAACGAGCCGCCGGCGGGATTGCGCGCCGCCAGATCGCGCGCGAGGCCGACCATGGCCGGCAGAGCACGCTCGACCGTGGGCTGCACGGAGAGGTAGCACATCTCCTGCGCGTTGTAGCGCACGGCGCTGTAGAAGCGGTATGACGCCTCGCCTTCCATGGCCTGCTCGATTCCCTGCCAGTCGGCCGGCTTCCTGCCCTCGCGCTCGAGTTGCGGCTCGACCCGCTGCTCGTAGTCTTCCTTGAGCGCGCGACGCATGTCGATGATGGCGAGCTTGCGGATGAAGCTCACCATGCCCTGCCGGGCACGTTCATCGTGTGAAGGACGGAACAACTCGTCGATGTTCGGCACGGGGATGTCGGAAGGTTGTGCGGCCACGATGTTCACCTGCAGGCTGGATGGGACGGATGGTCAGACCCGTATCGGGTCTGAAAATACCGTGTTGACGTGCCCCTGAAAAGGGCGCGGGCTAGTTCGCCGGGTGCATGCGGTACACGCGCTTCAGAAAACCCTCGCGCCAGGCATTGCGCTCGGCCTCGACGGCTGGCGAAGGCTGGTACGCCTCGATGGCCGCGCGGGTCACGCTGCCATGCTCGTCCATCAGGCGCTCCACGGTATCGAGCCGCTCGCGCATGACTGCCATTTCGGTGGTCAGTTCGAGCAGGAAAGTCATCATCTGGTCGATCGCGGGGTCATCGAAAAAACGCGGACGCTTGCCCTTGGTATCGCGGGGCAAGTGCACCTGTTCCGGTGGCGGCTGGGTCATTTCTGCTCCTTGAGAAAGAACGATCGGCGAAGATGGTCGGCGCGCGATACGGTACGGTTTGCTCGAAGAACCCTCCGAAAAACCCGTAGCGTCGCGCAACTTCTGTGCTGCTGCGCCCGTCGCACGGTCGCAATTCAACCTAATCCCGAACGCGTTTGCACCTCGTATTAACCGATTGGTAGCATCCGGGCGGCGCTAGGGACTCTGGGGCGCCATCTGCTGCATATCCGAACACCAATCCGAGGGGAAGAGTAATGACCTTGCGTCCGACATTGACGGGCCTGTTGGGCACCGTTGCCGTAGCCATCCTTGCGCAGCCGCAGGCCGTGCAAGCCCAGGGAAGCGAAGGCGGCATCGAGGAGATCACCATCACCGCGCAGCGTCGCGCCCAGAACCTGCAGGAAGTGCCGATCGCCGTTACCGCCTTCACCGAGGCTGAACTCGAGCGCCGGCAGATCACCCGCACCCTCGATCTCATCTCCTTCGTGCCCAACATGATCGGCCACAACAACACCGGCGTGGGCACCGCGAACTCCTACTCGATCCGCGCCCTCAACAACACCGAGTCGATCGCCACCTTCGATCCGCCGGTCGGCACCTATGTCGATGACGTGTTCATGGCACGCCAGAACGCCAACAACTTCCAGTTCTTCGACGTTGAACGCATCGAAGTGCTGCGTGGCCCGCAGGGCACGCTGTTCGGCCGCAACAACACGGGCGGCGCCATCAGCATCGTCATGAAGAAGCCCGGCACGGAAATGGGCGGATTCGTCGAAGCCGGCTTCGGCGAATACAGCCGTCGCCAGGCCCGCGCGTCCATCGACCTGCCGCTGTCGGACACGGTGCTCACAAAGATCTCGGCCTTCTACGCCAAGGACGACGGCTTCGTGAAGAACCGCGTCACCGGCGAGACTCTCAATTGGGAAGACAGCAACGGCGTCCGCGGCGCGGTGCGCGTGCTGTTCAGCGACAAGGTCACCTGGGACCTCTCGGCCGACCTCATCAACTCGGACATGTCGAACATCGTCAACTTCGTCGCGCCGGGCAGCAACCAGCGTTTCGACCACACCCGCCTGCGCACCGACACCCCGATCGGCGCGGCGCTGGTATCCGATCGCCTGAAGAACGTCCCGCTCGGCAACTACACGAAGTCGGGCTCGATCATCTCCAACTTCACGATCGACCTCGCGAGCGGCGCGACGCTGAACCTGATCACGGGCTACCGTGACCTCGACCAGCAGTTCATCACCGACTCGTTCGACAGCATCACCGGCGCCACCTTCGCTCCCAACAACAGCTACGAACTGACGGGACAGCGCCCGGGCAACGCGACGCCGCTCGTCAACGACGGGCAGCACTCGCAGATCACGCAGGAGATCAAGCTCTCCGGCGAGGCGATGGGCGGATCGCTCGACTACACGGCTGGTCTCTTCTACTTCACGGACGACAACGACACGTCGTTCGCGAACATCAGCCTGCCGGTGACCGGCAACCCGACCGTGACCCAGGACCGCGTGATGAAGAACGACACCAAGTCGTACGCGGCCTACGCACAGTTCGACTACCACGTCTCCGACCGCCTGACCACGACCGTGGGCCTGCGCTACACCGACGAGGAAAAGAACATCACCTTCACGCCGAACACGAGCCCGATCGCCACCAAGCTGTTCCCGCCGATCAACACGGCGGATCTCGTGGCCGCCGGCATCCCGACGCGTCTCAAGGAAAGCCAGCTCACTCCGCGCCTCGCGTTCGACTACAAGGTATCGGACGACATCATGGTGTTCGCCTCGGCGACCCGTGGCTTCAAGGCGGGTGGCTGGAACGCGCGCGCCAACTTCGGTCGTCTTGCCCTGAACTTCGACTCCGAGAAGGTCTGGTCGTACGAGGGCGGTGCACGCACCGAGTGGCTCGACGGCCGCCTGCGCGTGAACCTGAACGCGTTCTTCATGGACGTGAAGGACTTCCAGCTGCCGGCCGGCTATGCCGATCCGCTCACCAACATCATCAACTACCTGACGCGCAACTTCGCCGACATGGAGAACTACGGCCTCGAGGCCGAGGTTTCCTGGGCGCCGACCGACAACATCAACGTGTTCTGGGGCGGCGGCACGCAGAAGGCGAAGTACGTCAATGTCGATGCCACGGTGCTGGCTCAGGCCGCCAACTGCAAGGCGCGCATCGCCGCCAACCAGTCGACCACCAACATCTGCAACGTCAGCGTGATCACGCCGCTCGGTGATATCGCCGAGCCTGTCCGCGCGCCGGAGTTCACCTCCACGCTCGGCATCAACGGCACCTTCCCGATCGGTGCGGACCTGAAGTTGCAGCCGAGCGTCAACTGGGCCTATGTCGCTGCCAACTGGGCAGCCACGGCCAACACGCCTATCGGCCGCCAGCAGGCGCGCAGCACGATCAACGCGGGCCTGACGCTGCGACCGACGGACGGCAACTGGTCGGTGACGGCGGACTGCACGAACTGCACCAACGAGACCTACGTGGTGTCCTTCCTCGTGTACCCGTACCTCAACGAGCCGCGCCGCTGGATGGTGCGCGCGCGCTTCGACTTCTGAGGCTCGAGCCATGAAGGCCTGGCGCCTCGCGCCGCGCCGGAAAATGGCCGCACTCGCTCTGGCGGGTGCGGCCTTTTTTCTTTGGGTGGCAGTTGCGGTTGCGGCGGCATCAACTCCGGCGCTGCTGCGCATCAAGGCAGCCACGATCGTGGCGCCCCGACTGGAGCCGATGGAGACGCTGTACCGCGATCGACTCGACTACGTTGTCCGCGAGCGCGGCGTCGTGACGCGCTCGCTCGCCCGCAGCTGGGGCGCGCCGGCGAGCGCCGGCCGACGCTACGTGCTCATGAGCGCCGACGGTGCGCCCGATGTCTTCCTGCGCATCATCGAGGATCCGCGTGCGCAGATACCGCCACCGTTGACGACCTTCGGCTGGAGCGGGATCGAGATCATCGTCGATGATCCGGACAGGCTGTTCGCCGACCTGCGCGGCTCGCCTTTCCGCGTGATCGGCGAACCGGCACCGCTCGGCACCATCCCGAGCATCCGCGCCTTCCAGGTCGTGGGCCCCGCCGGCGAAGTCCTGTACCTCACGAGCGAAACGGGCGATCGCAGCAAGTCGATACTGCCCCTGCCGAATGGACGGGTCGGCCGCGTGTTCATCATGGTGTTCGCCGCCACGGATCCGCGCAGGACACTCGACTGGTACGCGCGATCGTTTTCGCTCACTCCGGGTCCGCTGCGAACCCGACCGAACGCGGTGCTCAACGATGCCCAGGGGCTGCCATCTGGCACACCGCTGCCGATCGCCACCGCGCGACTCGCGCAGCACGGCAACCTGATCCAGGTCGACGGGTACTCCGAGCAGGCGAAGCCGCGGGCCGCCAGACGCGGGCATTTGCCGGGCGCGGTTGCCATGACGACGTTCGCCGTCGCCAACCTCGAGGCGCTGAATCTGGAGTGGATCGGCGCGCCCGCCGTCCGCCCCGGCGTTTTCTACGAGGGCCGCCGCGCCGCCACGGTACGCGGCCCCGACGGGGAACTCATCGAACTCGTCGAGGAACCCGCGACGCAATGACCCGATTCAGATGCGGCAGACCACCTCGAACCGCTCGAGGGTGACGGGCATCCCGCTCGACCAGGTCTTGCCGAGCGGCTTGAGCGTCCGTTCGAAGAACGCCTGATGGACCCGGCGCCAGGCGTCGAGAGAGCGCACCGTCGGCCCCTCGTGGCGCGAGTACTCGTCGGTCACCTGATCGAAAGGCAGCGTCTTGACCATCGTCGTTCGCAGCACGGCACGGGGCGCGCCCGCGGCATCGGTCATGACCGAATAACCGCCCTCGAACGCGCGACGCGACGCGTCGGCCTCGGCCAGCCAGGGCGAGCCCGCGGTGATCGTCTTCTCGCCGGCCAGGATCAGGCCGTTGAGCTGGGTGGTCATCGGTTCGGTGTCGCCGAAGCGCCGCGCACGGATCGGCTGGTTGACCTCGAGCCCGCGCTCTGCGGCGCAGCGTGACCAGGCGGCGCGCACCGCGGCCACCGGCCGCTGCGCGAGCGCCTCGCGAAAGTCTTCGGCCAGCACCTGCTCGTAGAGACCCTTGGCATCCTTGCCGGCGGCATCGACGAAGGACTGGAGCTCGGCGTCGCTCGCCACCGTGCTGCAAGCTTCGAATTTACCCTTCAGCGTGAAGCGCAGGTACTGGACCCGCGCAGCCTGCCGTCCGGCCGCCGCTGACTCGCGCCAGTAACGCTCCGCGAGGCAGATGTCGGTCGGTGCAAAGGGCCTGCCGCGCGCGACGAAGGTACCGAAGATGTACTGCGCCTGTACGTGGCCCGCGTCGGCGCTGCGCTTCATTTCCTCGACGGCGCGCTGGTTCTGGTTGGTGTAGAACAGCAGCCGCGCGAGCTGGTAGCGGACCCGCGCGTTTGCAGGTTCGGCAGTCACCGCCCGCTCGCAGGCGGCAAGCGCCACGGGGTAGTCGATCTGATCCTGTGACACCCCGGGCGTCACGCGCTGCGGATCCTCGGGGTGTGCCGCAAGACGGTCGCATTCGGTCGGGGACACCACTGCCGCGGCGGTCATGTACAAAGAAATCAATACGGTCATCGTTGTCTCCGTGATCTTCAGGATGCGGGTGGCACGGCCTTGCCGGCGGTGACGAGGGCGCGGTACACGTTCGCCTGCACGGCACGGTTTTCGCCGACCGCCGCGCTCGGCCTGGCCGCGAAGGCATCGGCGGGCCATCCCGTCGCGGCCGCATAGACCGGCGCGTGAGCCTGCGGACAGAGTTCGCTAAGGAACGCGAAGCGCGAGCCGGCGCGGCGCCGGCGCAGCGCCTCGATGTCGATGCTGGCGGTGATCAGGCACTCCTCGGTGCCCAGTGCCTTGTTGAGCACGCGACCCGTGAAGTCGATGACCTGCGATTCGCCGTGGCAGACGTTGGGCGGGAGGTCGGAATCGAGGTTCGGACCCGAGTTCGCCATCAGCAGGTAGCAGTTGTTTTCCCAGGCCCGCGCCTTGCGCACCGCGGTCCAGGCCGCGCCGCCCTCTTCGAGGTGCTCGGGTCCGCGTGCCTCGCTGGTCACGTGCAGCAGTACTTCCGCACCCTGCAGCGCGAGGCAGCGCGCCACCTCGGGAAAGTGAATGTCGTAGCAGACCAGCGCGCCGAGCCGTCCGAGTGGCGTGTCGAGGACCGGAAACAGCGACTGCGGTCCGCCGAAGAGCCGGCAATAGTCGGTGTAGACGTCCTGCGGTGTGGTCTTGGCGGTCACCGAATACATCTTGCGATAGCGCAGCGCGACCTCACCCGCCGGGTCGATGATGAAAGCCGTGTTGAAGAACCGCCCCGGAAACTCCGGGATGATCTCGTAGGCCATGCCGGCGACGTAGGATCGCGTGTCGCGCGCAGCGCGCTGCAGCGGCTCGATTTCGGGCCCCGGCAACAGCACCGAAGCTTCGATCCACGCGGCTGTCGGCACGCCAAGTTCGAAACCATGGATGCAGAACTCCGGCAGCACGAAGAGCTTGCTGCCGAAGGCGGCCGCGCCGCGGCGCACCAGATCGGCGCAGTGCTCGGCATTCTCGTGCAGCAGTTCGCGCCGCACCTGCCCGCCGGCGCGAACGACCGGACGTACCGTGGACTGGATCACCGTTGCGTTGTAGGGTTCCATCGGCTGCCTCCGCGGGCGGCACTACTCCAAGGGAGCGCGATCATGACCCGATCAGACGCCGATTATCCAGCCAGCAGCGCTTGGTACGTGGTCGGCGTGCTGACCATCGCCTACGTGGTGTCATTCATTGATCGGCAGATCCTCAGCCTGCTGATCGAACCGATCCGGCGCGATCTCGGCCTGAGCGACTTCCAGATGGCGTGGATCGGCCCGCCGGCGTTTGCCACCTGTTTCCTGCTGTTCGGGCTGGTGTTCGGCCGGCTCGCGGACCGCGTCGGTCGGCTGCGCCTCGTGGCGGTCGGCCTCACGGTGTGGTGCATCATGACGGCGGCCTGCGCCTTCGCCGATTCGGCCGTGGAAATGTTCATTGCCCGCATGGGTGTGGGCATCGGCGAGGCCGTGCTGACGCCTTGCGCACTCTCGCTGATCAGCGATCTGTTCCCGCGCGAACGGGTCGGCAAGCCCATCGGCGTGTACTCGTCGGGCGTTGCACTCGGCTCGAGTCTCGCGTTCATCCTCGGCAGCGTCATCATTCTCTGGCTGGAGAGCGGTGGACACGATCCATTCGCCGCTCTCGGCGTCACTGCCGCCTGGCGTGAAACGTTCTTGCTGGTCGGCCTGCCCGGCCTCGTGCTGCTGCCGCTGCTTCTCATGGCCCGCGAACCCGCACGCCGCGAGCGGCTCAACCAGAAGGCTCAGGCTTCGCTCGCCGACACCTGGCGCTTTCTGGTCGCTCAGCGGCGCGTGTTCGTGCCGCTGTTCTTCGGCAAGGCGGTGTTCAACCTGATCGCCTACGCGCACTTCTGGATCGTGCCGATGTTCGAGCGCAGCTGGGGCTGGAGCCGGGTACGTACCGGAACGCTGTGGGGCACGACGCTGCTGGTGTCGGGCCTGATCGGCGTCATCCTCGGCGGCTGGCTGAGTGATCGCTGGTACCGCGCCGGTCGGCGCGATGCGGCGCTGCGAACCGTGTGGCTGGCGCTGCTTGCGACCTTGCCCCTGCACGCGCTTGCACCGTTGATGCCGAGCGGTGAACTGGCACTCGCGATGTTCATTCCCACCCTGATCGCCGCCGGCGCGGGCAGTTCGGCCGGCTCGACCGCCACGATGCTGGTGACGCCCAACGAGTACCGCGGCCAGATGACGGCGTTGTCGCTCCTCATCGCCAGCGGTCTCGGCCAGTTCCTCGGACCGACCAGCGTCGCCGGCCTGACGGACTTCGTGTTCGAAGATCCGAAGGCACTGCGCTACAGCCTGTCGATCGCCGTGCTGTCGTTCAGCTTGCTGGCCTTCTTGGTGCTGAGCCTGGGGCGGCGCCCGTACCGCGAGGCCGTGATCGAACTGGAAACGAGGGTCAAAAGCACCTGACCGGCAGCAACGCCCCCTTCCCCGGGGCGCGAGGCCCTTATCACAGAATTGTTACAGATTCTTGACATCGCGGTGCCCGCGAGTAGTTTCAGGGGTACTTCTCCAATAAACAGAAGGGGAGAGCCTGAAAATGAAGGGACGAAATCGGTTTTTCGGGGTTGTATCTCCGGCCATGGCAGCTCTGGCACTGGCCGCCCTCGCACCGCTTGCTGCGGCGCAGCAGCCGGCCGGGTGGATCCTCAATGTCGAGAAATCCGCCTTTGCCGAAAACCGCGAGGCCATGCAGTCGGCGCTGGGGCCGGTGCAGGCGGGGCTGATGCTCGCCTCCACGGGCGTGGCACCACGCGGGCACGAACGGGCTCTGATCCTTGAAGGTGACCAGTTGTCCTTCGAGGCGGACGTGCGCTTCAAGGCGAAGCTCGACGGCCGCGACTACCCCATCTCCGGGCTGCCGGTCGGCGACACGATCGCCATCACCGTAGGTAGCGGCGATGAAGTCGTCTCGACCATCAAGTCGGCGGGCGCGAAGGTCGCCAGCTTCCGGCGGTCGGTGTCGGCCGACGAGCGCACGATGGTCCTGACGGCCCGCTATTTCGGCAGTGACGGCCAGGTGGCGCGGGAGCGGCTGGTGTTCGAGCGGCGCTGAGCCGCTCGGTCCGTCTTGCGGCGGTCGGGTTTTCAGCCGACCGGCAGACGTTGGCCGAGCAGTCGACCGAAGGTCAGCGCGGGGGTGACCATCATGCCGCCCACGAATGACTGGCCCATCAGTTGCCCTGCGCCCAGCAGTTCGCCGGCTGCGTAGAGATTGCGGACGGGTTCGCCACGGGCGCGAACCACGTTGAGCGCGCCATTCACCGCAAGACCCACCGTCGAGGTCGTCGAGTGCCCCTGGTGGCGGATGGCGTAGAAAGGCGCCTGCAGGATCGGCCGCGGCATGTGCTTGCGGCCGAGGGCGTCGGCACCGCGGGCCACGCCGGCGTTGTAGGACTCGATGCTCTTCCTCAGGCCCGCTGCATCGATGCCCGCCTTGCCGGCGAGTTCCTCGATCGTCTGCGCCTTGGTGAACCACGGATGCACCTCGAAGGCGTCGCGCATCTCCTCGCGGCTGAAGCCGCTGACCCCGGGCGGCGCGTCCCGGAAGATCGCCTCGTCGAAGACGATCCAGTAGCGCAGGTCGGGTTGCCGGAGCAGCGAGGTCTCGCGCCGGTCGAAACTCGGTTCGTCCTCGCGCAAGAAACGTTCGCCCCGCGAGTTGACGAAGATCTCCCACGGCGGGCGCTGCTGCGGGATGACGACGAAGCGCGCGAATATCTTTGACGGAAACTCGTCTCCCGCGAGGATGGAGCCGAAGTTGCTGAGGTAGTTCTGCCGGCCGCGGACGAAGCCCCCGACCGAGATTCCCAGCTCGATTCCGGCGCCCTGCGAGTAGGGATAGCCGTTGTCGCCGAAGTCGCGCACCCCGGAGAGCCGCTCGAACATCGCGGGGTTCGACACATAGCCACCCGCGCAGAGGAGTACCCGCCGCGCCCGGAAAACCTGCTCGACGACACCGGAGCGGACCCGCACACCCTCGACGCCGCCCGCATCGTCGGTGAGCAGCGCCGTCACGGGGGTCGACAGCATCAGGGTGACCCGGCCGCTCGCGAGGTGCGGCTCGAGTGCCTTGCGCAGCACCGCGAGGATGGTCTGCCCGCCATTTGCTCCCCAGTAGTAGCGCCGCTCCGAGTAGGGCTCGTGACCCAGGCCGAGCACGGGATGCTCGGGCAGCGGAACGAAGCCGTTGTCCATGAGCCAGTCGAAGGTGGTAGCGGCATTGTCGACGGCGAGACGGACGAGTTCCGGATCCGCCGTCCCCTTGCTGATGCGCATCACGTCATCGAAGTGTGCCTGCGCGCTGTCACGGATGCCGAGGGACGCCTGCAACCGGGTCCCTGCAGCACTCATCTGGCCGGTGGACAGGTGCAGCGTACCGCCGATGTCGGGCGCGGCATCGAGCATGAGCACGCGGGCCCCGCGCGCCGCCGCAAACACCGCGGCAGGAATTCCGGCGGTCCCGGCGCCAACGACGATGAGATCGTAAACCGCTGCCGAGTCGCCGGTGCTGGCCGCGGAGGCATACTTCGACAGCAGCAACCCCGCACTGGCCGCCGCCGACGCCGTGACGAAGAATCTTCTGCGCATGTTGCGGAGTCTCCCACATTGCCGCGGAGAAGCAGTCGCTCGCGATCGTGTTTGACCATCGGACAGACACGCGCGCCGCCTTGGCTGGCGTCCGGTGGAACGCGTATATCTTGAGTGACGGGCAGGGCCGTGCTGGCAAGGGCCCTGCAACAAAATCATACGGGGAGAGTTTCGATGGCCAAGGTCGATCGGGTCGTGCGCCGCTTGCTCGGCATGAGAATGCTGCAAATCGCAGGAACTTCTTTTCTGCTGCTGTCCGCCGCCCACGAGGCCTATCCGCAGCAGGCGAAGCCCGCGACCGACGAGTCGCTCCTCGAGGAGGTCATCGTCACCGCCCGATCCCGGGAGGAAAGCCTCTACGATGCGCCGCTCTCCATCACCTCGCTGGGGGCGACGGAAATCCGCAACGCAAACCTGCGCGACATCTCCGACCTCGCGCAGGTTGCGCCGGGTTTCTACTACACGCCCCAGGTGACCTTCAGTTCCTCGCGCGTCACGCCGGCGCTGCGCTTCCGCGGCATGACGATCCCGCGGAACGATCCTCTCGAGCAGCTCGGCGGCGTGTTCGTCGACGGGACCTATCTCTTCGGCGGCGCGCAGTCGCTCACGTTCGACGACATCGAACGCGTGGAAGTCATCAAGGGCCCGCAAAGCGCCCTCTTCGGACGCAGCACCTTCTCCGGCGCCATCAACTTCATCACTCGCGAGCCTGGCAGCGAACTTGCCGGCAAGGCGGGTGTCGGCGTCGAAACGCGCGGCACACGCAACTACAGCGCCAGTCTCGAAGGGCCCATTGGCGACACGCTCAGCTTCCGCATCAGCGGCACGTCGTCGGAGAAAGGCGCGCATTTCCGCGCCACCGACGGCGGCGAGCTCGGGCGCGAGGGCACCGACGTGATCAATGCCCAGCTGGTGTGGAAACCGGTGGAAGGATCGCGCATCCGTCTTCGCCACAGCGAAGTCACGCTCGACGACTCACGCAACGGCACGGTCAATCTCAACCCCAGCCGCCCCGAGTTGCTCACGGCGCCGGGACGCTGCACACCGGGCACGCGACCGTTCTTCTGCGGCGCACTGCCGGATTTCGACCAGCTCTCGCCGGGCGCCGCGAGTGCCGCCACGTCGCTGGTACCGCCGGCATTCGCCAAGTCCAACTCGCCCAACATCGTTCTCGACGTCCTCAACAACAACCGCAGCAATCCGCTGGTCGTCAACGGCCTGCCCTACATCAACGACACGCCGCACCTCGATCACGCGGGTCTGGCGGGAACCTTCGAACGCACTTCGCTCGAGACGGAGTACACCCTCGCCGGCGGCCAGACCCTGCGACTGGCCGCTGCGGACAGCCGCATGGCATCGACCACCGCGAATGCGAGCACCGACGACAACGGTAACCAGTACGTCATTTCGACCAACATCCTCACCGACCGCAGTTACGACTTCCGCGTGTCGTCGGCCGATGAGGGCCGACTCACCTGGCTCGTCGGCGGCAACTACTTCCAGCAACGCTCGGTCGGCGGCCTGAGCGGCACCGGTGCACTCATCTCGGTGCTCGATGCCACCAATCGGGTCAGCTACACCGAACCGCGCGTGTACAGCGGTCAGGGCGAGGTGACCTACAAGTCGGCATTCTTCGCGCTGGGTTACGACGTAAGCGACAAGTTCGGGCTCGACTTCGAGGGCCGTTACCAGATCGACAAGGCGACGACTTCGCTCGGTCTGTCGACGGCGACCGAGTCCACCTACAAGAACTTCCTGCCGCGCATGATCGCGACCTACAAGCCGAACGAGGACCGGACGCTCTACGCCTCGTGGTCCCGCGGCGCGACCCGCGGCACCACGAATTCGAACTTCACGCTGCTGTCGCCCGCGCTGCAGACCACCATCGCCGCGATCCCCGGGTACAGCTTCGATGTGCCCGTGGAAAAGGTGGACAGCTACGAAATCGGCCTCAAGCAGGTGATGCCGCGGCTGCGTTACGCCGCCACGTTCTACTACATGGACTGGCAGAACCTGAAGAATACGGTCAACACGCCCTGCCCCAACAATCTTTGTGGTCCGGGCTTGCCCGGCGCCTTCGCTCCGGCCGTGATCCCCTCCGAGGCGGACATCTACGGCGTTGAACTCGAAGTCGACCTGAAGATCACTTCCCGCTGGGAGGCTTCGCTGCGTGCCGACCGCGTCCGCGCAAAGTACGGGCGGCTGTTCACGCCGCTGACCCTCGTGCCGACCGGTCGCGACGACGCCACCGGCAAGACGCCCGTGGGCTTCCCGGGCCTGCAGGCGAGCGTCAGCTCGACCTACCGCGATGCGCTGAGCGCATTCGGAACGAGCGGGGAGTGGTACATCCGCGGCGAAGCGACGCATACGGGTCGCATCTATGTCGACGAGATCAACCAGAGCTGGATCGACCCGAAGACCCGCCTCAACCTGCGCCTCGGCTTCGAGCGTGACGATCTGCTGGTGGAGATCTACGGCGAAAATCTCGGCAACGACAAAGCCTGGGCCTCCGCGGTGCGCGGCTCCGCCTCGAACTTCCGCGTCGGTCCGGCGTCGGTCTCGCAACCGACGGCTTTCGCCGTGTTGCCGCGGCTGCGGGTCTTCGGTCTGCGCGTGGCATTGGACCTTTAGTCGGGAACGACCGCGCCGTGCTCCGGACGACGCGAGTCCTTGCCGCGACGGCTCTGTCGGCGCTGGTTGCCGCGCCATTCTCTTCGGGCGTGCGCGCCGACACGGGTGCGTTGCTCATCCGCGACGTGACGCTGCTCGATGGCACGGGCGCGGCAGAGCGACCCGGCGTGTCGGTGGAGGTCCGCGACGGCAAGATCTTCGCGATCCACCAGATCGCGCCCACCACGACCAACGCCGCGGTGATCGACGGTCGCGGCAAGTACCTCATTCCGGGGCTGGTCGACACGCACGTGCACCTGCAGGGCGGGCGGGTGCCGGTCCCCGGCGGCGGCGTCCGCGTTGACCGGCAACTCGCACTGCGTACGCTGCACGGCTATCTCTACTGCGGCGTCACGTCCATCGTCGACCAGGGAAACTCCGCGGATTTCATCTTCGGTCTGCGCGATGAAGAGCGCGCGGGGACGCTGCTCGCGCCGCGGATCTTCGCGACGGGCGCGAACATCACCGTACCCGGCGGCTACGGGGACAACGCCTTCTCGCTCAAGATCAGCAATCTCGATGCAGACCGTGACATGCTCGGCAGGCATTTCGCACGCAGACCCGACATCCAGAAGTTCCTCTACGACGATCTCGCCACCGCCGGCGCTCGCCGGGCGCCCGTGATCCCGGATGCGCTGTTTTCCGACGCGGTGGCCATGGCGCACGCGGCCGGCGTTCGAACCACGGTACACGTGGTCGACGAACATGGCGCCCGGACCGCGCTGACGGCGGGAATCGACGCGCTCTCGCACACCGTGCGAGCCGGACAAAGCAGCCAATTGACGACCCTCATCCGCGAGCGCGGCGTTACGGTATCCACCACCCTGACGGTCCTCACGCATATCGCGCGGGTGGCGGAAGACCCCGGGTTCCTCGATGACGGGCTGTTTCGCGCCACCGTGGAACCCGCGCAACTCGAGGCACAGAAGGGCGCGGAGCGGGCGCGCTATATCGAGTCCGGCATGTCGGCGAGATTCCAGGCCATGCTGCCTGGATTTTTCGCCAATGCACGACATCTGCACGACGCCGGGGTACCGCTGGCGCTCGGAACCGACAGGACCTGGGGCGCGTCGGTACACATGGAACTTGCACTGCTGCAGGAAGCAGGCATTCCCCTGAAAGACCTGCTGCGCATTGCCACCCTGAACGGCGCACTCTATCTTGGACGCGAACGCGAGTTCGGGTCGATAGAGCCCGGCAAGTTCGCCGATATGCTGCTGCTGACCGCCAACCCGCTCGAAACCGTGAAGGCCTACGGGGCCATCGAGATGGTCTTCAAGGGCGGACAGCGCGTGGACCGTTCCGCTCTCGATGTGCCGGCAAACCGGCGAGATGACTCCAGATGATCCGCACTCCCGTACTCATCGTCGGCGGTGGCCCCGTCGGTCTCACGCTCGGCATCGACCTCGCGCACCGTGGTCAGCGCGCTTTGCTCGTCGAAGAGCGGCTCGTTCCCAGCGAGCACCCCAAGGCGACCCTGCTCGGCTCGCGTTCGATGGAACTCTTCCGTCGCTGGGGCCTCGACGAGCCCGTGTTCGCGGCAGCCGTGCCGAACGATCACCCGTACTACATCATCTTCACCACGCGACTGGCCGGTCAGGAACTGCACCGCTTCCGCTCGCCGTCCATCAACGAAGGCCGCCATCGCGACCCCGAGGCACGCAAGCGATTCCGCGAACTCGGATGGTCACCGTACTCGAAAACGCAGATCGGCCAGCAGGCACTCGAGCCCGTGCTGCGGCAGCACGCCGAGGGACTCGAGCCGCTGGAGATGCGGCACGGCTGGCGCTTCGAGGACTTCGAGCAGCATGCCGATCATGTGAGCGCAAACATCGTCGAGGTCGCGAGCGGGCGCCGCGAACAGGTGATTGCCGACTACATGGTGGCCTGCGACGGCGGCAGCGGCAACATCCGCCGAGCCCTCGGCATCCGGCGCAACGGCCGCGGCCGCATGCGCTCGAACGTCAGCTTCTTCTTCCGCAGCCGCGACTTCATGCAGGCACACGGTCTCGGCCTGGCCAACCTCTACTTCGTTTTCAGCCCGGGCAGCTTCGGCGTGTTCACGGCGATCGACGGCATCGAGCTCTGGAACTACCAGTACTACTTCCTCGATCCGACCCGCAGCACCGAGCAGCCTGACGTCGCCGCGATCCTGCATCGCGCGATGGGCAAGCCCTTCGATTTCGAATTGCTGCAGACGATGCACTGGCATCACCATCAGTCGGTGGCGCGCAGCTGGCGATCGGGTCGCGTGTTCCTGGCCGGCGACGCGGCACACCTGTTCGCGCCGACCGGCGGCGTCGGCATGAACACCGGCATCGGCGATGCCTGCGACCTCGCCTGGAAACTCGATGCCGTGTTCCGCGGCTGGGGCGGCGACGCACTGCTCGACACCTATGAAATCGAGCGCAAGCCCGTCGCCATCCGCAACAGCCTGATCTCGGCAACCAACTCCGACAAGATCGACATGGTGATGGACGAGACGCCCGAGGGCATCCACGAGTCGTCGCCCCAAGCCGACGTCGCGCGTACGTCGCTCGCGCGCAAGATCAAGTGGCTCGCCAGGCAGTTCAACAGTGCCGGTACGCACCTCGGCTATCGCTACGTCGACTCGCCGATCATCGTTGCGGACGGCACACCCGAGCCGCCCGACGACCCCTGCCAGCTCGTGCCCTCGAGCTGGCCCGGCATGCGTGCCCCCCATGCATGGATGCGCGATGGTCGTTCGACGCTGGACCTGTTCGGGGGCGGCTTCGTGCTGGTGCGCTCAGGTGCGGCCGACCCCGGCGATGCGCGCCTGCTGGATGCGGCGAACGCAATCAACCTGCCGCTGTCACTCGTCGATATCCGCGATGACGATCTCGACGATGGCGCCAACGCGCGGCTGTTCGAACGCCGGCTCGTGCTGGTCCGGCCGGACGGGCACGTGGCCTGGCGGGGCGAGACCCTGCCCGAAGATGTTCCGGCACTCCTCGATCATGTCCGCGGCGTGACGCGCTGACCGGCTGCAGTGTCCCCGGAAATCCGCAAACCGGCGTCTGCAGGCCGCCGATCGGCGGCACGGCAGGTGCTGACCTTGCTTGCGCTGGTGGCGACACTGTTCGTGACGGCCTGCGAGAGCCGGCAAGCGGGGACCGATCGATCGGCTCTGCGTATCGCCGTGCCGAACATCCCGCCTGCCATAGGCAATCCGTACCAGGGTGTCACGGTACCGCCCACCCTCGCCCTGCAAGCCGTCTTCGATACCTTGACGGGCGTCGACGAACGCGGTTCGCCCACTCCGGGGCTCGCCCTGGCGTGGCGTGAACTCGAACCACTCGTCTGGGAGTTCGAGCTGCGGCCAGGCGTGCGCTTCAGCAACGGCGAGGTGTTCGATGCGCGCGCACTCGTCGTGTCGCTCGAGCACATGCAGTCGAAGCGCGGCCGCGGCGAAACCATCGGCAGCATGTTGCCGCAGATCGAACGCATCGAGACACTCGCGCCACTGCGGGTGCGCATCCATCTCAACGAGCCGGATCCGCTGCTCCCGCTGCATGCCAGCGTCTGGCGCGTCCCCGCGCCTGCTCACTGGAAATCGCTCAAGCTGCCGGCGGGCGCGCGGTTCGCGCTCGGCAGCGGTCCGTACGTGATCGCCGCGCGCGGCGACGGCCGCTTGCTGCTGCGTGAAAATCCGCTTGCGTGGCGCAAACCGGCGACACCGGTCATCGAACTGCTGATGATCCCGGACAAGACGGCACGCCTGCAGGCATTCATCTCGGGTGCCGTCGACATGGCGCTCGTGGTGTCCTTCGACGATCGCGCCGCAGCAGTCCGCGGCGGCGGTCGCATGGTGCCGCGCGCGACCACGCTGGTGGATTTCCTCGGCTTCCGCACGCTCGACAATGCCGGCACGCCGCTTGCCGACCCGCGCGTACGACGCGCCCTCAACATGGCGGTGAACCGGGAATTGCTCACCCGCTACCTGCTCGGTGATGCCACCCGACCCGCCAGCCAGCTCAACGTGCCGGGCGGGTTCGGATTCGACCCCTCGCTGCCACCGCTGCCTTACGACCCCGCAGGCGCTCGGCGGCTGCTCGCCGCTGCCGGTTATCCGCAAGGGCTCACGCTCACCATGGCCGTCACCACCGGCGAGGTGGCGGGCGATGCGCTCTATTACCAGCAGATCGGCACCGACCTCGCCGCCATCGGCGTGCGCCTGGAGACCCGCAGTCGCCCGCCGTCGCGCCAGTTGCAGGAAGTGTTCTCGGGAAACATCGGCGCCGATCTTTTCAGCTGGAACACCCGCGGACTCGACCTGCTGATGGATTTCCGCCATCGCTCCTGCCTCAAGCCTTCAGAGTCGCGCCGCCCCTTCCACTGCGACCCGCAATTGACCTCGCAACTGCGGACCGCCATGACTGAAGAAGACGCCGCACTGCGTCTTGCGCACTATCGGGCGATCGCCGCGTACGAGCGCGATCATCCGCCGGGCATATTGCTGTGGCAGCGTCCCGATTTCGACGTCATCGGCGCCGACATCGATGGCTATGCGCCGATACAGGACCACCTGCATCTCGAGCGGATCCACCGCCGCGCAGCGTCTGCCGTGGTCACGGGAGCGAGCCGATGACCGAGCTCTTCGGTCAACTGCGCAAGTTGCTGTTTCTCGTGCTCACCGTGGGCACGGCGCTGTTCTTTCTGCTACGCACCACCGGCGATCCGGCCTATGTCATCGCCGGCATGGGCGCGACGCCGGAGCAACTCGCCGCCGTGCGCGAGCAATACGGTCTCGACGCTCCGCTGTGGCAGCAGTTCCTCGTCTACCTGCGCAGCATGGTCACGCTCGATTTCGGCGACTCGATCGCCACCGGCGATCCGGCCATGTCGCTCGTGCTCGAGCGACTGCCGCACACCTTGCAACTGGCGCTGATGGCGATGGCGCTCAGTCTCGCGATCGCGATCCCCGTCGGCACCTGGCTCGGCGCCCGACCGGAACGACCGCTGCAGCGACTCGCCTCGGGCGCGGTCTTCGTGCTGCAGGGCTCGCCCGGATTCGTTCTCGCGCTTCTACTGATCCAGCTGTTCGCGGTCGAGTTGCTGTGGCTGCCGTCGGTGGGCTACAGCGCCCGCGACTGGCAGACGTGGGTGCTGCCGACCGTGTCGCTCGCCATGTTCTCGGCACCGAGTCTGATCCGGGTTCTCGCCGCCAACATCCGCGAGACCCTGCGCGAAGACTACGTGCGCACGGCGCTCGCCTTCGGTGCCTCGCCGCGAACGGTGCTCTGGCGCCATGTGCTGCCGAACGCGTTGCTGGGTGTTGCCGCACTCGCCGGCGTGCAATTCGCAGGGCTGTTGAGCGGCAGTGCAGTCATCGAGACCATTTACGGCTGGCCGGGCCTCGGCTCGCTGCTGCTCGAGTCGGTATCGAGCCTCGACTTCCCGGTGGTACAAGCCGAGGTGTTCGTGATCGCGCTGCTCGTCTTCACCGTCAACGCACTCACGGATCTGCTCTTCAAGGTGCTCGATCCGCGACTGCGGGAGCGCCGATGACCACCCGCAGTTGGAACTCGGGCGCACTCGTGGCCGGCGGCGTGCTGTTTGCCGCGCTGCTGGTGCTTGCGGTCTTCAGTGCCGCATTCCAGACGCATGACCCGACCCGCAGCGACCTCACGCTGCGCTTCCTCGCGGTGGGTACCGAAGGCCACCTGCTCGGCACCGACCACATGGGTCGGGACGTCTGGAGTCGTGTGGTCGCCGGCCTGCAGTGGTCGATGGCCTGTGCATTCGTCGCGAATCTCCTCAATCTCGTGATCGGCACGACGCTCGGCATGCTGGCCGCCGAGCGCCCCGGCCCGCTGCGCAACATCGCCCGCCAGTTGACCGACGCGCTGCAGTCCTTTCCATCGCTGATCGCGGCCATCGTCGTGGTCGTTCTGGTGGGCCAGGGGTTCGTCACCCTGGTACTCACGCTGGGGCTGTTGTCGTGGCCGATCTTCATGCGTGTCGCTTATGCCGAAGCCTCCAGTCTCTACACCCGCGACTACGTCAAGGCGGCGATGATCGCCGGAGTGAGCCGCTGGCGGATCATGCTCGGCCATATCATCCCGGGGCTGCGCGCCTCGCTGGTGGCGGTGTTCGCGCTCCACTTTGCAACTCTGCTGATTGCCGAAAGCGCGCTGTCCTTCCTCGGCATCGGCGCGCCGCTCGGCGTGCCCACCTGGGGCAACATGCTCGCCGAGAGCCGTCAGTACGTGCTGATCGAGCCGCGGCTGCTGCTGGTGCCGGCGGCGGCGATCATCCTCGCGGTGGTGACAGCAAACCTGCTGGGCGATGGTCTCGGTCGCCGGGCGCGACGCGGCACCGGCATCGGCACATGAGCATTGCCCCATGAGCAACGCCACGCTGCGCATCGAGCATCTCGATGTCGAACTCGTCGATCCGCCGGAAGGCGGGCCGCACCTACTCGTCAAGGATCTCGCGCTCGAAATCGGTGCCGGCGAGACGGTCGGTCTCGTCGGCGAGTCGGGGTCCGGAAAATCTTTGACGGCACTCGCCGTGCTGCAACTGCTGCCGGCGGGCAGCATCCGTCTCGACCCGCGCAGCAGCATCAGGCTCGGCGGGCGCGAACTCGTCGGCGCAGCCGCATCGGAACTCGAGCGTCTGCGAGGCTCTGCGGTCTCCATCGTCTTCCAGGAACCGATGACAGCCCTCAATCCGGTCCGTCGCATCGGCG
>JBIKVA010000176.1:0-6016 GCA_044357085.1 Steroidobacteraceae bacterium | reverse complement strand
CGGTGCCGACTTCGCGCCGCACGGCAGCGAACACCTCCAGCGGCAGCCGCTGGCGTCCGGCCACCGTGCCGCCATAGCCGTCGGTGCGATCGTTGGTCGCCGAGAGGAATGACGCCATCGTGTAGGCATGCGCATAGTGCAACTCGACGCCGTCGAAACCCGCCTCGCGGGCGCGTCGTGCAGCCGCGCCGAAGTCCCGCGGCAGCCGTTCGGGCAGGTCGCGGACCTGCGGCAGCGCGATGTCCGTCACCCGCTCCCGGTAGCCCATCGACAAGGCCTCGAACTCGCGCGGCGCGAGCACGGCCCGCAGTTCATCCTCGCCGAGCGCGGCCAGCCGCTCGCGCAGCAGCGCGTCGGGCTGACCCTCCATGCCCAGCAACTGCGCATGCCGCGGCGTGAGGGCGAGGAATTCTTTGAGAAAGCGCTGCGGATCCGGGCGACGCCGGATGGCGAGGAAATCGATCAGCTGGATCAGCAGGCGGGTCTCGCCGCCGCTCGCCTCGCGGACCACGCGCACGATTTCCGCCAGCCCCGGGACGAAGCGGTCGTGACCGATACGCAGCAGCGGACCGCTCGCAACGTCGGCAATGCCCGTCGCCTCGACGACGAGGGCCGCGGGACGGCCGCGCGCGAAACGGCGGTACCAGTCGAGCACGTTGGGCGTCACCTCGCCCGTGTCCGCCGCGCGCCAGGGCACCATCGCCGGCACCCAGCTGCGGCCCGCGAGATTCAGGGGGCCGACGCGGGTCGGCTGGAAGAGCCGCGCCGCGCGCGCCTGCTCGGCAGTCGGCCAGCGTCCGCCCTCGACGCGGTAGCGGATCCGCTCGGCCGGTCGCCACATCGCCATGGCGGATCGTCAGTCCGCGATGCCGGGCGCGGTGTCGGGAATCACGGCGGTGGCTTCGATCTCGACCTTGGCGAGCGGCTCCACCAGCGCCACCACCTGCACCACCGACATCGGCGGAAAGTGCTTGCCGAGCACTTCGCGATAGGCTGCGCCGATGGCGGCGATCTCCGCGTGATACTCGTCGCGACTGGTGATGTACCAGGTCAGCCTGACGAGATGCCCGGGGCCCGCCCCCGCCTCGGCCAGCAGCACCACGATGTTGCGCAGCGCCTGCCGAACCTGTCCGGCGAGCGTGCTTTCAGAGAAACGGCCCTGCTCGTCCCAGCCGATCTGGCCGGCCAGGAAAACCTGCCGACCGCGTGCCACGACACCGTTCGCATAGCCCTTGGGCCGCGGCCAGCCGGCCGGCTGCAGTACCTCGCTCATCGCAATACCCCGCTCATCGCATCACCTCGCGGGCGATGATCATCTTCTGCACTTCGGTTGCTCCCTCGTAGATCCGCAGGGCGCGGATTTCGCGATAGAGGCGTTCGACCACCTCGCCGCTGACAACCCCGCGGCCACCAAAGAATTGCAGGGCGCGGTCGATGATGCGCTGCGCGCTCTCGGTGGCGGTCATCTTCGCCATCGCCGCCGCCTTGGTCACCGGGCGTCCGCGGTCGCGCAACCATGCCGCCTGGAAGGTGAGCAAGCGCGCCGCCTCGAGTTCGGTCGCCATCTCGGCGAGCGCTGCCTTGGTCAGCTGGAACTCGCCCAGGGTGGTACCAAACATCCGGCGTCCGCGGACATGCGCGAGCGCTTCATCGAGCGCGCGCTGCGCGAAGCCGAGCGCGGCAGCCGCCACCGAGGCCCGGAACACGTCGAGCGTGCGCATGGCGATCTTGAAGCCCTCGCCGTCACCACCGATGCGACGCGCGGCCGGAATGCGGCAAGCGTCGAAGCGCAGCGTGGCAAGCGGATGCGGCGCGATCACGTCGATGCGCTGCTCGATGCCGAAGCCCGGATCGCCGGCTTCGACCACGAAGGCGCTGATGCCACGGGCCTCGATGGAGCCGTCGGCACGCTGCACGGCCGGTTCGGTACGCGCGAATACGCAGTAGAAATCGGCGATGCCGCCGTTGGAGATCCAGGTCTTGCTGCCGTCGAGAACGTAGTGATCGCCATCACGCCGCGCGCGCGTGGCCATCGCCGCGACGTCGGAGCCGGCGTCGGCTTCGGAGAGCGCGAACGCCGCCACGGCGCGACCGGCTGCGACGGCCGGCAGGTAGGCGCGCTGCAATGCAGGATCGCCGGCGAGCGAAATCGGCCCGCTGCCGAGCCCCTGCATGGCAAAGGCAAAATCGGCGAGCCCGTCATGCCAGGCCAGGGTCTCGCGGATGAGGCAGAGCGCACGCGAGTCGAAGGTCGCGGAACCTTCGGCACCGCCGGCGACCCCGGTACGGGCGACGCAATGGTGCAGCAGCCCCGCCTCGCCGAGAGCGGCAACGAGCTCGCGGCATCGCGCATCGACCTGTGCGCGCTCGTGCGGGTGCCCGGCGTTGCCCAACTTCGTGCCGGCGAATGCCGCAGCGGCGGCCGCAACCTCTTGATGCATCGGTTCGAACCAGGGCAGGGCGAGGCGATCTTCGCTCAGCATGTCAGTCTCCCTGGAACTGCGGCCGCTGCTTCGCGGCAAAGGCCTCGAAGGCGCGCGTGAAATCTTTGGTTTGCATGCAGATGGCCTGCGCCTGCGCCTCGGCCTCGATCGCCTGTTCGATGCCGAGGTTCCACTCCTGCTGCAGCATCCGCTTGGTCATCGAGTGCGCAAAAGTGGGGCCGTCGGCGAGCGCCCGGGCTGCTGCGACCGCTTCAGGCAGCAGGCTTTCGGTCGGGTGGATCGCGTTGAAAAACCCCCAGCGCTCGCCCTCTTCGGCGGCGAACGCGCGACCCGTGTACAGCAACTCGGCCGCGCGCCCCTGGCCGATGATGCGCGGCAGGATCGCGCAGGCACCCATGTCGCAGCCGGCCAGACCGACGCGGGTGAAGAGGAAGGCCGTGCGCGCCGACGGCGCGGCGTAGCGCAGGTCGGATGCCATCGCGAGAATCGCGCCCGCACCGGCACAGACGCCCTCCACGGCAGCGATCACCGGCTGCGGGCATTCGCGCATCGCCTTGACGAGATCGCCGGTCATGCGCGTGAAGCGCAGCAGCTCGGGCATGGACATGCGGGTCAACGGGCCGATGATGTCGTGGACGTCGCCGCCGGAACAGAAATTGCCCCCGGCACCGTGGATCACCACGGCCTTGACGTCGTCGGCCGCGACGAGGGCGCGGAACAGGTCGCGCAACTCGGCGTAGGAGTCGAAGGTGAGCGGATTCTTGCGCTCGGGCCGGTTCAGCGTGATTCGGCCGACGCGGTGCTCGACACTCCAGAGAAAATGCGTGCTGCGATGGCCGGCAAGACCGGCGGGATTTTCGTGTGGCATCAGGGTTACCTCTGCAGTCGTGCCTGCGCGCTTTCCTTGACTCGCCCGAGCAGGCCCTGCGGTGCGCGCGCATGCTGTGCGAGACGGTCCAAGCGGGCGAGACTCACGCGACCTCGCCGCCGGCCACGGAGATGCACTGCCCGGTGACGCTGGCGCTCTCGGGCGCGCAGAGCCAGGCCACCGCAGCGGCGACTTCCTCGGGGCGGATCAGACGACGCTGCGGATTGTTGCCCGTCAGCGATTGCATGACCGCTTCGGCGGAACGCCCCGTGGTACGCACGATGCGCTCGATCGAGGCGCGGGTCAGGTCGGTATCCGTGAAGCCGGGACACACCGCATTGACGGTAATGGAACGGGTCGCCCATTCGCGCGCCAGTGCGCGGGTCAGCCCGACCACGCCATGCTTGGCAGCGCAGTACGCGGCGACGTAGGCATAGCCCGTCTGGCCGGCGGTGCTGGCGACGTTGACCAGCCGGGCGCCGGAGCTTGCAAGCAGCGCGGGGGCAGCCGCCTGGATGCAGTGGAAGGTGCCCGTCAGGTTGATGTCGAGCATGCGTTGCCACAACGCGGCGTCGATGCGCTGCAGCGGCGCGCTCTCGGCGGCACCGGCATTGTTCACGAGGATCGACAGGCCGCCGCGCGCCTCGATGAGCCGCTTGAAGCCCTGGTCGACGGCAGCGGCATCACAAACGTCCAGCGCTTCGGTCAGCACTTCGCCGACGCCGTCGGCAGCGCCGGCCAGATTGCTGCTGGCCAGCCCCGCGCCTGACAGTTCGGCCGCGGCGGCGGCGAGCTGCCGCGGATCACGCGCCACCAGCGAGACCGCGATGCCATCGCCGAGCAGACGGCGGGCAATCGCGAGGCCGATGCCGCGCGAGCCGCCGGTGATGATGGCGTGCCGGATCATGCGTGGCCTGCAGGTTGCGCAGCGCGCTCGAGATTGCGCTCGAACTGCGAACGTCCGGACAGGTACTGCGGCGGCCACGCCTGCCCGACATAGTGCTGTTCGGCCGCGGCTCGCTGCGTCCACGCCGCATCGACGAGATGCGGACGGGCGATCGCGCACAGGTCGGCGCGGCCGGCAGCAACGATGGTGTTTACCTGGTCAGGCTCGTGGATGTTGCCCACCGCGATGACCCGCAGCCCGGTGACGCTGCGCACGAGATCGGCGAAGGGCGTCTGCCACATCCGTCCGTAGACAGGCTTCTGCCACGGCACGGTCTGGCCCGTCGAAACGTCGATCAGATCGACACCGGCATCGCGCAGGGCGGTGACGAAACCGATGAGATCGCTTTCGTCGAGACCGCCCTCGGCCCAATCGCTGGCCGAGATGCGAACCGACAGCGGCCGCTCCGCAGGCCAGGCCTGCCGTACGGCAGCAAGCACCTCGAGCGGGAACCGGCAGCGACCGTGGATGTCGCCGCCGTATTCGTCGGTGCGCCGGTTGGTGAGCGGCGAAATGAACGAGGCGAGCAGGTAGCCATGCGCCATGTGCAGCTCGAGCAGGTCGAATCCGGCCTCGGCGGCCAGTCGTGTCGAGTGCACGAACTGCTGCGTCACCCGTGCCATGTCGTCCCGGCTCATCGCCCGCGGTGTCGCGCTGATACCTGCGAAATAGGGCAGCGGACTCGGCGCGATCAGCTCCCAGTTGCCCGACTCGAGCGGGTGATCCATCCGCTCCCAGCCGATCTGGGTCGAGCCCTTGCGCCCCGCGTGCCCGAGTTGCAGGCCGATGCGCGCCGCGGAATGCGCGTGCGCGAAATCGACGATGCGCTTCCAGGCATCCCGCTGTTCGCCATTCCAGAGGCCGGTGCAACCCGGCGTGATACGCGCCTCGGGCGAAATGCAGGTCATCTCGGTGAGTATCAGACCGGCACCGCCCGCCGCGCGCGCACCGTAGTGCATGAGATGCCAGTCGCCCGGCAAACCGTCGACGGCCGAATACTGTGCCATCGGCGAGACCACCACGCGATTGGCGAGCGCCAGCCCGCGGACCTGCAACGGCAGGAACATCGGCGGGCGGCGATCGGGCTGGCCGTCGGCCTGCACGGCACCGACATGACGGGCGAGCTGGCGTTCGAAGCCGGCGACGTAGTGTGCATCGCGCAACGCGAGATTGGCGTGGCTGATGCGCTGGCTGCCGGTGAGCAGGCTGTAGGTGAACTGCCAGGGTTCCAGCCGTGCGTGGCGTTCGACGTTCTCGAACCACTGCATGCGATTGCGTGCCGCGTTCTGCAGCTTCAGCGCTTCGACGGAGCGCTCGGCCTGATAGCGGACGAGTCCCGCTTCGACCCCGGGCGCATCGACGATGTGCCTGACCAGCGAGGCGGCGTCCTCCATGGCGAGCTTGGTGCCGGAGCCGATCGAGAAGTGGGCGGTGTGGGCAGCGTCGCCGATCAGCACGAGATTGCCATGGTGCCAGCGCTCGCAGAGCACTCGATTGAAGTTGAGCCACGCCGATCCGCGCCGGTGCGCGGCGTTGCTCATCAATGCCTGTCCATCCAGGTAGCGCGCGAACAGGCGCTCGCAGAAGTCGATCGATTGCGCCGTGTTCGCCCGATCGAGTCCGTGCGCAAGCCAGGTCTCCTCGCGCGTTTCGACGATCACCGTCGAAAGTTCATCGCTGAACTGGTAGGCGTGGATCTGGAACCAGCCGTGCTCGGTCTGCTCGAACGCGAACGTGAAGGCGTCGAAGAGCCGCTTC
>JBIKVA010000175.1:0-6034 GCA_044357085.1 Steroidobacteraceae bacterium | reverse complement strand
CGCATGATCCGCGGCCCCGACTCCGAGGTGTAGACGAGAGTACGACCGTCGGCCGCGAGCGCGCTGGAGGTGAGACCCTGGAAGCCGCCCATGCCGCCGTGCACGGGCGTGGCGTGCTCGCGCAGCAGTGTTCCCTGACGCGAGAATTCGAACAGATGACCATCGCCCAGCCGGCGCGTGCCGGGCATGAACGGCAGGGTCGTGCCGAGCGGTACACGGGATTTCTCGCCGACGAAATTCTCGCCGAGGAAGAACCGGCCGTCGCGGGCGAAAGTGATGTGCGCGAACGAGCGTGCCGGCGCCGTGAAGTTCTCGCGCCGGCGTGCCTGCGCATCGAAACGCACGATCTTGTACGCAAAGGCGTCGAAGGCCCAAAGCGTCCGGTCGGGCCCGAACTTAAGACCCTGCACGATGTGGGTCGTGTCGTCGAGGGTGATGACCTGCCGCAGTTGCAGCGCGGCATCGTAGTGCAGGATCCGGCCGAGTCCGCGGTGATCGTCTTTCGCATCATTGAGCAGGGTGCAACCGACGACGACATCGCCGGCGCTGAATGGCACAACGGGCGCCGCACCAGCAGTCGCCAACGGCAGCACGCCGAGGCCGTACAAAACGTCGCGCCGACTCAACCCGCGCCGGCTCGACCCGCGCTGATCGCAGCCGCGTTGATCCCGGCCTCGCTGCACCGCAGCGTGAGCCGGTGGCAGCAGCGGACTATTTTTTGGCGGCATCCCAGCTGGCCTTGTTGCTCGACGACGGGGGCAGACGTCCGCAGTGCAGGCCGGCGTCCACCATCAGCACTTCGCCGGTGATCACGCTCGCACCTTCCAGGAACCAGACGAGCGCCTCGGCGATCTGCTCGGCGGTCGGCACCAGCTGCAGCGGCACCATTGCCGCTGCGTTGACGAGGAAAGCCTGATACTGCTCCGGCGTCATGCCGCCCTGCAGCCAACGCGTCTGGATCGCGCCGGGGGCGATCGCATTGATGCGGATCTCCGGACCGAGCACCAGCGACAGCGACTGGGTCATCATGTTGAGGGCCGCCTTGCTGGCTGCGTAGGCCATCGAGGAAGCGATGCCCGTGACGCCGCCGATCGAAGAATTGTTGACGATGGCACCGCGTCCCTGCTTTTTCATGTGCGGCGCCACGGCGCGCACCATCTGGTAGGCACCCACCACGTTGACCTTGTAGATGGCGAGGAAGTCTTCGGCACTCAGTCCGTCCAGATTTTCGTACGGATTGAACTTGGTCCGCGCCGCGTTGTTGATCAGGTAATCGATGCGACCCCACTTGTCGACCGCGGCCTGCACCATGGCCTGGCAGGCGCTGTCCTCGGCGACATCGGCCTGGAAGACGATGGTTTCGGCGCCCTTGGCAGCGCAGGCTCGCGCCGTGTCGTGGGCTTCGGTCTCGCTGCGCGTGTAGTTGATGACGACGTTGCAGCCGCGCTCGGCAAGCATGATGGCGGCGGCAGCGCCGACACCGGTGGCCGAGCCGGTGACGATGGCGACTTTGCGGGACGAAACGGGCATGGGCGACTCCGGGTGCATGGGGACTCGATCGCATGATGCCGATTCGGCGGTGCGGCGGTAGCCGGCGGGGCGCCGGACGTCCAAGGTAAGGTCAGCGTCGGCCGCTGCGGGCAACGGCTCTGGCCTATGCCAGGGCACGAAGTTAGGCTTCGGTGCTCGACCGGGCCATTCCAGAAGAACAGGGGGCGATCATGGCGTTCAAGGACATGCGCGAATTCCTCGCGATGCTCGACAAGGAAGGTCAGCTTAAGCAGGTGGACGTGCCGCTCGACGGCCGTCGCGACACCAACGAGCTGCAGGCGCTGATGCACTACGTGTGCAGCAAGGACGGCCCGGCGCTCATGCTCAACAACGTCGATGCGGTCAACACCAGCGGTGTCCCCATCCTGTTCAACCCCTTCGGCACCCGCGAGCGCACCGCCATGACCATCGGCTTCCGCGACTGGCGCGAGGCCAAGCTGCACCACGCCGAGGTACTCGCGGATCCCGCCCGCTGGCATGCACCGAAGCTCGTCGACAAGTCGGCGGCACCCTGCAAGGACGTCATCATCAGGGGCGATGACGTCGCCCTGGATCGGCAGCTGCCCCACGTCTGGTTCGGCAAGGAAGGTCCGGCCTACATCACCAACGCGATGACCTTCTCGAAGGACCCCGAGAACGGCAGCGGCCGCAACTGCGGCTGGTACCGCTTCACCCAGTTCCTCGATGCCACGCACCCGCAGGGTGGCAGCTACAAGCCCGAGCGGGCGAAGACCGATCTCGCCGCGTTCTACTGGTGGAACCCGCCGTTCTCCGACATCGGCCGCCACACCTTCAAGGCGTCGCAGATGGGCAAGCGGCTCGAGGTCGCCATCGCCGGCGTGTGTGACCCGGCGCTGCATCTTGCTTCCGCGACCGGCGTGCCCTTCAACGTCGACGAGACGGCCTTTGCCGGCGGACTGCGTGGCTCGCCCGTCGAGATGGTGCGTTGCGAGACCGTCGACCTCGAGGTGCCGGCCTCGGCCGAGTGGGTGCTCGAGGGCGAGGTGCACACCGACGAGCTCGAGGCGATCGGCTGGCATTCGAACCCGGTCGGCTACTACGACCGCGTGCAGGTGTTCCCGATCGTGCGTATCAAGTGCATCACGCACCGGCGCAACCCGATCTGGCACGCCACCATGGAAATGGTGCCACCCTTCGATCACAACTACATCGCGCTGTTGCCGGTCGAGGGAGAGGTCCTTTCCGATCTGCGCAAGAAGATCCCCGAGGTCCACGACGTCGCGGTCACACCGAACATGTGCTACGTGGTGCAGCTGTCCGTCGACGGCTGGCGTAAGCCGCATCCGAACTTCGGCAAGTACGTCATCCACGCGGTGTGGGGTTCGGCGGGGCGCTGGGGACGAACCGCAAAGCTCGTCATCGTGGTCGGACCGGACGTCGATCCGTATGACCTCAAGCAGGTCGAGTGGGCCATGATGACGCGCTGGCAGCCGGTCAAGGATTCGATCATCCAGCCCGACGGCATTCCGATGATCCTCGACCCGTCCTGCGAGAAGTCGCCGCAGTTCGGCGCGTTCCGTTCCGACCAGATGGGCATCGACGCGACCATCAAGATTCCCGAGCGCTTCACCGAGTACCCGGAAGTGTCGCAGGCGGATCCGGCACAGGTTGCGGCGATCGCCCGCAAGCTCGCCGGCATCGTTTGAGCACCTCGGCCTCGAGCTCGCGCTTCGATCGCGAGTACTACCGGCGCTTTTATCGCGATGGTCGAACCTCGGTGATTTCGCGCGCCGAGATGTCGGCGCGGGCAGGCCTGATCGCCGCCTACACCAAACACGTCGGCTGCCCCGTATCGAGCATCCTCGACGCCGGCTGCGGCATCGGCCTGCTGCGTACGCCGCTGCTGCGCGCGCTGCCGGGGGCGACGTATGTCGGGCTCGAGTACAGCGAATATCTTTGTCAACGCTACGGCTGGCTGCAGGGCAGCATCGCCGACTTCCGCTCGCGCGAGACTTTCGACCTCGTCGTCTGCTACGACGTCATGCAGTATCTCTCGGCTGCCGAGGCCGAGCGCGCGCTGCGCAACCTCGCGCGCCTCTGCCGCGGCGTGCTGTTCTTCAGCGCGCTGACGAGCCGCGACTGGCGCGAGAACGCCGACCGCTCGCGCACCGACCCCAAGGTCAACATGCGCAGCGGGCAGTGGTACCGCAGTCGCCTGTCGCGCCACTTCCGCCAGATCGGGGCCGGCCTGTGGATCCGCCGCGGTGCACCGCTCGTGACCTGGGAGCTCGAGAGCGCGGGCTGATCAGAGCAGCACGCCCGCCGACTCCGCGCCGCCGTCGCGGTCGAGTTTTCTCGGCTCATGGCCCGCGGGCGGGATCAGCTTGTACACCACCGGCGTCACGAGTCGTGCCAGCAGCGTCGAGGTGATCAGACCACCGATGATCACCCAGGCCATGGGCGAGTAGAGCCCGCTGTTTTGCAGCGCGAGCGGCAGCAGGCCGCCGATGGCCGTCGCCGAGGTCAGCAGGATCGGCAGGAAGCGGATCTCGCCGGCCTGTTCGATCGCTTCGTCGAGCGGTACGCCCTCCTCGCGCAACTGGTTGGTGAAGTCGACCAGCAGGATGGAGTTCTTGATCTCGATGCCGATGAGGGCGATGAAGCCGATGCTCGCCGTGAAAGAGATGTCGTTGTTGGACAGCAGCAGCATCAGCATGCCGCCGAAGATGCCGAGCGGGACCACCGTCAGCACGATGAGCGTGGAGCGGTAACTGCCGAACTCGAGCACCAGGATCGCGAAGATGCCGAAGATCGCCACGATGATCGCGGTCCCGATGCCGCCGAAGGCGTCGGCACCGGCCTCTGCGTCACCGCCAAGCACGTAGCGGTAGCCGCGCGGCCATTCCATGCCCTTGAGCTTGGCGACCACCGCATCGGTAACCTGCGCGGTGTTCGCGCCGCGCTGTACCTCGGAGTTGATGGTTACCGCGCGCTCGCGGTTGTAGCGCGAAATCACCACCGGCGCCGGTTCGAAGCCGATCGTCGCCACCTGCGACAACGGCAGCGACTCGCCGGTGACGCTGATGACCCGGGCCGACTTGACCGCTTCCAGCGAGGGCCGACCTTCGAGCGGCGTGCGTACCACGATCGGGTACTGCTCGCCGTTGTCGTCCTTGAAGGTTCCGGCCGGCAGACCCGACACCGCGAGTCTCACCGCGCGGTCGATCTCGACCGCCGGTACGCCGAGCAGCGCGGCCTTGGCGGTATCCGCCTCGATCCGCAGGTTGGTGCGCGGAAACTTCAGCGGGTTGCGGATGTCGCGGGTGCCGGGCGTCTGCTCCATCAGTTTCTCGACCTCGGTGGCGAGTTCGTCGAGCACCTCGATGTCGGGTCCGACGACCCGTACCGCGACCGGCGCCGTGACCGGCGGACCGTTGACGAATTCGCGAACCGAGATGCGCGCGCCGGGGTAACCGTCGAGCCGGTCGCGCAGCGCGTCGAGGGCCTCGGGGGTACGTCGCGTGTCGTACTTGTCGAGCACCACGAAGATTTCGGCGTAAGACGAGGACTCGTTGCGCTGGATGTGGTTGTAGTAAACCTGCGGATTGCCGCGACCGATGTTGGTGAACACCGACTTCACGCCCGGTACCTGTCGCAGTTCCTCTTCAACGAAGCGCGCCGCCTTGTCGGTGGTGGCGAAGCTGGTGCCTGTGGGCGTATCCACCTGCACCAGGAAGATCGGCGTATCCGCCTTGGGGAAGAGGCTCGAGCCGAGCACGGGCACGAGCAGCGCCGACAGCAGCAGCGAGCCGCCGATGGCGACCACCACGGTCGCCTTGGGCCTCGCGAGGCAGTAATGCAGCGCCGGCCGATAGTAGCGGTGGATGGCGTCCATGATCCGCTGCAGCAGCTTGTTGCCGTGGCCGGTTTCCCTGGCGGGCAGTATGCGACTGGCGAGGAAAGGGATGATGAAGAGCGCGATCAGCAGCGAGCCGACGATGGTTGCGACCACCGCGGTCGGCAGCACGCGGATGAACTTTCCGGAGGGGCCCGGCAGCGCCATGAGCGGCAGGAACGCGAAAATCAGCGTTGCCGTGCAGCCGACGACGGCGACGAAGATCTGCCGCGTGCCGGCGATGGCCGCGCTGATGCGGTCATAACCCATGCGCAGGTGACGGGCGATGTTCTCGACGGCCACGATCGAATCGTCCACCAGCAGACCGAGCGCCACCACGAAGCCGGCGATCGACAACTGGTTGAGGGAATAGCCCAGGAAGTGCAGCACGCTCAAACCGAAGGCCAGCGACAGCGGGATGGAGATCATGACGATGCTCGCAGCCCGCAGACCGAGCGGCAGCAGCGTCAGAAGCACGATGCCGATGGCGATCATGAAGTCCGTGTAGAGACGGTTGAGACGTTTCGAGACGTTCTTCGACTGGTCGAAACCGAGTTCGAGCGTGATGCGCTTCGGCAGTCCCGCGCGGTAGCGCTCCGCCGCCGCGCCGACGGCCTTGCGCACCTC
>JBIKVA010000193.1:0-5315 GCA_044357085.1 Steroidobacteraceae bacterium | reverse complement strand
TGCGCGGCGTCGACGACGACGTCGCGTCGCTCGACCCGCTGCTTGCGGCGGCCGACGTCGTTGCGATCGGACCCGGGCTCGGGCAGGGACCCTGGGCGCACCGCGTTTTTTCTTTGATCATCGATGCCGTCGTCGCGCGCCGCTTGCCCTGCGTGATCGATGCCGACGCCCTCAATCTGCTGGCCGAAACTCGCGACGCCCAATCGTCGCGAGCTTTGCGGGCGCCCGCCCACAGCGTGCTCACGCCGCATCCCGGCGAGGCGGCGCGCCTGCTAGGCACGACTTCGGCAGCGATCCAGGCCGACCGTCTGCAGGCGCTGCGTGAGCTGCAGTCGCGCCATGATGCGGCCTTGGTGCTGAAGGGTGCCGGTACCCTCGTGTCGGGACGGCCGGTGCCGTGGCTTTGCCCGTTCGGCAACCCGGCGATGGCCGCCCCCGGAATGGGCGACGTACTCACCGGGGTCATCGCCGCCTTGCTGGGCCAAGGGCTCGCGGCGCCCCTCGCTGCGCGCACCGGCGTGCTGCTGCATGCGCTGGCAGGTGATCTGGCCGCGGACGCCGTCGACGCGTCGGGCCGGGTCGATCGCGGTGTTCTCGCCGGCGAGGTGTCGGCAATGCTGCCGCGCGTCATCGGCCGTTGGTCGCGGGCCCGATGACTCGCGTCGAGTGCCGCTCGCGCAGCGACGCCGAAACCCAAGGCCTCGGCGCAGCGCTGGCGCGAACCCTGCCAAAAACGCCCCCGCAGCGTGCCCTGCGCGTGCACTTGCGCGGCGACCTCGGTGCCGGCAAGACCACATTCGTCCGCGGGCTGCTGCAGGCGCGCGGGGTGGCTGGCGCGGTCAAGAGCCCGACCTACGGGTTGCTGGAGTTGTACGACCTGCCGCCGTGGCAAGTGCTGCACCTCGACCTCTACCGGCTGGCCGACCCGGGTGATGTGGCCGCTCTGGGACTCGCTGATCACGACCAATCCTTCACGCTTTGGCTCATCGAGTGGCCGGAGCGCGCGCGTGGCGCGCTGCCGGCGGCCGATCTGGAGGTGACCCTGCAAGGTGCGGCGACCGAGCACAGCCTGCTGTTCCAGGGGTTGACGGGGGCCGGGAGCGAATGGCTCTCGCGCGCTTGTCTGGAGTCCGAGTTTTCGTCTGCAGTGCGTTGATTTTGGTTGAAATATCCTTGTTCTTGGGATTACATTCCGCGCCCATGAGGTGGCCTTCCGCAAAGCTTCGAAGCGGCCTGTCGCGCGCGCCGACAGGCGTGTTCGAGCCGGGTCTGCGGGCACTCCCGTTCATCCTCGCGACTGCTGCGCTCTGGCTGTCCGTCCTCGGCGTCGCCTCGGCGGCGACCCGGGACGGGGCTCGGCACCAACTGCAAAGCGTCCAGTTGCTCGGGGACACGTCACCCTCGACCACGCGTCTGCAGGTGGATCTCGGCAGTGAATTGACGCCGCAGTTCTTCCTGCTGCAGCGGCCGCTGCGCGCTGTGCTCGACTTGCCGGCGACGAGCCCGCGGCCCGCCTTGTCACTGCCGGCCGCGGGCGGCGCGATCCGTGCGATCCGCAGCGGCCCGCAGGCGGACGGCAGCCTGCGTCTCGTGCTCGATCTAGAGCCGGGGTCCACCGTGAACTGGCAGCAGCCGGCACGTCCCGCACGGCGTTTCACGATCGACGTGAAGTCCGCGCGCTCGCGGCCGTCGATGGCAGCGCAGACCGCTGCTCCGGCAGCCACGTCAGCCGCTCCCTTCGCCTCCGCCCCTGCAGCATCCGCCCCTGCAGCATCCGCCGCCGTTGCATCGGCCGCACCCGTGCCGTCGACGCTGAAACCCATCCGAACCGAGCACGCCCCGGACGAAGGGCGTGATGTCGTGGTCGCCATCGATGCCGGCCATGGTGGCCAGGACCCCGGCGCGATCGGTCGCGCCGGGTTGCGCGAGAAGGACGTCGTCCTCGACATCTCGCGCGAACTCGCGGCGCGGATCAATCGCGAGCCGGGCATGCGCGCCATCCTCACCCGCGATGGCGACTACTTCCTCACTCTGCGCCAGCGCATCAAGCGGGCGCGCGATGCCGGTGCACAGCTCTTCGTATCGGTGCACGCGGATTCGGTGCGCGACCGGACGGTGTCGGGTTCGTCCGTCTACGTGCTCTCGCTCAAGGGTGCGACCGACGAGCAGTCCCGTCTGCTGGCTGACCGTGAAAATGCCGCTGATCTGGCAGGCGGGATATCGCTGGACGACAAGGATCCGGTGATCGCCTCGGTGCTGGTGGATCTCGCGCAGTCGGCGCAGATCAGCCAGAGCATGGTGGCTGCCGAGCGCGTCCTGCGCTCGCTCAGGCGGGTCAACGACGTCCGCAAGCCGCAGGTGCAGCAGGCGGGATTCGTGGTCCTGAAGAGTCCGGACATCCCGTCGATGCTGGTCGAGACGGCCTTCATCTCCAGCCCCGCCGACGAACGGCTGCTCGGGCAGGCGGAGAGGCGCGCTGCGCTCGCCGAGGCCATTTTCGATGGCGTGCGCCAGTACTTCGTCGATCATCCGCCCGACGGTTCGCGCTTTGCCCGCGCGCGCGACGCCGGGCGCACGGTCGTGGCGACCGCTGCCGAGAGCGCCCCGACCCGGTCGGGCGCGCTCTAAGAAATCCGCGTGCCCATCCGCCAGTTGCCCGGTGCGCTCATCGACCAGATCGCCGCCGGCGAGGTGGTCGAGCGGCCGGCGTCCCTCGTCAAGGAAATCGTCGAGAATGCTCTCGATGCCGGGGCGCGCTCTGTCGACATCGACATCGAGGGCGGCGGTACGCGCCTGGTGCGCGTGCTCGATGACGGTCACGGGATCCCGGCCGCCGAGTTGCCGCTCGCCGTACAGCGACACGCGACCAGCAAGATCAGCTGTCTCGAAGACCTCGCCGCGATCAGTTCGCTGGGGTTCCGCGGCGAGGCCTTGCCGTCGATCGGCTCGGTGGCGCGGTTGCGCATTGCCTCGCGCGTGGCGGGCGCGACGCAGGGCGCCGAGATCCGCGTCGAGGGCGGCGAGGTCGCGGCGGTGGCGCCTTCGCCGCAGCCGCGCGGCACGCTGGTCGAGGTGCGGGATCTTTTTCACAACGTGCCCGCGCGGCGCAAGTTCCTGCGCGCCGAGGCCACTGAACTCGGTCACATTGCGCGACTGGTCGAGCGTTTTGCGCTGGTGCGCTTCGATGTGGCCTTCCGGTTGCGCCACGAGGGGCGGGTGCTGCTCGATGCACCGCTCGCCACCACCGCCGAGGCCCAGCGGCAGCGCATCGCCTCGATCATGGGCGAGCCGTTCATCGCCGAGGCGCTGCCCTTCGAGCGCCGGTCGGGCTCGGTGAGCCTGTGGGGCTGGCTCGGCCAGCCGCAGGCGGCGCGCACCGGCAGCGACCAGCAGTTCGCCTACGTCAACGGGCGTGCGGTACGCGACCGGGTGCTCGCGGGCGCAATACGCCTCGGGTATCGCGACGTGCTGTACCACGGTCGTCAACCGGCCTATCTCGTCTACCTCGAACTCGATCCCGAGTGGGTGGACGTGAACGCCCACCCGCAAAAGTTGGAGGTGCGTTTTCGCGATCTGCGGCAGGTGCACGATTTCATCTTCCGCAGCGTGCACGACGCTCTCGGTGTTGGCGCCGGCACAGCCGCACCGACGGCGCGTGCCGAGGTGCTGGCCGCGGCGCCGGCCGCTGTGTCGGCGCAGTCGAGCCTGGGGCTGCAGGCGGTCGCCGAGCCGATTGTCCCGACGCGCGCAGCCCCGGAGCGCGCAGCCCCGGAGCGCGCGGCGGCTGATGCCGCGTTTGCCGCGCCGGGTTCGCTCGGTACGGCGCTCGCGCAGTTGCACGGCACTTATATCCTTGCCCAGAACGCCGCCGGGCTGGTGCTGGTCGACGCACACGCCGCGCACGAACGCGTGCTCTACGAGCGCATGAAACGTGATTTCGGCGCCGCACCGGCCATCCAGCGCCTGCTCGAGCCGCGGGTGGTCGAGGTGGCGGTGCACGAGACGGAAGAGTTCGAGCCGCGGGCCGCCGAGTTTGCGCAAGCGGGCTTCGAGATCGACGTCATCGGACCCGGACGGCTCGCGGTCCGCGCGTTGCCGGCCTTGTTGGCCGATGTGGATCCGGGGCCGCTCGTGCGCGAAGTGCTGCGCGATCTCGCCGACGAGCGTGGCGCGCATCATCTCGAGGCCGCGGCCCACGTCCTGCTCGGCAACATCGCCTGCCGCAGCGCCATCCACGCGGGTCGCAAGCTGACGATTCCCGAGATGAACGCGCTGCTGCGCGACATGGAAGCGACCGAGCGGGCAGGCCAGTGCAACCATGGCCGACCCACCTGGACCCTGCTCGGTCTCGAGCAACTCGACCAGTTGTTCCTCCGCGGCAGATGACCGGGCCGGGGGCGATCCTGCTCGCCGGCCCGACCGCGAGCGGCAAGAGCGATCTGGCCCTCGCGCTTGCGGCGCGCCTCCCGGTCGAGATCATCAGCGTCGACTCGACGCAGGTCTATCGTGGCTTCGACATCGGCTCGGCCAAACCCGACCTGGCGACCCGGGCTAGCGTCCGCCATCACCTCATCGACATCCGCGAGCCGTCCGAGACGTACAGTGCCGGGGAATTCGTCGCGGATGCGCTGACGGCGATCCGCGACATCCACGCCCGCGGTCGCCTGCCCCTGCTGGTCGGCGGCACGATGCTCTACTTCAACGCGCTGCTGCGCGGCATCGCGCCGTTGCCGATTGCCGACCCCGCGATTCGTGCGGCGATCGATGCGCGCGCCGCCGCGCTCGGCTGGCCCGCCCTGCATGCAGAACTCGGGCGCGTTGACCCGCAGGCGGCCGCACGCATCCACCCCAACGATCCGCAGCGGATCCAGCGCGCGCTCGAGGTCTACGAGGCGAGCGGTCGCCCCATCAGCGACTGGCAACGAGAGACGCGTCCACCCGCCGCGACGCTGCGCATGCACCGCTACGCGCTGGTGCCCGCGGATCGTGCGTCGCTGCACGACCGTATCGCTCGACGCTTCGGCGCGATGCTGGCGGCGGGGTTCCTGCGGGAGGTTGAAACGCTGCGTGCCCGGCCCGACATCCCTCTTGAAGCGGCATCGTTGCGCGCAGTCGGCTACCGGCAGCTGTGGGCGCATCTGGCGGGCGAATGTTCGCTCGATGAAGCGGTGCTGCGGGCGGTGGCGGCGTCGCGGCAGCTCGCCAAGCGGCAACTGACCTGGATCCATGCCGATCCAGATTGGGAGGGGTTGGATCCACAACGAGAGGATCTCATCGAGGCGAAGGTGGCCGCCTTGCAGCGAGGGTCGCTTTCC
>JBIKVA010000023.1:0-20809 GCA_044357085.1 Steroidobacteraceae bacterium | reverse complement strand
GTGGGCAACTCGCGCGCCAAGCTCGGTGCGACGATGAACCGCTTCGAGCAGACGATTTCGAACCTGCGCATCACGGTCGAGAACCAGCAGGCTTCGCGCTCGCGCATCCAGGATGCCGACTTCGCCATGGAAACCGCCGCGCTCACGCGCGCGCAGATCCTGCAGCAGTCGGGCATGTCGATCCTGTCGCAGGCCAATTCCGTACCCCAGAACGTGCTGTCTCTGCTGCGCTGAGGCGCATAAGGACAGCCAACAAGATTCGGGGCGGTGAAGCGACGACATCGACCCCGGACCACCGGGACGCCCTGCAAGCGAAAGCTTGCGGGGCGTTTCGGTTTCTGACGCCAATCCGGACCTGCGTCACAGTTTGCCGTCGATCGGACGGCGTCGCTTCCGGCCGACATGCCGCGATACGCCCACGCCCCCACGAGGGCGGCAGGGCGCCGGCGTTACCCCCCGTAACCCACTGATAACTCGGGGTATTCACCCCGTTGCCGCGGGAGAGCCTGGCTGCTGCGGTGGCGCGCGAGACGTCCCAAAGAAATCGCCGAACCGGACTTGCATCACAGATCCGTGAGCTGCGAATTGCCGAGATTCCGCGCAATGGGAGTATCGGCCCGTCGCAACAACACTTTAGGCCCAAGTAGTCGAAACAACCCGGAAGTCTTCCGGATACGGCGGACGGGCAGAAAAGGAGATCAGGAAAATGAGTAACACGATCATCAATACCAACATTGCCTCCCTCAGTGCCCAGCGTGTGCTGGCGCGAAACGGCGGGGATGTCCAGCAGGCGATGAACCGCTTGTCCTCGGGTCTGCGCATCAACAATGCGCGGGACGATGCGGCGGGCCTCGCGATCGCCGAGCGCTTCACCACGCAGGTTCGGGGCCTCACGGTCGCCGTGCGCAACCTGGCCGACGGTTTGTCGTTGTCGCAGACGGCCGAAGGCGGTCTCGACTCGATCACCACCAACCTGCAGCGTATCCGCGAGTTGTCGGTGCAGTCGGCGAACTTCACCAACTCCGACACCGACCGGGCGTCGCTGCAGGCGGAAGTGAGCCAGCTGCGTCAGGAAATCGACCGGGTCGCCAACCAGACGAACTTCAACGGCCGCAAGCTGCTCGACGGCAGCATGGCCACGGCGAGCTTCCAGGGCGGTGCCAACGTCGGCGAGCAGATCACCGTCACCGGCATCACCTCGCAGACCGGTGCGAACATCGGCCGCTACACGGGTGTCGAGAGCACCTCGGCGGCGGTCGGCACGTTCGCCTCGAAGACCATCTCGGTGGCCGGCGGCACGGCGCTCAGCGTCACGGGCACGACGGCGGCGGATCTGGCCGCTTCGGTCAACTCGCTCGGCCTCACCAATGTCTACGCCTCGGCGGCCACGGCCTCGACGGTCACGATCAGCTACTCCGGTGCCGGCAACGTGGTGCTGACGGACTGGGGTGCGGCGGCCGGTGCGGCGACCTTGACCAGCGGCACGGTCACGAGCAACACGATCAGCACCGTCGACCTGTCGACGGTGGTGGGCGCGAACAAGGCGATCCTCTCGATCGATGCGGCGCTCGCCACGGTGACCAGCAACCGCGCGACGCTCGGTGCGATCTCCAGCCGCTTCGATCAGGCCATCAACGCCCAGCGCATCGCCCTCGAAGGCCAGTCCGCTTCTCGGTCCCGCATCCAGGACGCCGACTACGCCGTGGAAACGGCGCGGCTCACCCGGGCGCAGATCCTGCAGTCGGCGGGTACGTCGATCCTGGCGCAGGCCAACGCCTCGCAGAACAGCGTGCTCTCGCTGCTGCGCTGATCGATCGGTCCAATAGTCAAATAGTCAAAAGGAAAAGGACAGCCCGTCGCCCCGCAAGGGGCGGCGGGTGGTCCCGAGGGTGGGTCCATGAAGACAGGTACGGGTGTCACCGAGGAGTTGGGTCGCCTTGAGGCCAATGCTGGCCAGTTGCTGACCGCCATCCAGTGGCTCACGAGCAGTCTCGAGAGCGAGGCGGCACAGGGTCACAGCCTCGGCTGGGCCATGGCGGTCCAGATGGGCGGCCCGGTGAAAGCGCTCAGCAATGCTTTGCTGAACCTCAATTACGGTGTCAGCGAACTGCTGGCGGCGGCCCAGGCCGACCTGCGCGAGCAGGTTGGGGCGGGCGAGGGGTCCGCCGGTTCGGTCGATCTGGCGGCCATGGAGAGTTCGCCTTCTGTAATGATGCAGTAGGGGAGTCTCGCAATTCCCGGAGAAGCCGGGGTTATCGGAGTAGAACGCATTTTCGGCACGGATATTGCTTGCTATAGATTCGAGAATACTGACCGTTAAGGAGTCGAGTCATGGCAGGTCTCACATCATCAGGTCTCGACGTCAACACGCTGGTATCCCAGCTGGTTGCGGCCGAGCGTGCGCCTCTCGAGCAGAGGATCTCGCGGGCGGAAACCGCCAACAGCACCAAGTCCACTGCGGTCAACCAGTTGCGCACGTCGCTGACGTCGCTGCAGTCGGCTTTGGCCGGTCTGAAGACGAACGACGCGCTGATCACCAAGCGTGGTACCAGTTCCGACACCGCGGTGTTCAAGGCCACCGTGACCAACACCGCCGTTCCGGCAAGTTATGCGGTCGAAGTCACCCAGCTCGCGGCCGCCAATCGGCAGGCCTCGGCCGAGCAGGCGGGTGGCTCCACGGCGACCGTCGGATCCGGCGATCTCGTCTTCACCCAGAATGGCAATTCGTTCACGGTTTCGGTGGCAGCCGGCACCACGCTGGCCGGCCTGCGCGATGCCATCAACAGCGCTTCCGGCAACACGGGGGTTCAGGCGGCCATCCTGACGACGCCCACGGGTTCACGGTTGACCCTGAGTTCGACCAAGACCGGCGCGGCAAACGCCATTTCGATGACGGCGAACAATCCGGTGAGCGGGCTCGACACCTTCGTCAGCGGCTTCACCACGACGGTGGCGGCGCAAGACGCCTCGGTGAAGATCGACGGCATCACGGTGACGTCATCCGGAAACACCCTCAGCGGCACCCTCGATGGCGTGACGCTCGATCTCGTGGCGGCCAAGGCAGGCACCACACTCAACCTGACCGTCAGTACCGATCTGTCGGCGATCAAGGGGCAGATCAACCGTTTCGTCAACGAATACAACGCCTTCCAGACACAGGCCGCGAGGATGCGGGCCTACGATCCGAAGACCCGGATCGGCGGTCCTTTGCTCGGCGACGCCAGCCTGCGCACCATCGAATCCACCCTGCGCCGCGAGATCAGCGGCAAGACCTCTTCCGTGACCGGCACCTACAACATGCTCGGGGCGATCGGCATCCGTTTCGCTGCCGATGGCAAGTTGAGCGTCAACGACACGCAACTGACTGCCGCGCTCAATGCCAATCTCGATGAAGTGGCGAAGATGTTCACGGCAACGGACGGCTTTGCCGCGCGCGTGGACACGGTCATCAAGTCGCAGGTCGACTCGAACGGCGCGCTGACGCAGCGCACCACCAGTCTCGATCAGGCGAAGACCCGTCTGACCAAGGACCGCGAGGTCATGGAAGCGCGACTGCTGACGATACAGAAGCGCTACCAGGCGCAGTTCATCAACCTCGACAAGATGCTCAACGAAATGCAGGGGACGAGCACCCAGATCGCCAAGATAGGCGCCTGATGAGCGACGCGCCCGGACCGGCCGGGCAGTTGGGGATGCGCTAAAGTTCCGGCGCGGTGGGCCGTTAAACCCATTGTCCCCGGACAGTCGCCCCGGAGTAGCCGATGTCATTTGCACGTACCAATGGTTCCAATGCTTACCGACAGGTCGCCAACCACGGCGGCGTTGCCGAGGCCGATCCCCACAAGCTCATCCTGATGCTGCTCGACGGCGCTTTGCAGCGCATCGCGCAGGCGAGAGGGTGCGCGCAGAACGGCGCCTCGATCGATGCCACTTTGCACTTGCAGAGGGCCATCGCCATCGTCGACGAGTTGCGCGGCTGTCTCGACATGAGTCGGGGCGAGATCGCGGCCAACCTCGACAACCTCTACGAATATGTCTCCCGGCAGCTGCTGGTGGCCATGGTGCCCAGCCGCCGCGAACACCTGCCGCATCTGGCGTCGCTGCTCGGCGAAATCCGCTCGGCCTGGGTCGCGATCGCACCCGGCGCCAAGGGCGCGGCGCAGCCCGCGGCGACGCCGCCGACCGCCATGCCCCCGGGGTTGGCGCCGACCGTCCAGCAAGGCGCGCGGCCGGTCTCCGGTGGTCCGGCGGCCGCGTACGGCATGTCCCGGCCGCCGGGTGGTAGATATTGATGTCGGGCGAGGGTGGCCTCGTCCTTCGGACGAGTGTTCCGCTGGTGTTTCATCCGGCGGACTCGGGGGTCGTGTTGCGCGCGTCCCACGCCGATGTCGCCCACAATTTGAGTGTCTTCCAGGCCTGTGAACTGTTCGACGACCGGCCATCCGCCGATCGCGGGGACACCGACCCGGCGGTCATGCACGAGCTGCGTCGCATCGACGTCAAGCTGACGCTGGTGATGGAGTTGCTGCTCGACCTGCGCACCGCTGCCCATGGCGGCTCCGGTGAGCGAGTCGAGGTGGATCTCGACTTCCGCGGCCTTGGCTGGGTGCCGCGAGGGGGGCCGTTGTCCCGTGGCAGCCGCGGTTTGGCCGAACTCTTCATCCACCCGCAGGTTCCCCGGCCGCTTCGGCTCTTCGGCACCATTACCGAGTCGGATCCCGCTACTGGACATGTCCGACTGCATTTCGACGCGTTCTCCGAGGCCGAGGCCGACCAGCTCGAGCGGCTGATCTTCCGCGCGCATCGCCGACAGGTCGCCGGAACGAGGACGACGAGCCGCTGACCGACACGATTCTGTTCCGTTTCGGAACAGTCTCGGTCGTTTCTGCTCGCATGCGTCAAAAACGTGGCTTATAACGGCCGCGTGGGAGGAGGGCGCATCGGGCAGCCAGGCGAGAGCCGCCTGGCAACCAGGCAAATACAGTCCGCCGCTGAAAATGCGGGGTTCTCGGCGCGTCTGCCGAGTGGCGCCTCATCCGCCATCCAGGATGTCTGCCGGCTCATCCGCAAGGTCTCGGCCCACGAGTCCAGCGTCCTCGTGCTCGGCGAATCGGGTACCGGCAAAGAAGTGGTCGCCCGCGCCATCCACGACAGCGGTCCGCGCCGCGGCAGCCCCTTCGTCGCCGTCAACTGCGGTGCCATCCCGGCCGAACTGCTGGAGAGTGAACTCTTCGGGCACGAAAAAGGGGCTTTCACGGGCGCCTACACTGCCCGCCGCGGGCGCTTCGAGGTTGCCGAAGGCGGCACGCTCTTCCTGGACGAAATCGGCGATATGAGCCTGCCGATGCAGGTCAAGCTGCTGCGCGTCCTGCAGGAGCGCGTTTTCGAGCGGGTGGGCAACCACACGCCGATCCGCTGCAATGTGCGCATCATCGCGGCAACCCACCGCAATCTCGAAGACGCTATCGCCCGCGGGCAATTCCGCGGCGATCTCTTCTACCGTCTGAACGTGTTTCCGATCGAGATGCCGAGTCTGCGCGAACGTATCGACGACCTGCCGGTGCTCATCGGCGAGTTCGCCAAACAGAATGTCTCTGCCGGCCGACCCTCGTTGCGTCTCTCCAACCGCGCGCTGGAGGCTCTCAAGGCGTACTCCTGGCCGGGGAACGTCCGCGAACTCGGCAATCTGATCGAGCGCCTCAGCGTCCTGAACGGCGATCAGGCCGTCGACCTGCTCGACCTGCCGACCCGCTATCGTGCGGGGTTCCTCGATGAGCATGCGATGTCGCAGTTGCTGGTCGACATGGCCGAACCTCTCCCCGAAGTCGACACCTCGACAGGGCAGATCTTTGCTACCGGCGAGGCGACCGGCGAGGCGAGCGGCGAGCCGGGGCTCGATGCGGCGCAGCCCCCCAAGGATCACGCTCCGCCGGTGGCTTTGCCGTCGGTCGAGGAGTCGACTGCCGCGGCATCGGTCGAGCAGCCCCCCGCCGCTGCCTCGGGCGATGCCTTGCCGCAGGACGGGCTCGACTTGAAGGCGCATCTTTACGCCATCGAGCAGCAACTCATCGCCGAGGCCCTGGCCCGCAGCGGCGGCACGGTATCGCAGGCCGCCCGTCTGTTGGGGCTGCGGCGGACCACGCTGGTGGAAAAGATGCGCAGATTCGGCATGTCGGTGGCCGAAGCCGGCGACTGAAGCCGTCGGATTATTGACGAGAGCGCCGCCGATGGGCGGGGACAGGCGGGTCGGCACGAAAATTGCTGTTATCTCGAAGCCAAGAGTACTTCGAGGTCAGCGAGATGAGTCAGATTGAGATCGATCGGGTGCTGTCGCAGATCCGCAGCCTGCGCGAGCAGACCGGCGGGCCGTCACTTCGGCTCGAGAAAGCCATCGCCGGCACCGAACTCGGCAATGCGACGCCCAAGGTCAGTTTTGCCTCGGTCCTGAAGAACGGACTCGACAGCGTCAGCGCGTTGCAGACCAAGGCCTCCGAAACCGCGATGGCCTTTCAGCGGGGGACGCCCGGCGTCGAACTGCCGCAAGTCATGCTCGACATGCAGAAATCGAGCATTGCGTTTCGCGGTGCCGTCGAGGTTCGCAACCGCATGATCTCCGCTTATCAGGACATCATGAACATGCCGGTCTGACCGGCAGCCGTTTTTCGTGCAGAACAGTCGGAGTCACTTCTAGATGGCAACTCAAGCAATGGCCAACCCAGCACCCGGCGGCAATTTGCTGCCGGTCCTGTCCGCCAGCATCAAGCCCGTACTGTTGCTCGTTGGACTCGCCGCGGCCGTGGCCTTGGGCGTGGGGGTGACCTTGTGGACCAAGGGACCCACCTATTCGGTCCTCTACGCCACCCTCCCGGACGCCGACGCCTCGGCCGTCACCAAGGCCCTCTCCGGAGCGGGGATCGAGTATCGGATCGAACCCGGCACCGGCGCCTTGTCGGTTCCCGCCGAACGGATCCACGACGCCCGCATGCTGCTCGCCGAGCAGGGCACGCTGTCCACGGGCGGATTTTCGAATCTCGCCCAGGAGAACGGCTTCGGGATGTCGCAGTTCATGGAGGGGGCGAGGTATCAACACGCTCTGGAACAAGAACTTGCGCGCACAATCTCGAGCATGCAGCAGGTTGCGTCGGCGCGTGTGCACATCGCCTCGGCGCGCAACTCGACCTTCATCCGCGACCGTTCGCCGGGACGCGCCAGCGTCTTCCTGCAGCTGCGGTCCGGCCGTCGGCTGTCCGCCGAGCAGGTGAACTCGATCGTCAATCTGGTCGGCTCTGCGGTGCCGGATATCGACGCGACCCAGATCACGGTGGTCGATCAGGGGGGGCGGTTGCTGTCGTCGCCGCGCGGTCGGGACGAATTCGCCGCCCGCGAGCAACTCATGGAGTTCGCACGCCAGCTCGAGGACATGTATTCGCAGCGGGTTGAAGCCCTGATCTCGCCTCTCGTCGGTCCCGGACGGGTGCGGGCCGAGGTCAGCGCGCAAGTGGACATGAGCGCGAGCGAGGAAGCCCGCGAGCAGTTCACGCCGCAGAGCGCCGTGGTGCGCAGCGAACAGATCTCCGAAGACCGCAGCGGCCAGTCCGTCAACGCCTCCGGTGTGCCGGGATCGGCGTCGAACCAGGCCGCTCCGGCGCCCGCGCCGACGCCGGCAGGCGCTGCCCCGGGCGGCGCGCAGGGCGGGGCAGCCATGGCTGCAAACGCCTCTTCCGCAACCACGCCTTCTTCATTGCAGGCGACCCGGAACTACGAAATCGACCGGACCGTGGCCTACACGCGCCAGCCGGCCGGTCGTCTGCGACGCGTTTCGGTCGCCGTTCTGGTGGACAACATCCAGGTCACCGGCCGCGATGGCAAGGTGACGGAAGCACCGTTGACCCGCGAGCAGATCGACCGCATCACCACGCTCGTCAAGGATGCGGTGGGCTTCGATGCCGCGCGTGGCGACAGCGTAAGCGTGGTCAACAGCCCCTGGCGTGGCGAACCGCGTGAACCGGAAGGCGAGATGGAGTCTCTGCCGCTGTGGGAGCGCGCCTGGTTCCTCGACGTCGCCAAGGTCGTGGCCGGTCTGCTGGCCCTCGTGATCCTGGTGCTCTTCGTGGTCCGCCCGCTGCTGCAGCGGCTGACGGACGTGCTCGCCCCCGCGCGCCCCGAGCGCGACGACGACGGCGACTTCCTGCCCGCCCTCTTCGAGGGTGCAGGCGGCGGAGCCTTGGCGACTGCCGGTGCCGATGGTGCGCCGGGCGGCGAAGCCGGTCAGCCCGGTGCGAAGCCGGCAGGATTGACCAAGTACGAGCAGAATATCCAGGCGGCCAAGGCCCTGGTCCAGGGTGACTCGGCACGCGTCGCACAAGTCGTTCGCAAGTGGGCCATGAACAATGCCTGACGTATCACTCAGTTCCAGTCCGCGATCGGGTATCGAACGGGCAGCCATCCTGCTGCTGACGCTCGGCGAGAAAGAGGCGGCGGCGATCCTCAAACACCTGCCGCCGAAGCTGGTGCAGAAGATCGGTACCACGATGGCGCAGATCGCCGACGTGCCGCGCGACGAGGTCTCCGACCTGGTCGGCACCTTCATTGCCGAGGTCGACGCCTCGACGGGTCTCGGCGTCTCGAACTCCGATTTCGTCAAGAACGCGCTGATCGAGGCGCTGGGCGAGTCCGCCGCGGCGTCGATCATCGACCAGATCCTGCTCGGTCGTGCCTCCAAGGGCATCGATTCGCTCAAGTACATGGAACCGAAGGCCGTGGCCGACATGATCCGGGTGGAGCACCCGCAGATCGTTGCCATCATCCTCGGTCAGCTCGAGGCGGCCCATTCCGCCAAGGTGCTCGCCGCACTGCCCGAGGAAATCCGGGCGGACGTGCTGATGCGCGTGGCGACCATGGAAGGCATCCAGCCCGATGCACTCGAAGAACTCGACGCCGTGATGGAGCGCCAGCTCGGCAGCGCCGCGCGGCTGCAGGCAGCGGGCTTCGGCGGACCCAAGATCGTCGCCGACATCGTCAACTACCTCGAACCTCGCATCGAGTCGACGGTGATGCGCGACATCAAGGACGCGGACCCCGATCTTGGCAAGCGCATCGAGGATCTGGTGTTCGTGTTCGAAGATCTGAACGAACTCGACGATCGCGCGATGCAGGAACTGCTGCGGCAGGTTGCGAGCGACAAGCTGCTGCTCGCCCTCCGCGGCGTCGAGGACGCGCTCAAGGAAAAGATCTTCGGCAACATGTCGCAGCGCGCCGCCGAGATGTTGAAAGACGACCTCGAGGCGGCGTTGCCGGTGAAGCTGTCGGAAGTCGAGGGCGCGCAGCGCGAGATCCTCGACGTTGCGCGACGCCTCGCCGACGAGGGCACGATCACGCTCGGCGCACGCGGTGGAGAATCCTATGTCTGAGTCACTGGCTGCCCGGCTTCCGGGACAGGCGTCGTCGGGTCGGCTCTGGGAGCCGCCGCGCGTCAGCGGACCCCTGGTGACGTTCCGCGGCCGCAACCCCGCCGCGACCGAGGTCGAAAACGAGACGCGGGCTGCCGTCGAGGCTGCCGTCGAGGCAGGTTTCCAGCGCGGCTACCGCGAGGGTGTCGATGCCGCGGCCGCCGAGATCAACGCGCGGGTGCAGCAGCTCGACGAGTCGATCGCCGCACTGACGTCGGTGCTCGCGCAGATGGCGCGTCCGCTCGAGCGCCTCGACGACGCGGCCGCCGACGAAATGGCGCGGCTCGCGCTCGGCGTCGGTGCGCAGCTCGCACGTCGCGAACTCGAACAGCATCCGGAACAGGTCATCGAAATCATCCGGCGCTGCCTCGGTGAATTGCCGGTCTCGAACCGCGAGGTTCGGGTGCATCTGCATCCGGCCGATGCCGGTGCGGTCCGCGAGAAACTGGATCCCCTGCGCAGCGAAACCGCCTGGACGCTGGTCGACGATCAGAACGTCGGTCGTGGCGGGGCGCGCGTCATCCTCGAGTCCTCGCAGATCGATGCGCGGCTCGAGTCGCGCGTCGCTGTGGCTTGCGAGACGGTGCTGGCGGAGTCGCGCGGCGCGATCTCCGGCGACGTCACCGCCGAACTCGAAGCGGAAGGGGGTCTGTCGTGAACGGCTCGTTTGCGCCGCGATTGCAGCAATTCGGTGCGCAGATCGACCGCATCCCGATGCCCCCCGTGGAGGGACACCTCACGCGGATGATCGGCCTCACGCTCGAGGCGCGCGGCTGCCAGGCCGCCGTCGGCGATCGTTGTTCGCTGGTCTCCCGCCATGCGCCGACCACCGAGGCCGAGGTGGTGGGGTTCTCCGGCGATCGTCTCCTGCTGATGCCCACCGGCTCCCTGCAGGGGCTCGAGCCCGACACGCGGGTGATCCCGACGCGGCGCTCAGGTTCGGTGGCCATCGGCGACGGCATGCTTGGACGGATCATCGACGGCGCGGGCGAGCCACTCGATGGTCGTGGACCGATCCGCGGCTGTCATCCTCGCCCCCTGATGGGGAAAGCGATCAACCCCCTCGATCGTGATCCGATCAGCGAACCGCTGGATGTCGGCGTCCGCGCGATCAACGCGGCGCTCACCGTCGGCCGCGGTCAGCGCATCGGCCTGTTCGCCGGTAGCGGCGTCGGCAAGAGCGTGCTGCTCGGCATGATGGCGCGTTTCACGGCAGCCGAAGTGATCGTCGTCGGCCTGATCGGCGAGCGTGGTCGCGAAGTCAAGGAATTCGTCGAGCGCATTCTCGGCCCCGAAGACCGCAAGCGCGCGGTGGTGGTCGCGGCACCGGCCGATGCGCCGCCGCTGATGCGCTTGCAGGGTGCGATGCTCGCCACCGCGATTGCCGAACACTTCCGTGACGAAGGCCGCTCGGTGCTGCTGCTGATGGACTCGCTCACCCGCTTCGCACAGGCGCAGCGCGAGATCGGACTTGCAGTGGGCGAGGCCCCGGCCACCAAGGGCTACCCGCCCTCCGTATTCGCGAAGCTGCCGCAACTCGTCGAGCGCGCCGGCAACGGCGCGGCGGGCGGAGGTTCGATCACCGCCTTCTACACCGTGCTGACCGAGGGCGACGACCAGCAGGACCCGATCGCCGACGCCGCACGGGCCATCCTCGACGGCCATATCGTGCTGTCGCGTCGGATCGCCGAATCCGGGCAGTATCCCGCCATCGACATCGAGGCATCGATCAGCCGCGTCATGAACGAAATCGTGCCGCCCGAAATGGTCGAGGCCGCCCGCCACCTGCGGGAGCTGCTGTCGGCGTACAACCAGTCGCGGGAACTCATCAACCTCGGTGCCTACAAGGCGGGCTCCAACCCCACCGTCGATCGGGCGATCCAGTTGTGGCCGGGAATCTGCGCCTTCCTTGCGCAGCGGCCGTACGAGAGCGCGCGTATCGATGACAGCATCAACGAACTTTTCTCGCTACTGCAGTGATCCGCAGAGCGCCCTTCATCCCCTTGCGATCCCCTGATCCCCGAGAAGCCAATCCATGAAGCGCGAACAACGCCTCGGTCTCTACCGCCAGTCGCTGCAATCCGGTGAACGCGAGGCGGCCACGCGCCTGCAGGGTGCCGACGCCAAGCTCGCCGAGGCGAAGAATCGCCTCGAGCAGCTCGCCCAGTACAAGGGCGACTACGAGGGCAGTTTCGGACCGCGAGTGGCCCAAGGCATGAACGGACGCGCGCTGCTCGACTTCCAGGCGTTCATCGCCCGGCTTGCGGATGCCATCCGACAACAGGAGTCCGTCGTGGCGCAGTTGGAGCTGGAGCGCGTGCAGTTGCAGCACAAGCTGCGCGATGTCGCCGTCCAGAATCGTGCCGTCGGTGCCGTCGTCGAACGCTGGCGGACCGAGGATCGACAGTCCGACAATCGTCGCGAACAGCGCGAGATCGACGAGCGCGCACAGCGGCCGTTGCGGGTCGCCGCAGCCGACGCGTGAGGCAGTCCTGAATGTCCGGTCCCGCCCTCGGCAACGGTCCGGCGGTCGCCCTGCCTTCGCCTCAGGTCGTCAACGAGCCGCATGCAGGCCACGATCGCGACAAGAAGCGGCTGCGGGGCGCGCGCGAAGAATTCGACGACCTGCTCGGGGAACTCGGCAACTTTGCGGGCGCAATGCCCCGTCCGGCCCTTTTGCCCGTGCCACCCGAACCGGGGCCGACGGCCACCTCTGCGAGGGAGCCGTCCGGCGTTCACGTTGTGCCTGACAAGGCCTCCAGCGACAGAAAAGATGCTGGCGATAAAGGCTCCAGCGACAAAGCCTCGAGCGATAAGCTCCCGCTCCAGAGGGCGCCCACCGCGAGCGCCCCTACCGCGAGCGCCCCCACCGAGCAGGCGCCCGGTACGCGCTTGAGGCACCCGCTGGCCAGCCAAGTCGAGGACATGACTGTTTCGGTTCCGAAGCCTGCCACCACCGCCATCGCCACACCGGCGGCCGGGGCTGGGACGCTCGGAGTGCACCGCACCGAGTCGTCCACCGCTGACGCATCGTCCGGCGCGGCGGGCGACCGGTCGGGCGAGGGGTCGCAGACGCTTGCCGGCCGTCGCTCTCTCAGCCGGGTGACGGCGAAGCAGATCGATCTGCAGGTAGATTCGTCCGTGATGGCCATGTTGCAGCGGCCGCGGGGGTCCGCTACCGATGGCGCGCGGGAAGTGCCGACGCAGGCCCCGGTCCCCGAGCCGGCGCAGCAGCCCCTGCCTTTCGATACGCCCGAACTCGGCGCCGGGCTGGCTGCCCACGTCAGCCACCTGCTGGCTGGGGGAGGGCACGAGGCGCTGATCCGACTCGCCCCGGACGAGTTCGGCATGCTCGAAGTCCGCGTGACCTTGCACGACGGGCAGGTTAACGTTGCTTTCGGGGCGGCCGTGGCGCAGACCCGGGTTGCTCTTGAACAGGCATTGCCGCAACTGCGGGACCTGCTGGGAGCCGCCGGACTGCGTCTCAACGACGCCTCGATCGTCAGCCAACTCGCCCGTGCCGTGGAACGGCCGGGGGGGCTGCCATCGAGGGCGTCGATCGCGGACGTCCCCGGGGGGAGCTCCGAAGCCGCGGGACGGCTGTCCGGCAGTCGCCGTACCAAGCGTACGGACGTCGACCTGTACGTCTGAGGATCTCCCTGTCATGTCGATTATTTGACGTTGGCACGGGCTTTGCTCGTTGCCTTACGCCCGTCAGGGCACAGGAGATCGAGCAGTGGCTGACAGCAAGAGCAAGGACAAGAAGGGCGCTTCCGAAGAGGCACCGGCTGGCAAGAACAAGTTGTTGCTGCCCATCATTGCCGTCGTCGTTCTGGCGGCGGGTGGTGGCGGTTACTATTTCTGGACCCAGCAGCAGTCCAAGAGCCTCGAGTCGGCCGCCGTGGCGTCGGAGCCGCCGGTGGCGCTGCAGTTCTATGCGCCCGAGCCCGCCTTCGTCACCAATTTCGAGGGTGCGCAGGCCTTCCGTTTCCTGCAGATCCAGGTTCGCGTCGGGGTTCGGTCCCCGGAACTCGTGGCCAAACTCGCCGAGCACGATCCGGTGATCCGCAACGACCTGCTGATGCTCTTCAGTCAGCAGAACGCGGAGTTCCTCGGCACCGTCGAGGGCAAGGAAAAGCTCCGCAAGGACGCCCTCGAGATCGTTCGCAAGAACGTGGCGAGCATCGGCGGCGACCCGAAGAAGGTCGAGACCGTGCTGTTCACCAGCTTCGTCATGCAGTGAGGCTCCGCGACCATGGCTCCCAATGAACCAGTACTGAACCAAGAGGAAGTCGACGCCCTGCTGAACGGCATGAACGAAGGCCGGGTCAGCATGGAGGGCAGCGGCGACGGGGGGGAGGCGAGGCGTTACGACCTCGGCCGCGAGGTGCGCATCCTGCGCGGACGCATGCCCACCTTCGATCTCGTCAACGAACGTTTCTGCCGGTCGTACCGCGAAGCCATCGTGCGCGTGCTGCGGCGACCGGCGCAGATGCAGGTCGCGCCGTTCCGCACCGTCAAGTACGCCGAATTCGTTTCCGAGATGGGCATGCCCACCTCGATCAACGTCATTCGCATGCAGCCGCTGCGCGGCCTCGCGCTGCTGGTATTCAGCTCGGACATGGTGGCGGCCCTGGTCGACAATTTCTTCGGTGGTCGGGGCGAGGTCCGCAAGATCCGCAACCGCGACTTCACCGGTGCCGAGAACCGGATCATCCAGATGTTCCGCGAGATCGCCATCCGCGAGATCACCGCGGCATGGGCCAGCGTGCTGCCGCTCAAGCTCGAGATGTCCGCGAGCGAAACCAACCCGCTGTTTGCGACCGTCATGAACCCCAACGAGGTGTTGCTGGTCACGGACCACGAGCTCGAGATCATGGGGGCCACGACGCGGATGATGGTCGCCATTCCGTACAGCATGATCGAGCCGATCCGCGGCTTGCTGGAAAAGGCGTTCCGCGACGAAAGCGGCGACGACGACCGGCATCTGGCACGCAGCCTGCGCGAAGAAATGAAGGATGCCGAGGTGACGCTGAATGCGCTCGTCGGGCGCTCGAGCATGTCCCTGTCGAGGCTGGTGGATCTCAAGGCGGGCGACGTCATTCCCTGTGATTTCAACGGCAAGGTCCTGGTCTACGCCGAGGACGTGCCGGTCTTTCGCGGTCAGTTTGGCGCGTCGCGCGGCCAGTTGTCCGTCAAGGTGACGGAGCGATTCGTGCACGGTCGCACGGTTGAGGTCACGGCAGCCGACAGGAGCATCACCAAGTCATGAACGAGAATCAGGATCCCTCACTGTTCGATCCGCTGTCGCCCGATCCGGCGTCGCTTTCCGGCGACGGCGCGGCGAGCGGTGACGTCAACCTCGACGTCATCCTCGAGGTCCCGGTCACTCTGTCGCTCGAGGTCGGTCGCACCCGGATTCCGATCCGCAACCTGCTGCAGCTCAATCAAGGCTCGGTGGTGGAACTCGATCGTGCGGCCGGTGACCCGCTCGACGTCTTCGTCAACGGCACGCTGGTGGCCCACGGCGAGGTCGTCATCATCAACGACAAGTTCGGCATCCGCCTGACCGACGTGGTCAGCCCCGCCGAGCGGATCCGCAAGCTCAAGTGATGCGAGGTTTGTCCAACATGGGTTCGCGCGTTCTGGCCATCTGCCTTGGCCTGGTGGCTCCCGTCGTCATGGCGGCGGGCGAGGGCGGTGGCAAGTTCGCCGCTCCGACCCAGGCGGTCACCCCCACGGAAGTGGGCGGCGGCGCCGGGGTGCTGCAGATCTTCGGCTCGCTCGCCATTGTCATTGCCACCATCCTGCTGGTGGGCTGGATCGCGCGCCGTCTGCGGCAGACGCCGCGTGGGCGCAACTCGGCGCTGCGCGTGGTCGACGAGATTACCGTCGGCAACAAGGAGCGCGTGGTGCTTCTCGAGGTCGACGGCGCCCGTCTCGTGCTGGGGGTGGGTGATGGTCGGGTGGCGATCCTGCACCGCACGGCCGCGATGCCGACGTCGACAACGGCGCCGACTGCGAGTCCCTCCGGGTCGGGCAGCAACCTGCCGGTGACAACCGCCAGCGGCGAACGCTTCGTCGACCTGCTGCGTCGGAGCCTCGGAAAATGAATCGCGCGGACGTTTCGCCCGGCAGCCGGTCTCGACCGGCGCGCTGGTTGCCCTGGATGGCAGCCCTGCTCGCCCTGGTTCCGGCCCTGCTGTTCGCGCAGGACACCGGTGTCAGCATCAGTTTGCCCGCGCTGACCGTGAAGGCCGCCGAGGGTGGTGGCCAGACCTACAGCCTGACGTTGCAGGCGCTCATCCTGATGACGCTGTTGTCGCTGCTGCCGGCGATCCTGCTCATGATGACGGCGTTTACCCGCATCATCATCGTGCTCGGCATCCTGCGGCAGGCGATCGGTGCCGGACAGACCCCGCCCAACCAGGTACTGATCGGACTTGCGCTGTTCCTGACCCTGTTCGTGATGGCGCCGGTCATCGATCGGATCACCGTCGAGGCGTTTCAGCCTTACCAGGCAGGGACCATCGATGCGAGCACGGCCGTCGATCGCGCGCTGGTGCCGCTGAAGGCCTTCATGCTCGACCAGACCCGTGAGACCGACATCGCCACCTTCGTGAAGATCTCCGGTGGCCAGGGATTCGAGAAGCCCGAGGACGTGCCGCTGTCCATCCTCGTGCCGTCCTTCGTCACCAGTGAACTCAAGACCGCGTTCACCATCGGCTTCCTGCTTTTCATACCGTTCGTGATCATCGATCTCGTGGTCGCCGCCGTGCTCATGTCGATGGGCATGATGATGGTCTCCCCGGTGCTGATCTCGTTGCCGTTCAAGCTCATGCTGTTCGTGCTGGTCGACGGCTGGTCGCTCGTCATGGGTTCGCTCGCCGGGAGTTTCCTGCGATGACACCGGAGATGGTCATGACCATCGGCAACGATGCGCTCACCACCATGATCGTGCTGGCCATGCCGGTGCTGCTGGTGATCCTCGCGATCGGTCTGCTGATCGGGGTCTTCCAGGCCGCGACGCAGATCAACGAGCAGACGCTGTCGTTCATACCCAAGCTCATCGGCCTGTCCGTCACCATGGTGGTCGCGGGACCCTGGATGCTGAAGGTCATCGTCAGCTACACCCAGTCGCTGATCGTCAACATTCCCAATCTGCTGCGCTGATCCATGATCAGCATCACCCAGGCGCAACTGATGGGGTGGCTGGCAGAGTGGTTCTGGCCATTCGTGCGGATCGCCGCCTGTTTTTCGGTGGCGCCGCTGTTCAGTTCCCGTCAGTTGCCGACCCGCGTGAAGATCGGGCTCGCCGGTTTCGTTTCCTACCTCATCGGGCCCCTGCTGCCGGCGCTGCCGCAGGTGTCCCTGCTGTCGCTCGAGGGCCTGCAGATCATCGTCCAGCAGATCCTCATCGGCATCGGCATCGGTTTCATCCTGCAGCTGGCCTTCGACGCAGTCGGCATCGCCGGGCAGCTCATCGCCAACTCCATGGGCCTGTCGTTTGCCTTCAACGTCGACCCGCTGCGTGGCGTGTCCACCACGGCGGTCGGCCAGTTCTATGTGTTGCTGGCGACCCTGACGTTCCTGACGCTCGACGGGCATCTGGCGGTGATCCAGTTGCTGGTCGACGGTTTCAGAACTCTGCCCATCGGCATGGACGGGATCGGGCGGGAGGGGGTGTGGGCGCTCGCCCTGTCGGGCGGCCTGCTGTTCTCCGGCGCGCTGCAGATCGCCTTGCCCGGCATCACCGCCCTGGTGGTGTCGAATCTGGCCTTCGGCCTGATCAGCCGTTCGGCGCCGACCCTGAACATCTTCTCGGTAGGTTTCCCGATCAGCCTCGTTTTCGGTCTGCTGGTGTTGCAGTTCGGCCTGCCGGGCGTGCAACAAGGTTTCCTCGAATTGCTGCGACAGGCGTTTGCGGACGCCCTGGCCCTGCAGCAGACGCCCCGACCCTGAGGGAGAGCGGCCATGTCAGAGGAAAAAGACAGCGACGATCGCACAGAACAACCTACAGCCAAGCGTCTTGAAGACGCGCGCAAGAAGGGCCAGGTCCCGAGGTCCGCGGACCTGTCGGCGGCGGCGGTGTCGATCGCGGCGGCAGGCGCCATTTATTTGTTTGGCACAAAAGCTGCAACGGAACTCGCCGAAATGATGTCCCGCGCACTTGCCATCAACTCGACCGACCTGATGTTCCCGGACATCATGCTGCGCCACCTCGTCGAGGACTTCCGCCGGGCCGGCCTTGCCATCCTGCCGGTGCTCGGGGCCACGATCATCGCCGCCATCGCCGCGCCGGCGGTCATCGGCGGGTGGAATTTCAGCGCCGAAGCGCTCAGTTTCAAGGGTGAGCGGCTGGATCCGCTCAAGGGCGTCGCGCGGATGTTCTCGATCCGCAGCTTCGTGGAACTGCTCAAATCCTTCATCAAGTTCCTGTTCGTGGGCGGGGTCGGCGTCTGGGTCATCTATTCGCGGATGGACGAGATCGCCTACCTGGCCACCATGCCGCTCGGCTCCGCGATGGGAGCGAGCGTCGATATTCTGGCGTTTGCGCTGCTGTCCATGGCGGGGGCGCTCGGCATCATCGCCCTCATCGACGGTCCGTTCCAGATGTTCCAGTACACCAAGGAACTGCGGATGTCCCGCGAGGAGATCCGCGACGAGTTCAAGGAAGCCGACGGCAACCCCGAGACCAAGTCGCGCATGCGCGGCCTACTGGGTCGGGCGTCGCGCAACCGGCAGATGAAGGACGTGCCGGGCGCCACCGTGATCGTCACCAACCCGACGCACTATGCGGTCGCGCTGCGCTATCAGGAAGGGCGGGACGCTGCCCCCGTGGTCGTGGCCAAGGGCGCGGACGAAGTCGCCGCGCGGATCCGCGAGATCGGCGCCGAGAGTGGCGTTCCCATCGTCTCGGCACCGCCGCTCGCCCGCGTTCTGTTCCGCCACGTCGAGGTGGGCTACGAAGTGCCGGGCGTCCTGTACGTCGCTCTGGCGCAGGTGCTGACCTACGTCTACCAGCTCAAGGCCGCGATGCGCTTCGGCACGGCCCGGCCGCCTCTGCCGCTCGTCGATCCCGCGGTGGAGAAGATCGAGATGATGGGGGGGAAGGCGTAAGTGGCTGCCTCCGCCGACACCCGCACCGGTCTGCCGGCGCTGCGCTCGATGCTCGCCCAGGGCATCGGCGTTCCGGTCGCCATCCTTGCGCTGCTCGCCATGGTGGTGGTGCCGCTGCCGCCGTTCGTGCTGGACGTGCTGTTCACCTTCAACATCGCCTTGTCGCTGCTCGTCCTGATCTCGGTTTTCTCGGTGCGCAAGCCGCTCGATTTCGCGATCTTCCCGTCGATCCTGCTGATCTCCACCTTGTTCCGGCTCGCGCTCAACGTCGCCTCGACGCGCGTGGTGCTCAGTGACGGCCACACGGGTCCGGCAGCGGCCGGTCACGTGATCGAGTCCTTCGGGCACTTCGTGATCGGCGGCAATTACGCCGTCGGCATCGTGGTGTTCATCATCCTGACGATCATCAACTTCGTCGTCATCACCAAGGGCGCCGGCCGCATCTCCGAAGTCACCGCACGCTTCACCCTCGACGCCATGCCCGGCAAGCAGATGGCGATCGACGCCGACCTCAACGCCGGGCTCATCACCCAGGACGAGGCGCGGGTCCGTCGTGGCGAGGTGAGGGCGGAAGCGGATTTCTACGGTTCGATGGACGGTGCCAGCAAGTTCGTCCGCGGCGACGCCATCGCCGGCATCCTGATCCTGCTGATCAACATCCTCGGCGGCATTGCGATCGGACCGCTGATGCACGACATGAGCTTTGGCGATGCCCTTTCGGTCTACACGTTGCTGACGATCGGCGACGGCCTCGCAGCGCAGATTCCGGCGCTGCTGCTCTCGACTGCCGTGGCCGTCATCGTCACGCGCATCTCGCGCGAGCAGGACATGGGCCAGGAAGTGTCGCGGCAGCTGTTCGGTGACCCGCGCATGCTCTACATCTGCGGCGGTGTCTTCGGTGTCCTCGGCGTCATTCCCGGCATGCCGAACCTGATGTTTCTCGCCGCCGCCGGAATCTGCGCCTACGCCGCCAACCTGCTCATGCGCCGTCGCGCCGACGAGGAGCGCAAGGCACGCGAGGCTCTCGACCTGCCGCCGCCGCCGGCCCCGGTCGAGCGCAAGGAACTGTCGTGGGATGACGTGCAGCCGGTCGACCGCATCGGTCTCGAGGTCGGCTACCGGCTGGTCGCCCTGGTCGACAAGGCCCATGGCGGCGAGCTGCTGTCGCGGATCCGTGGTGTGCGTCTGAAACTGTCGCAGGAACTCGGTTTCCTGGTTCCGGCGGTGCATGTCCGCGACAACCTCGATCTGCCGCCCACCGGCTACCGCATCACGCTCTCCGGCGTGCCCGTGGCCGAATCCTCGGTGATGCCGGAGCGCGAACTCGCCATCAACCCGGGGCGGGTGTTTGGCGTCGTCGAGGGTATCGAGACCCGGGATCCGGCCTTCGGCATGGACGCCTACTGGATCGAATCGGGTGCCCGCGAGCAGGCGCAGTCGCTGGGCTTCACCGTGGTCGATCCAACCACGGTCATCGCCACGCACCTGAGCACGGTGATCGGCCAGAACTCGCACGAAATTCTCGGCCACGAGGACGTGCAGCAGTTGCTCAACAACCTCGCCAAGCAGGCGCCCAAGCTGGTCGAGGACCTGACACCGAAAACTCTGCCGCTCAGCGTCGTGGTCAAGGTGCTGCAGGGTCTGCTCGCCGAGCGTATCTCCATCCGCAACCTGCGCAGCATCCTCGAGACGCTCGTGGAGTCGGGCTCGCGGTCGCAAGACCCGCAGGTGCTCATCGGCCAGGTACGTATCGCGCTGTCCCGACAGATCATGCAGGACATCTGCGGGGGCTCGCAGGAACTGCCGGTGGTCACCTTCGACGCCGGACTCGAGCAGATGCTCACCAACACGGTCGCGGCAGGTGCCGCCACGCCGGGGCTCGAACCGGGCCTCGCCGAGCGTCTGCAGCAGCGGCTGCTCGAAGTCGCGCAGCGTCAGGAAATGTCCGGTCAGCCGGCCGTCCTGCTGGTCTCGCCGAGCCTGCGTCCGGTGCTCGCACGCTTCCTGCGCTCGACCGTGCCGCAGATGCACGTCATCGCCTGGAACGAAGTCCCCGACAGCCGCAAGGTGCGGCTGGTCAACACGATTGGAACCTGAGATAGATCATCATGAACATTCGCCGTTACCTTGCCCCCGACATGCGTACTGCGTTCAAGCTCGTCCGCGAAGAACTCGGGCCGGACGTGGTCATCCTCTCGACCCGAAGGGTCAAGGGGCAGATCGAGTTGACGGTGGCTAGC
>JBIKVA010000022.1:0-20870 GCA_044357085.1 Steroidobacteraceae bacterium | reverse complement strand
GCGCCGAGCCGAAATCGAAGCGCAGCGTGCTGGTGTTCGGGGGCTCCGGGCAACTCGGCGCCGAGGTGGTCAGGGCGCTGGTCGGCGCCGGCCACGAGGTGACCGTCTTCCTGCGGCCGAGTTCCAGTCGCGATCGTCTTGCGGGGCTCACCGTGCAGATGATCGAGGGCGATGCGCTGCTCGAGGCCGACATCGAGCGGGCTCTCAGGGCGCGGCGATACGACGCCGTCGTCGATGCCCTCGGACGCAGCGAATCCGACGTCGATTTCTTTGCCAAGAGCGGCACCGCGATCGCCCGGTGGTCGGCAGCTACCCGCGTACGGCAGGTCATCCTGCACAGCTCCGTGGGTGTCGGCCGCAGCAAGGCGGTCTACCCGCCCGCCCGTTACGAGAACATGCGTCGCCTGTTCGAGGCGAAGCAGGCGGGCGAGGATGCGGTGATGGCCTCGGGGGCCGACTGGACCATCATCCGCAATGCCGTCCTGCGTAACATCCCGGCCGAGGCGTCGGATGGTGCGCGCCTGTTTGACGACGAGACCAAGTTCGGCGCGGTCTCGCGGCGCGGACTCGGCCGTCTTACCCTCGAATGCATCGACAACCCGGCCTGCTCGCGCAAGATCTTCCACGCAGTCGACGAGGGCATGCCCGTCCCCGGCCGATGAGCCTCGGGTGAGCCTCGGGTGAGCCTGGCCGGGCGGTTACGCTGCGGTCAGCCCCAACCGGGGCATCGCCCGGAGAACGGGGCTTGGGTATGCTCGGGTAGCCCAAGGATTTCGGGAGTTCGCTCATGATCGGACGTCGTCAACTGTTCGGAGTCGCTGCCGGGTCCCTGGCACTCGTCAACGGCCTCAAGCCCGAGGATGCGCTGGCAGCTGGTACCGAGGCCGGCAAGGCGTCTGCAGCCGGTGGCGCCGCGAAGCTCGTGCGCAAGACCCGAGCCGGCGTCGCACCGCGTGGTACGGATGGTCGTCTGGTGCGTCTCGCCACGCTCGATCTCGAGAGCGAGCAGGACTTCACCCGCGGGTTCCGGCGCTTGCAGGGCCAGTCCCTGCGGGCTGCGTCGGCTGCCGCCTTCGACCGTGTGCTGGAGCGTGAGGGCATCGACCAGGCGACGCCGATCAGCGTCGAACAGCTGCGCAAGCTGGTCGAGAACGAGCCCGGCGTGAACATCGCCTCGAAGACCTGGCTCGACAACCAGTACTTCATGTGGAAGACGCTGCGGCGTCACTTCCACGAACATGCCGACGAATACCTCGCCGAGATGGAAGCCGCCGACAATGCCGGACCCGGCAAGCTCGAGTTCGCGCCGAATCTCGACATCCCGACCTACGCGCGACACGAGATTCACATCCAGCCGGGTGGCTACGTCGGCGATCCGTTCGCCGGGCACATGTACCACTACGGCACCAACAGCTTCTACACCGGCACTTCGCACGGCCACAACGACCAGGACGAGGCGCATGCCAGCGCCGCATCGCGTTTGCCGCTGCCGCAGGACGGCAAGGTGCGCCGCATCCTCGACATGGGCTGCGGCATCGGCCAGCTCACCGTGGCCCTCAAGGAGCGTTTCCCGGATGCCGAAGTCTGGGGCATCGACGTCGGCGCGCCGATGATCCGCTACGGACACATGCGCGCCACCCGCCTCGGCGTGGCCGCCAATTTCTCGCAGCGCCTGGCCGAGGATACGCAGTTCCCGGACAACCACTTCGACATCGTCACCAGCTATCTGCTGCACCACGAGGTGCCGGCCGAGGTCACGCTGAAGATCATCGAGGAAGCGCGGCGCGTCACCCGGCCGGGCGGCGTCTACTATCCGCTCGACTTCGGTTCCGGCGGCAAGGTGATGCCGCCGCGGCAGATGTACGGCAGGTGGTGGGACCACCGCTGGAACAACGAGCCTTGGTCGCTCGAGTACCACGCCGTGCCGTTCACCGAAGAAATCGGCCGTCGCGGCTTCAGCATCGTCAGCAACGCGCAGGCCGTCATCCGCGGCTACGGCATCCGGCACGCCGTCAAGGTCTGACCGTCGCGCCGCCCAGACGGTCGAACAGCAGCCAGCTGAAACCGTCGATCTCGCCGCGGATGCTGCCATCGCGCGTGCGGATGCTGCGGTCCCGGTACCACAGGCCGTCGTCCCTCAGCAGCATGTCGAATTCGGCATAGACGATGCCGTCGGTGCCCTGCGGATACTTGCAGGTCATCGGGTCCATGCTGCCGCGCCAGCGCGTCCAGCGGTCCTCGCGGGTGAAATAGAGGTCGCAGGTGGCTTCGTGGCGGAAGCGTTCGCGCGGCAGCGTCCGTACCTTCGCGGGGTCGGCCGGCGCGCGATCGTAGGTGGGCAGGTCGGCAAAGAACCATTGCTCGGCACGGACCTGAGAGCGCGCACCGTCCCACGACAGCGACACCACGCGCTGCCGGTGCGCGACGGCCGGATTCGTCTCGCGGTATTCCTCCAGGAAGAGAACCGTCGTGCCGAGCTGGGGCATCCTGATCGGCACCACGTTGAGGCGCCGCCGCTCGCGGGTGAGTTCCGGTGCCGGTGCGCCGCCGCGGGCGAGAGTCGCATCGACCTGCCGATGGTTGTCGAAGTTGCCGCTCCACAGCGCAGCGATCGTGCTGACCTGCGCCGCGGGGTCTTCGGCGGAAAGAACCGTCGGCGCGCCGAGCGCAGGCAGCGTCGCCAGCAGCGCGAGCAGTCCGCCACGCCAAGATGCCTTGTCTGAAGATTTCTTTGGAAAGCCTTCCATGCCCGGTCCTCAGCTCTCGAACGGGAGGTTTTGCCAGTCGGCTTCGCTGCGCCAGTCCGGCGTGCGCAGCCGCTCGTCGATGAGCGTGCGGGTCAGCGCCTGCCCGTTTTTCAGGTGCTGCGACATCCGCGAGCGGAATTTCCCGTCGGCGGAAATGTTGATGAGTTCATAGACGTCGACTCCCTTGGTGTACCAGCCGACGTCCTTCTTGAAGGTCATGGCGAGGATCGCCGTCGCCTGCTTGGGATCGGTGGTGTCGTCCATGGTCCAGCCGTCGACCCGGTCGCTGTAGAAGTTCAGGCGTCGGCCATCGAAGCTGCCGAGGGTGTCGATCGCCTCGCGGCGGCCGTCCGGATGAAAGTAGTAGTTGCTCTGCTGCAGCAACTCGCTGCCGCCTTTCGGGTCTTCGCGAAATCGGATGACAACTCGGGAGCGGTGCTCGCCGAGCGGCTTGCCGGCGGCATCGTAGCGGCGGTAGACGCCTTCCCATACGCCTTCATGCCTGCAGATGATCGGCAGGCGGTTGCGCAGGGTGGCAAGACCGCCGCTGGCAGGCTCGGTCCGGGCGGACGGGTGCCACAGGGCGGCGGCGATACTGCCGGTCAGCATGGTTCTGCGGTCGAGTCTCGTTTTGGCAGTGCGGTCCATGGTTCCTCCTCGGGTCACCCCGCGCGCCGGGGTCGCGGCTCAGGCAAGGATCATCGACAAAGAATTATGTCTCATGTCTGCGCGAGAATTTCGACCGCCGCACGATCGGCGCTCTCCGCGGCGGCCTCCATGCCGAACTCGACGCGCCGCAGGTGCTCGCCGGCGAAATGCATGCGCTGCCACGGGTCACCCATGACCCGTGCAAAGCGCTGCACCTGGCCGGCGAGGAACACGTGCTTGTGGCCACGCGTGTACGGTTCGGCGCCCCAGGAGAACGCCGCACGCACGGCGACATGTCCCGCGGCAGCCGGTCGCAGTCGCGTGAACTCGCGCAGCACGAAGGCCTCGAGATCGGGGCGGGGCAGCGGATCGAGACGGTCGGCGGCCCGCCCGTTCACCCAGACCCGCAGATGGCGGACCACGCCATCGGGGCTCGGCACGGCGAAGATCCGCTCCAGCGGACCGTCGCTGTAGACGTTGAGGCCCATGCCGTCGTCTTCCCAGAAAGGACGACTTGCCCCGAGGATGACCTGCGTCGTGCCGCCGTAGGCGGCGTTCATCACCGCCTCGGCTTGCAGCGGTGGCAGCACCGGTGTGATCGCGACATTCCGCAGCACCGAGAACGGCAGTGCACAGACGATGAAGTCCGCCGTGTAGCGGCTGCCGTCGAGACAACTGACCGTGGGTCGCGGCGCCGCGCAGTGCACGTGCGTCACCACCTTGCCGAAGTGCACCACTGCGCCCGGGGCGGCTGCCATCGCCCGCGGCAGGCTTTCGGCGCCGCCCTTGAAACCGAGCCGCGCGGCGTTCGCGCCGCTGTATTGCGCCTGCCCCTTGTCGGCGCGGAAACCGCCCTGCATGCCGCGCGCGAGATCGCGCAGCATCGCCAGCGCCGAGGTGCTCCAGATGTCGGTGTAGTCGATGGCGACCCCGGCGAGTTCGATGGCGGCATCGGACACGCCCTTCGAGCGCAGCCACGCACCCGCCGGAATGTCGAGGTCCGCCCAGCGCGGGTCCAGCCAGGCCTGCACGTCGTCGCCGAAGGGTGAGTGACGCGCCATCAACGTCGATTCGAGCAGATGCGGCAGGATGTTGCGCTCCGCGCCGCGGGTCGCATTCGCCGGGGACTCGGGCCACTGCGCCGGCGAGACCAGGCGGCCGCCGACATCGAAACAGATGCCGAGGTCGCGACGCGGCGCCGGCACCACGGCCACACCGGCCTGGCGTGCCGAGTCGAGGATGCGACCGTAGCTCGAACCGACTTCGGAGGCGCCGAGATCGAAGGGCATGCCGTCGATGTCGATGGTTCGCAGCCGCCCGCCGGCGCGCTGGCTGGCTTCGAGTACCGTCACCTTCGCGCCCTCGGCGCGCAGCAGTTGCGCCGCACGCAGACCGGCGATACCGGCGCCGAGGATCAGGATGTCGCTGCTGGCCGCAGCACGGGCATGGCGCCAGGCCACGGCGCCCGCCGCCGCTCCCAGTCCGATGAAAGTCCTGCGCGAAACGCTCATGCACGATCTCCGCTGATGATTTGAACCGTCAGTTGGAAGGGGTAGGGCGCATCGTCGGACGCACCAAGGTTCCGAGTTGCGCATAGCCACCGCGTCCCACCCGCGCCAGCGGATCGTAGGCGGCGACGTCGATGACGAGCCGTCCCTTGGCATCCCGGCTGACGATGTCGTCGCGCATCCAGAGTTGCTCGATCCGCGCGAACACGATCGTCTGATCGGTGTCGCCGACGGGCGTGAACTGCGTTGCCACGCAGCCCATCGCGGCCGGCGCCGCTTCGAGGCGTGGCAAAGGCCACTCCCAATCGACGACGGACAGGCCGCATTCCCGGACCTCGCTCACACCCCAGGGAAGCTCGGCCGATGAGTCCTGCACCGCCTGCGCCTGCGAAAAGCCGGCGATGTGGATGACGCAGTGCGGGTCGCGCCGGAGATTGCGATGGGTGTCCTTCAGCTTGCCCGCCATACCGTCGCCGATCGAGAACATCACCATCGGTGGCGCGCTGGTCACACCGTTGAAGTAGGAAAACGGCGCGAGATTCCACCGCCCGTCACCGGGTGCGCCCTCGCCGTTGTCCGTGAGCACCCAGGCCACCGGCCGCGGCACGATGATCTGGCTGAAGGCGAGGTAGGTCTCGCCCTCGTCGAGTTGCGCAAAGGGAATCAGCACGGATGGTCCTGCCCTCGAGGCGAATGGTTATGGAGGAGAGCGACTATGCAAGTCTGGCCAGCCCGACTCTACCCCCGCGACCGGTCTCGCGGAAGGTGAAGCGCCGCCCGCGCTCTGGTCTAATGTCGCCGCCATGGAACAGGCCCGAGACATCCACTCCTACCGCAAGTACTGGGCAGCACGCTTCGGCGTCGCACCGTTCCTGCCGATGTCGCGTGCCGAAATGGACGCGCTCGGCTGGGACAGTTGCGACGTCATCGTCGTCAGCGGCGACGCCTACGTCGACCATCCGAGCTTCGGCATGGCGATCATCGGCCGGCTGCTCGAGGCACAAGGGTTTCGTGTGGGCCTCATCGCGCAGCCGGATTGGCAGAGCGCGGATCCGTTCCGCGCGCTGGGCAAGCCCAATCTTTTCTTTGGGATCACTGCCGGTAACATGGATTCCATGGTCAATCGCTACACCAGCGACCGGCGCATCCGCAGCGACGATGCGTATACGCCGGGCGGCGAGGGTGGCAGGCGGCCGGACCGCTCGGTGATCGTCTACGCGCAGCGGGCGCGTGAAGCCTTCCCCGACGTGCCCATCGTCATCGGCGGGATCGAGGCCAGCCTGCGTCGCATTGCCCACTTCGACTACTGGTCTGAGAAGGTGCGACGTTCGGTTCTGCCCGACTCGAAGGCGGACCTGCTGGTCTACGGCAACGCGGAGCGGCAGATCATCGAGATCGCGCACCGTCTCGCCGCCGGCGAACCCATCGGCTCGATCACCGATCTGCGCGGCACGGTGTTCATGCGCAAGACCGTGCCCGAGGGCTGGGTCGAGATCGACTCCACCCACCTCGATGCACCGGGGCCGCTCAATCCACCGATCGACCCCTATGCAATGGACGACAACGGCGGCACCAAGGCAACCGCAACCGCAACCGCAGCCGCGGGCGAGAGCGTGGTACGTTTCGTGCGCCGCGTGCGCAACGCGGATCGCAGTCGCAGTGTCATCCGTCTGCCGGCCTTCGAGCAGGTGGTGAATGACCCCGTCATGTACGCGCATGCCTCGCGCATCCTGCATCTCGAGGCCAACCCGGGCAACGCGCGGGCGTTGGTGCAGCGCCACGGCAACGCCGAGGTCTGGCTGAACCCGCCGCCGATCCCGCTGACAACCAAAGAAATGGATTACGTGTACGAGTTGCCGTACCGGCGGCAACCGCACCCGCTCTATGGCAGCGCCGAGATTCCGGCCTGGAAGATGATCCGCTTCTCCATCGCCATCCAGCGCGGCTGTTTCGGCGGCTGCACGTTCTGCTCGATCACGGAGCACGAGGGCCGCATCATCCAGAGCCGCTCCGAGGCGTCGATCCTGCGCGAGATCGAGCAGGTGCGCGACAACGTGCCGGGCTTCACCGGCGTGATCTCCGACCTCGGCGGCCCGACCGCCAACATGTACCGGCTCGCCTGCAAGAGCCGCGAGATCGAGAGCGCCTGCCGCAAGCCATCCTGCGTCTATCCCGGCATCTGTCCGAACCTCAATACCGATCACACGCCGCTGATCGAGCTCTACCGCAAGGCCCGGGCGCTGCCCGGCATCAAGAAGGTGCTGATCGCCTCGGGCGTGCGCTACGACCTCGCGATCGAATCACCGGAGTACGTCAAGGAACTCGCCCAGCATCACGTCGGCGGCTACCTCAAGATCGCGCCGGAGGCGATCGGCGAAGGGCCACTCTCGAAGATGATGAAGCCCGGTGTCGGCACCTACGACCGGTTCAAGGAATTGTTTGACCGCTACTCGAAGGAGGCCGGCAAGGAACAGTACCTGATCCCCTATTTCATCGCGGCGCATCCGGGCACCACCGACGAGGACATGCTCGAGCTCGCGCTGTGGTTGAAGAAGAACGGCTTCCGCGCCGATCAGGTTCAGGCTTTCCTGCCATCACCCATGGCCACCGCCACGGCGATGTACCACTCCGGCAAGAACCCGCTGCGTCGCGTCGGTCGCAACACCGAGGAGGTCGTCATCCCGAAGGGACTCAAGGTGCGGCGTCTCCACAAGGCCTTCCTGCGTTATCACGACGCCAACAACTGGCCGATGCTGCGCGAGGCCCTGCGCCGGATGGGGCGCGCCGACTTGATCGGGCCCGGCAAGCAACATCTCGTGCCGCCGTGGCAGCCCGCCGGCACCGGCCAACTCGCCGAAGGTGCGCGCAAGCATCCGTTCCGTACCCAGCACACCCGTCCACGCGGGGGTGGTCGTCCGTGACCGGTCCCGAATCGCAGGCTGGTCATGAGTTCCGGCCAGGTCTGGAGTTCGACGTCACGGCGCTCGAGCGTCATCTCGCAGCAGTGCTGCCCGGGTTCGCGGGACCGCTGCGGGTGCGGCAATTCCCCGGCGGGCAGTCGAACCCCACCTATCGCCTCGACGGTCCGCAGCAGTCGTGGGTGCTGCGTCGCAAGCCGCCCGGGGTGTTGTTGCCCTCCGCACACGCTGTCGAGCGCGAGTATCGCGTCATGCACGCACTTGCCATGCACACCTCGATTCCGGTGGCGAAGCCGCTGCTGCTATGCGAAGACACCAGCGTGATCGGCACGGCGTTCTACGTCATGGAGCACATCGCGGGGCGGATTTTCTGGGAGCCGACGCTGCCGGATTTGCCACGCGAGGCCAGGCGGCCGATCTACGACGCCATGGTTGCGGCGATCGCCGATCTGCATGCCGTCGATTATCGCGCCATCGGGCTGGGTGACTTCGGCCGCCCGGAGGGGTACGTGGCCCGCCAGTTCGCGCGCTGGTCGAAGCAGTATGCGGTCGATGCCGAAGCCGCCGGACGCGTACCGACGATGGAGAAACTGATCGACTGGTTGCCGAGGAATGCGCCGGCCGTCGAGCCTGCACCGGCACTCGTGCACGGCGACTACCGGCTCGACAACATGATCTTCGATGCCGCCGGGCCGCGGGTCATCGCGATCCTCGACTGGGAGTTGTCGACGCTCGGCGATCCGGTCGCCGATTTCGCCTATCACCTGATGATGTATCGCATGGCTTCCGGCGGCATCCGCGGGCTGCTTGGCGCGGATCTCGACGGACTCGGTATCCCCGGCGAGCGCGAGTACGTCGCCGCCTACTGTGCGCGTCGTGGGATCGACGCACTGCCCGCGCTCGAGTACTACCTCGCTTTCTGCGCCTTCCGCCTCGCCTGCATCTGCCATGGCATCGCAGGTCGACTGCAACGCGGCACGGCGGTCAGCCCCGAAGCAAAGAACTATGCCGCCCAGGTCGAGCCGCTCGCGGAGCTCGCGTGGCGAACCGCGTCGCGGATCTAGTTCCTGGGCGGCGTGAAGACCATCGTCGACGGCGCGCGTTCGCGGCGCAGTCGAGCGGATACTTCTTCGGCGCGTGACCAGGCGCGCAGCACGTTTTCGCCGGCGAGTTTCTTCAGGTCCTTGTCCGACCAGCCGCGCCGGATGAGTTCGGCGAAGAGCTTGGGATAGGTCGACACGTCGTCCAGTCCTTCCGGCCACCAGTCGTTGCCGTCGAAGTCGCCGCCAATGCCGACGTGGTCGATGCCGGCTACATTGCGGATATGTTCGATGTGGTCGGCGACCATTGCGATACTGGTGGGCGGCAACTTGATGGCCGCGTAGCCCTCGGCCCGGATCCGGGCCGCCTCTTCGGGCGTCGTTGCTGCACGCGCGCGGAGCCCGATTTCCGCCATGGCCGGCTGCAGCACCTTGCCGACTTCGCAATTGATGAAGCTGGAGACGAAGGTGACCATCACCACGCCGCCGTTGGCTGGCAACTGGCGCAGGATGTCATCCGGCACGTTGCGCGGCACGTCGCAGACAGCACGCGCGGACGAGTGCGAGAAGATCACCGGCGCCTCGGTCACGCGCAGTGCTGCCGCCATGGTGCTCGGCGCCGAATGCGACAGATCGACCAGCATGCCCAGGCGGTTCATTTCGCGAACCACTTCTTCGCCAAAGGGTGTGAGGCCGTTGTTGCGCGGCTGCAGCGGTGCCGCGGCATCGGCCCAGTCGAGATGCGAGTTGTGCGTCAGCGCCATGTAGCGCACGCCGAGATCGTAGTAGGCGCGCAGTGCTCCGATCGAGTTCTCGAGTCCGTAGCCGCCTTCCATGCCGAGCATCGAGGCGATCTTGCCGGCGCGTTTCGCGGCGCGCACGTCGGCCACGGAGCGCGCGAACATGAAGGTGTCCGGATATCGCGCGATGATCTGGCGGGCGATATCGATCTGTTCGAGTTGCTGGCGGGCGTAGGGGCCCGAACCCTCGCCCGGGATGTACACCGACCAGAACTGCGCGCCGAGACCGCCGGCGCGCAGTCGCGCGATGTCGGTGTCGCCTTTGTTCGGCTGGCGCAGATCGTAGGCGGCCACGTCGCGGGGTGCATCCTTGTTCTCGCGAATCGCATAGGGCAAATCGTTATGGCCGTCGACCAGGATGGTCGAGCGCAGCAGTCGCTGTGCCCGCTCCAGTGCGCGATCAGGCGTAGCCTGGTCGTGCGCCATCAGCATCGGGTGCAGACCCAAAGACACGAGGGCAGCGATAAGACACGAAGAAGCGAACGTCGGGGCGTGCGGCTTGTGCATGCGAACGGGTCTCCCGGATATCATGGGCCGAGTGTCGCCTCGCGCGACGGGCCATGCAAGGCAGGGTGTCCCAAGATGACCACGGAGCAGGGCAATGCGGCGCGCACGCTTGCAGTGGCAGGCGTGCTGATCGGCCTCGCAACGATGCTCGGCGCTTTCGGCACGCATGCGCTGAAACCGATCCTGCCCGAAGCCCGGTTCGAGAGTTTCCAGACGGCCGTGGGCTATCAGTTCTTCCACGCCCTCGGCCTGCTCGCGGTGGGTTTCGCGCAGCGGGCATATCCGCAGTCGGCAGGATTCCTCTGGACCGAGCGACTGCTCCTCGTCGGCATGCTGCTCTTCTGCGGCAGCATCTACGCGCTGACCTTCGGCGCGCCGCGGTTCTTCGGCATGGTGGCGCCGTTCGGCGGCCTGTCGCTTATGGCGGCTTGGCTTGTGTTCGCTGTTTCCTGCTGGCGCCTCAGACGCCCGCCAGCCACTCCCTGATCGCCGCGGCAACGCCAGCGGCCGCTTCCTCGTGGACGTAGTGACCGGCGTTCGCGAAATGCACGAGTCTCGAACCCGGGATCATCGACTGCAGTTCGTCCGCCTCCTGCAGAGGCTTGTTGCGGTCCCGGTCACCCCATGGGATCAGCGTCGGCACGCGTACCCGGCGCGCGAGGACGATCTCCTCGCCTTCGCGATACTGCTTCATCAGCGATGTCATGCCATCCATGTAGCCTTCAGTGCGTGCGGCGAGCATGACGTCGTCGATCACCTGATCGGTGACGAGCGAGGGGTCCACGTAGGACTGCTTGAGAAAGTTGCCGCGGAATTCCCGGCTCCCGAACATCTTGGCGGACATGCGCGGCAGCGGCGGCAGCGTTACCTGCACGATCTTCGGCACACCTGTGCGAATGATGCCCGGATTGAGCAGCACGAGACCCCGTGCCGCCGGATCGAACACCGCCGCCTGCAGCGCCACGGCGCCTCCCAGCGAGTGGCCCACATAGACCACGCGCTCCAGGCCGATTTTTTTGGTGGCTGCGATCAGCACGCGAGCCTGCGGCCCGTTGTGATAATCGAAATCGACCGGCTTGTCGGACAGTCCATAGCCGGCCATGTCGATGGCGACGACATGGCAGCAGTCGGCCAGAAGCGGCGCGAGCAACCGGAAACTCTGCAGCGAATTGCCGAAACCGTGGATCAGCAGCAGCGAGGGACGATCGGCGGCCGCGCGCCCCCATTCGCGATAGCGCAGGCGCACGCCCTCGACCTCGACGAAACGATCCTCGGCCGTCGCGAGTCGTGCGACCGGCAACTCCGGTTCGCCCGGCCAGTATGCCCAGGCAGCGAGGCCGGCCCAGCACAGGCCGATGAAGATCAGCAGGCCGAGACCGAGGCGTTTCAGGATCTTCATGTGACCGATTGCATACAATTCGTCGGCGCCTTGCAATGTCCCCTTAACGAGCCCGCCACTTCGTGATTTCCCTACCGCAGTTGCCCGTCGTCGATGCGTTGCCGTCGCTGCGTGCAGCGCTCGCGGACCACCGCGCGGCGGTGCTCGAGGCGCCACCCGGCGCGGGCAAGAGCACGGTGGTGCCGCTGGCGCTGCTCGATGAGCCGTGGCTGGCCGGGCGCAAGATCATCATGCTCGAGCCGCGCAGGCTGGCGGCGCGCGCGGTTGCGACACGCATGGCGTCGACCCTCGGCGAGGTCGCCGGTGGAGCCGTCGGCTACCGAACCCGACTCGACACGCGTGTCGGGACGCGTACCCGCATCGAGGTCGTCACCGAGGGTGTGCTCACGCGGATGCTGCAGAACGATGCGGCGCTGGACGGGGTCGGTCTGGTGATCTTCGACGAGTTCCACGAGCGCAACCTGCAGGCGGATCTCGGGCTCGCGTTGTGTCTCGAGGTGCGCGAGACGCTGGAACTCGACCTGCGGCTGCTGGTGATGTCCGCTACCCTCGATGGCGCCGCCGTTGCCGCAATGATGGGCGGCGTTCCGGTGGTGACTGCCGCCGGCCGCATGTATCCGGTCGATCTGCACTATCTCGGCAAGGGCTTGCCGGTGCTGCCGGGCGACGTCGACTCTCCCGAGCGTCTCACCGCTCTGGCGGTGCAACGTGCGTTGCGCGAATGCGAAGGCGACGTGCTGGTGTTCCTGCCCGGCGCGGGCGAGATTCGCCGCGTGCAGGACATGCTCGCCGCCCCGGGCGAGTGCGCCGAGCGCGGCATCGACGTCCTGCCGCTCTATGGCGAACTCCCGCCGGCCGAGCAGGACGCCGCTCTTGCCGACGATCCGCGGGCACCGCGTCGGGTCATCCTCGCCACCAACATCGCCGAGACCAGCCTGACCTTGCCGCGCATCCGCTGCGTCGTCGACAGCGGACTCGTACGCCGTGCCGTGTTCGATCCGGTGACCGGCATGAGCCGGCTTGAGACGCGGCGCATCTCGCGCGCCTCCGCCGAGCAGCGCGCCGGCCGTGCCGGTCGCGTGGCGCCAGGCCGCGGCTACCGTCTGTGGAGCGAGGGGACGCATCGCAGTCTCGCGGCGCATACGCCCGCGGAAATGCTCGAAGCCGATCTCGCGCCGCTCGCACTCGATCTCGCGCAGTGGGGTGCGAATGATGCGCAGGCCTTGCGCTGGCTCGATCCGCCGCCTGCGGCGATGCTGGCCGCCGCACGCGAACTGCTGCGACTGCTCGGGGCCATCGACGCCCGGGGACAGATCACGGCGCAGGGTCGGGAGCTCGCCCGTTTGCCGTTGCATCCGCGACTCGCGCATCTGCTGCTCGAGGCAGCGGACCGCGGCGAACCGCTGCTCGGCGCTCGACTCGCCGCCCTGCTCGGGGAGCGCGACTTGCTGCGTGCGGGCAGCCCCCGCGACACCGACGTGCTGACGCGACTCGACGTGCTGGAAGGGCAGACACCGCCCGGGGTGACGGTCGATCGTGGGGCGCTCGCGCGTGCGCGTCAGGCCGTCGCCCAGTTCGGGCGCCGCCTCGCCGAGCGCAAGTCTTCGGATCATGGGGTTACCGCCGTTGCGCTGGATGCCGCCGGCCTGCTGGCCTGCGCCTATCCCGATCGCATCGGTCGGCGGCGCGGCGACAGCACGGGACGCTATCTGCTGGCAAACGGGCGCGGTGCGATCTTCGCCGGTGCCGATCGGCTTGCCCGCAGCGAGTACATCGTCGCCCTCGATCTCGACGATCGCGATCGCGAGGCCCGGGTGCTGCTGGCCGCCGCGCTGGATCGCTCCATGCTCGAAGCGGCTGTCGGCGGGCGGATCCGCCGCGAGCGCGAACTGCGCTGGTCGAGCGCCGAAGAGGCGGTGATTGCCCGCGCTGTCGTCCGCCTCGATGCACTCGTTCTCGAAGAGAAGATACTGCAAGGTGTTGCGGCGGAGTCGGCCATACCCGTGATGATCGAAGGCATCCGGGCGATGGGTCTCGACTGTCTGCCCTGGGATGCCGAGACCCGCACGTTCTGTGCACGCGTGGAACTTGCACGCAGACACTGCCTGAAATCCACGTCGGGCAACACTACGGCCGGCTGGCCTGCGTTCGACCGTCAGACCTTGCTCGCGACGCTCGAGGATTGGCTGACGCCCTGGCTCGAGGGCATCACGCGCCGCTCCCATCTCGCAAGGCTGCCGCTCGCGGCGGCGCTGCATTTCAGGCTCGGGAACACCGCCGTACGGGAGCTCGACGAACTGCTGCCGACACACGTCGTGGTACCGACCGGGTCACGCATCCGCATCGACTATGAAGACGATCTTGCACCCTGTGCTTCGATGCGCATGCAGGAGGTGTTCGGACTCGCCAGCACGCCGCGTATCGGTGGCGGCGCGATCCCCGTCACCTTCAAGTTGCTGTCGCCGGCGCAGCGCCCGCTGCAGGTGACGGCCGACCTCGCGAGTTTCTGGCGCAACGCCTACACGGAGGTCCGCAAGGACATGCGCGGCAGATATCCTCGCCACTACTGGCCGGAAGATCCCCTGCAGGCGGAGCCCACACGCCGCGTGCGACCGCGCAACTGATCAAGTCACGGAGAACACCATGCCCGTCATTCTCATCACCGGCGCCAATCGCGGCCTCGGTCTCGAATTCGTGAGGCAATATGCCGCGCTCGGCTGGGACGTGATCGCCACGGCGCGCGAGCCGTCCGCCGCGACCGATCTCGCCGCGCTCGCGGCTGCGCACGGCAATGTGCGCATCGAGCGCCTCGACGTCGGCAATCATGCCGAAATCGCCGCGCTCGCAGCGCGGCTCGCCCACCAGCCCATCGACGTGCTGCTCAACAATGCAGGCTGGCTCGGTGACATCCGCAAGCAGTCCCTCGCGGAACTCGACTACGCCACCTTCGAAGAAGTGTTGCGCATCAATACCTATGGACCGCTGGCGATGGCCAGAGCGTTCATACCGCACGTGCTTGCGGGTGAACAAAAGAAAATCGTCGTCATCACGAGCGGCCTGTCTTCGCTTGCCAACACTGCGCGCTTCGGCAACCTCTACTACTACCGCATCAGCAAAGCCGGCGTGAACATGGCGATGCGTACGCTGCAGGCCGAACTGCGCGGGCAAGGCATCAAGATCGGCATCCTCGCTCCAGGCATGGTCGACACGCGACTGTTGCGCCAGAGCGGCTACGAAGGCCCCGGCGTCATCCAGGCACCGCAGAGCGTTACCGCGGTGATCGGCCACATCGAGCGACTCGGTCAGGAGGCGGATATGACGCTCTACACCGGCGAAAAGTTGCCTTGGTGAGGGAAAGCCGGCCTGGTGAGAAGGTGTTGCCGAAGGCGTCGCCCGCAGGGTGAGATGGCACCTGTGATACGGGGGGAGCGCCGGAGACTTGTGTCATGATCGGAAGGGTTCTGGGGGGATCTGGACAATGACCAACACCGACGCAAGCACCGGCCCATCGGCGGCCGGTGAACAGAGCCGCTGGCGGCTGCACTTCGGCTGGGGCATCGGCACGCTCGGTGCGTCGTTGCTGCTGAACGGCTTTGCGGCGCTGCAGGCCTACTATCTGACCACCGTCATCGGCATTTCCGCGGTCACCGCCGCAACGCTGCTGTTCATCGCAAAGCTGTGGGACTGGGTCAGCAATCCGCTGGTCGGCGTGCTCAGCGACCGCACGCAATCCCGCTGGGGTCGGCGCCGGCCCTACCTGTTGTTCGGCGCGGTGGTTTCCGGACTGTCGTTTGCAGCGTTCTTTTCGCTGGCGCTGACGCCATTTTCCGAGTCGGTGGTGGCCACGGTCATCATTCTCGCACTCGTCGGCACCGGCTACACCCTGTTCAACGTGCCTTACATGGCGATGCCTTCGGAACTCGTCAGCGACTACACCGAGCGCACGCGGATGTTCCAGTACCGCGTGTTCTTCATCGCCATCGGCACGCTGATCGGCGCGGGCGCCAGCCAGCGCCTCGCCGAACTGCTGGGTGGCGGAGTCGAGGGCTATTCCCGGATGGGCATGATCCTCGGCGGCGCCATCATGCTGTTCATGGCATGGTGTTTCTTTGGTACGGCCTCGGGCAACATCCATCCGCGCTCCGAGACCCGGGTTCCGTTCGTCGAGCAGCTTCGCCTCGGTTGGCAGAACAAGCCGTTCATCGCCTTGCTGGGCACCAAGGCCACGCAGTTGTTCGGACTCTTCACCACCTCGGCCATGGGCATCTTCGTGGTCAAGTACGTGCTCGGCAAGGAAAACCCGGGTACTTGGCTGCTCTGGCTCACGGTGGTCGGTTTCATCGCCCAGGTGCTGTCCATGCCCGTCTGGCAGTGGATCACCAAACGCCTCGAGAAGCAGCGCACCTACATGCTCGCCACCGCCATCTTCTCCATCGTGTCGCTGAGCTGGTTGCTCGCGAGTCCGGCCGAGGAACTCTGGTTCTTCTGTCTGCGTGCCGCGCTCAAGGGTTTTGCGGCGGCAGGCTTGCTGCTCATGGGCCAGTCGATGCTTCCAGACACCATCGACTACGACTACAAGCGCACGGGTCTGCGCCGCGAAGGCATCTACTCCGGCCTCTACAGCGTCGTCGAGAAAGTGGCATCCGCGGTCGCGCCCTCGGTGCTCCTGCTTTCCTACGCCTGGTTCGGTTTCAGTTCCAAGGCGCCGGTGCAGACAGCCGAGACCGTCGACGGCATCCGCTACTGCGCCGCTTTCCTGCCTTGCATCTACTTCGGCGTTTCACTCATTCCGCTCTGGTTCTACAAGCTGACCGAGAAAGATCTCAAAGAAACCAAGCAGGTGACCGCATGACCATCCCAGCCGTGCATCCGATGATGCCTGACAGCAGCCACGACGAAGCTGCCGAGCAGGACTTCGTCGTGGCCCTGAAAGCCTTCGCCGCCCGCGAACTGGACCCGCTGCTCGGAGACCTCGTCGGCGACATCGAGCGCGAGTTCGCCGCCGATCCTGCGGGCGATCACGCGGCGATCCCCGCTGCGCAAGCCACTGCAGCGTCGAGAGTGCCCCTGCAGGATTTGCGTCGTCGGGCGGAGTCCTCTGCGATCTACCGCAACTGGGTATCGGTCAATCGCGCAGCCCAGGAACTGATGTGGCAAACAGCGGGCGATTGCGTCGACCGACAACTGACGACCCTCAACGCAAAGGCTGCGGCGGCGCCGGCGATCGGCTCGCTCGATATCGACCCCGAGTTCGTGGTGCCGCGCTATCTCGCCGCGACCGACACGCACATGATGCCGGGCAGTTACCACGCGACCCTCGGCGCCGACGACGTGCGCCAGGGTGCGGTGTTCGACAAGGCGGCGTCTCTCTACAGCCGCGGCCGCCAGGGCGGCGTCATGAACGACATGCGGGGCCATACCGTCGTCGCGCACGTGTTCAACCGTTTTCCCGAGCTCGCACCAGCCCGCATCCTCGAGATGGGCTGCACCGTCGGCAACAGTCTCGTCGCGGTTGCCAAGGCGTTTCCGCAGGCCGAGGTCCATGGCATCGACGTCGGCTCGGGCTTGCTGCGCTACGCCCGTGCCAGGGCGGCCTTGCTTGGCATGCCGCTGCATTTTTCGCAGCAGAATGCCGAGCGGACCCGTTTCGATGACGACAGCTTCGACCTCGTCTTCACCAGTGCGGTGCTGCACGAAACCTCCGCACGCGCGTTGCCGCGCATCCTCGCGGAATGCTTCCGGGTGCTGCGTCCGGGTGGCGTGATGGTGCATCTGGAAGTGCCGTTCCGCGCCGAGACGGCGGACTCGCTGTCGCTGCTCAAGGCCGACTACGAGACCCGCTACAACAACGAGCCGTTCTGGCTGGGTGCGACGCGGGCCGATTTCGTCGCGCTGGCGTCCGGGGCCGGTTTCGTCGATGCAGCGGCCGGCTATCAGGACGCCGCTCACGGCGCACCGTCGCGCGCGCAACGACTGGAATTCGGTGGCGCCAACAAGGGCGTCTATCGTTCCTGGTACGTGGCCTCTGCCCGGAAGCCCTTGGCGTGAACAGCGACAAGGCCGGCGACCCGATGCCCGCGGGCGGCTCCATGGCATCGACCGCCCAACCGTCCTCGCAGACTCAAAAGCCACCGCGTCTGCACAAGGGGCGCCGTGCGGTTCCCGGCGACCCGCGCATCGATGCGCTCATCAACATGGTGCTGTCGCTCACCTCCGAAGTGGCGGTGCTGCGCGAGCGTCTCGACGCCCATGAGCGGCTTGCGCAGGCCGGCGTGCCTGCTTCACCCGATGCCGTGGATGCCTTTGCGCCCGATGCGGCGGTTCAGCAGGCGCGCACCGCGCAGCGCGACCGACTCATCAAAAAAGTGTGCCGTGCGCTGACGGCCGAACCTTCAGCGGACCGCTGAGAACGACGCGCCGCCGCGGTCGTGCAACACGGCCTGGATCTCGGCAACGATCGAGAGCGCGATCGCCTCGGGGGTACGGCCACCGAGGTCCAGCCCCACGGGGGCACGCAGGCGGGGCTTCAGGGCATCTGCTCTGACACCGAGTTCTGCATAGAGTCGTTCGCGTCTCGCCGCCGGACCAAGCAGGCCGACATAAGGTATGGCTGACCGGGCCAACACCTCCAGGTACTGCCCGTCGGCAACGAGGTGATGGCTCATGACGACCGCGGCGTCGATGGCGCCGAGATTGACCGCAGCGTCGAGCTGCTGCGGGTCGCTCTGCAGCAGCCTGACGCTCTTGCCGAAGCGCTCGACATCGATGTAAGCCGGACGATGATCGACCACCGTGACCTGCCAGCCGAGCATCGAGGCCAGCGAGGCCACCGGCTCGGTGTCGGGCCCCGCGCCGCAGATCAACAGCGCAGGCACACGCTCGGCCGCGATCGTGAAACGTCGCCCTTCGAGCCGGGTCTGCGCCGGCGGCACGGCAGCGATGTCTCCGCTCTCGACATCTATCGAGAACGCAGCTGACCGCCGGTTCAGTTGCGCATCGAGCAGCGAGGCGAGGGGCTCGTAGCCATTGGACTCGTCCACGCGCAGCAGCAGGACTTTCATCAGGCCTTCGCAGCCGAGTCCAAGGCCCCAGATCGGGTCGTCCGAACCACGGCTGTCGTAGCTGCGCACGATGCACCGGTCCGCGCCGGCCAGAAGTCGCAGGGCGTGTTCCTGCAGGTCGCCCTCGAGACATCCGCCGCTCAGCAGTCCGCAACGCCCGCCCTGCGCCGAGAACAGCATGAGCGCCCCGGGCTTGCGATAGGTGGAGCCTTCGGTCGCGATGACGAATGCCGCGACCAGCGGTCGCCGCGCCAGTCGCTCCTGTTCAAAGAATTCGCGTATCAATGCCGGATGACGATCTTGCCGAAGTGACTGCCGGTGTCCATCCATGCGTAGGCCGCCGCAGCCTCGCCGAAGTTGAAACTGCGGTCGATCACCGGCTTGATCGCGTGGCGCACCATGAAGGCGTTCATGTCCTCGAAGTTGCGCCGCGAGCCGACGAAGATGCCCGAGACGCTGGCGCTGAGGCCGATCAGTGCGGCGGCAGGGATATCGCCGCCGAAGCCGCTGAGCCCGCCGATGATGGCCACGTGTCCGCCGCTGGCGAGGGCATCTAGGGACTGCTTCAGGGTTCCCGAGCCGCCCACCTCCAGCACCTGATGCACGCCGATCCCGCCGGTTGCGGTGCGCACGGCCGGCGCCCACTCCGGCGTGGACTTGTAGTTCACGGTGGCGAACGCACCGAGGGCGCGCGCCCGATCGAGTTTCGCGTCGCTCGAGCTGGTGATGACGGGCTTCGCCCCCGCCGCCGCGGCGAACTGCAGTCCGAAGATCGACACGCCACCGGTGCCCTGCAACAGCACGTGATCGCCCGCCATCATGCCGCCGCGGGTGACGAGTCCGTTCCATGCCGTGACGGCTGCACACGGCAGCGTCGCACCGTCCTCGAAGCTCATGCCGGCGGGGAGCGGTACCAGTCCCTCGGCAGGCAGCGTCACGTACTCGGCGAGCATGCCGTCCACCGCACCGCCGAGTGCGCTGGCGCCCGTTGCAGCGGTGGGGCGACCCTCGAACCAGTTCTGGAAGAAGATCGCGGCGACGCGGTCGCCCGATTTGAAACGGCTGACACCGGAGCCGACCGCGACCACCTCGCCGGCGCCATCGGAAAGCGGCACGAGAGATTCCTTCGCGCCGACCGGGTAGAAGCCGCGCATGATCATGATGTCGCGGCGGTTGAGCGACGTTGCACGAACGCGAACGAGCACCTCACCCGCTGCGGGCACACGGATCGGCGCTCCCTCGCGCAACTGCAGGCTGAACCCCTGTTGCTGGCGAACGAGCTGGTATTGAAGCTGGCTTTTCGGAAGTGTCATGCCGCCGATTGTACGGCGAACAACGCCCCCTTACAGCGGGGCGCCGTCCTCGCGGCTCACGGCGATTACCGCGGAGCGGGCGGGCAGTCCATTGCCATCCGGCCAGTGGCTGACGGGCGCATCCACGGTACCGCCTTCGCCGGGGTGCTGGACGCTGAGGAACAAGGTCGTGCCGTCGGGCGTGAACTCACAACCGCACACCTCGGCGCCGACCGGCGCGCTCATCACTTGTCGAAGCAGGCCGCGTTCAGATCCGCTCGTCGGCACGACGAAGCAGCCGTTGTTGCCGATCAGCGACTCGTCGGCGTCCGTGACCACCCAGAGCCGACCCGAAGGGTCGAAGCCGAGGTTGTCGGGACAGGCGATCGGGCTCACGAGGGCGCGGTCCGCAAATCCGCCGTAATAGACATCTTCGCGGGCAAGCTGCGCGGCCGCGATATCTTCGGCGCGGGTCAGGAAACGTGCGGCCGGATTGCGAGGATCACCCGCGAGCAGGAAGACATTCCACGAGAAGCGCGTGCCTGCGGCGTCGTCGTTGTCTTCGATCAGCTCGATGATATGTCCGAAGTCGTTCTTCGGTCGCGGATTGGACGCATTCGGACCAAGATCGATTTCGCGACCGTTGAATTCACGGCGATTCGGCGCGCGTTCGTCGTTCTTGGTGAGCGCCATGTAGACGCGACCGGTGACGGGGCTAGGCTCGACATCCTCCGGGCGGTCCATCGGCGTCGCGCCGAGCAGGTCCGCGGCGGCGCGGCACTTGATGACCACCTCGGCCTGGTTGCGGAAGCCGTTGCGGCTGCTGAGCGGGCCATTTTCGTCATGAACCAGCGGCAGCCATTCGCCGCGTCCGTCGGCGTCGAACCGTGCCGCATGCAGCACGCCATGATCGAGCAGGTCGCGGTTCGCTGCGCGGCTGCGTGGATCGA
>JBIKVA010000174.1:0-6114 GCA_044357085.1 Steroidobacteraceae bacterium | reverse complement strand
GTTACCGGTGGGTGCCGCAACTCGGCATGGACGAGACGCGTGAGCGCGAGTTCATCCGCAAGGCTGCAGAAAGCATAGAGCGCAGCACGGGAACGCGTCCGGTGGGTTGGCTTTCGCGCTACTTGCACACCGGCGAGACGCGTCGCCTGCTCGCGGAAGAGGGCTATCTCTATCACATGGACGACTACAGCCGCGACGAGCCGTTCATGGACGAGTCGCTGCCGCGGCCGATGGTGGTGCTGCCGTACGCGCTCGACACCAACGACATGAAGATGTGGAACGCCCCTGCGCTCACCGCGCGCGATTGGCTTGCTTACGCCACCGACACGTTCGACTGGTTGCTGGCCGAGTCGGCGAGCCGGCCGCGGATGATGTCGCTAGGCGTGCATCTGCGCATCATCGGTCGTCCGGGACGCATCGGTGCGCTCGACAAGTTTCTGTTGCACGTGCGCACCCAGGGTGCCGACCAGGTGTGGATCGCGCGTCGCCGGGACATCGCGGAGTATTACGCGGCGATGGTACGCGGCGGGCTCTCCTAGTCCCCCCGCGGCCAGTCCCCGCGCGGCAGGTCGTCCCGGGCCTGCTCGAACGCGGTGGCGAGGCGGCAGGCGAGGGCGTCGTCGCCGGCGCGGCCGATGATCTGCAGGCCGGCCGGCAGATCACCGAGCGTCGGCAGCGGCACCGAGACAGCTGGCAGGCCCGCGGCCGTGGCGATGGCTGTGAGGTCGGCCAGATCGAGCGGCGTGGGTCCGCTGAAGTCGAACGCCTGACCCGGTGTCGTCGGCGTGACGAGCGCATGCAGCGGTTGCATCAACTCGTGGACGGTGGCCGCGAAGCGCTCGATGCGGGCGCCGAACTCCGCGCGCCGCGTCTCGTCGAGTGAGCCGCCAAAACGCAGCATCGCCGTGAGTTGCGGCGAGTACTTCCCAGGGTCACGGTCCAGCGCGTCGCGATGCTGCAGCCACATCTCGTATTCGCATAGCGAGAAGATTGCACGGCGTACGCGGCCCGGGTCGTGCGCGGCGATTTTTATCGGAACCAGCTGCGCGCCGAGACTGCGCAGCACTTCGAGGCCCCGCGCGTAGTGCGACAGCACCGCCGGTGTCGCACCGATGTCCTCGGCATCGACCAGATGGCCGATCACCATGCGGCCAACGTCGGGTGCGTCGACGCGCGACGTCGCATTCCGGTTGGCGAGCAGCGCCCGCAAGGGTTCGAGGTCCGCCGCCCGTGCGGTCATCGGACCGACATGGTCGAAGCGCTCGTGCACCGGCAGCACTCCGGTCGTGTCGATGGATCCGGGCGTCGGCTTGAGGCTGGCGATGCCGCAGAAAGAGGCCGGGATACGCACGGACCCGATGGTGTCGGTGCCGATCGCCAGACCGACATGGCCCGCAGCGATCGCCGCTGCGGAGCCGCCGCTCGAACCGCCCACGGAATGGCTGGGGCGCAGCGGATTGCGGATCGGGCCGTTGATCGAACGTCCTTCGGCACCGAGCGCGCCGGCATCCATGCGCGTTTGCCCCAGCAAGATCGCGCCGGCGGCGCGCAGGCGTTCGATGACGGGCGCGTCATGGTCCGCGCGCAGGCCGCGGCGCACCAGCAGGCCACCGTCGTGGGGCCAGCCGCGTACCGCGATGTTGGCCTTGAGGGCGACAAGTCGTCCTTCGATCGGACTGCGGGCGGCGCCGGCAGCGAGCCGCGCATCGCTGTCCTCTGCCGCCTGCCGCGCGTCGTTTTCGGCGAGGTACGACCAGGCGTTCAGGTGGGCGTCGCCGGCGATGCGCTCGAGGGCGCGCTCGACGCGCCCGCGGCAGGAATCGTTCACGAGGTCACGCCGTGGCTTTCGGGCGCTCGTCGAGCAGGCGCACCGGCTTCTGGCGGCTGTCGATCTGCGTCAGCGCCGCCGTGCCGCCCGTCGGCACGAGTTCGGCCAGCAACTCGACACCGACGCGGCGTGTGAGCAATTCGGTGAATGCGCGCGCCAGCTCAGGCGTGCGCGATGCCGCATCGCCGCGGGTTTCGATGATCACGGTCATCACGTCGCGACCGGTCGCATCGCGGGTGGCGCGACAGATGTACTCGCCGGCGAATTCCGGCCGGTCGTTGAGGATCGCGGCGAGCGCGAGCGGGTAGACGTTGATGCCTCGCAGCTTGACCATGTTGTCGCTGCGACCGAGCACGCCGACCGTGCGCTGCAGCGTGTAGCCGATCGACGACGTGCCGCGCTTCCACGCTGACAGGTCGTGGGTGTTGAAGCGGATCAGCGGGTAGACGTCGTCGCGATAGAGTGAGGTCACGACCATGTCGCCCGGGGTCTCGTCGTCGATGGTCCTGCCGCTCGTTTCGTCGACGAGCTCCAGATACTGCGCGTCTTCCATGACGTACATGCCGTCGCGATCGGGGCCTTCGGCGGCGATCGGACCGGTATCGGCCACGCCGTACCAGTCGTAGATCTCGGCGCCGCCCCAGGCGCGCGACAGCGCGGCGCGGGACTCGCGACCGACGTGTCCGAGGATGGCGCGCACTGGCAAGTCACGGCCCGGCTCGAGGCCCATGCTGCGTGCGGTTTCCGCGAGCTGCCGGATGTAGTCGACGAAGCCCACCAGTACCGTCACGCGCATGTCGCGCATCAACTCGATCTGGGTGACCGAGCGCGTCTCCTTGCCCGTGCCGGCTGAAAGGAACAGGCAGTTGGTGTAGTGCAGGGCAGCCTCGCGCACGAAGTGGCCGCCGTTGATCATGCCGTGGCCATAGACGGAGTGGATGACATCGCCCGGTCGCAGTCCCTGCATGCGCCAGATGCGCGCGACCAGCAGCGCCTGGACCTCACGCGACTTCGGACTGAACAGCACCACCTGCGGACGACCCGTGGTGCCGCTCGTGGTGTGCACTACGGTGATAGGACGCTCTTCGAGCGCCCATTTGTCCCAGCCGTGGTAGTCGCCGTAGGGCGGGTGCTCGGCGAGGCTCTGCATGAGATCAGCCTTGCCGAAGATCGGTAGCCTGCCGATGTCGCTGAGGCTGCGGATGTCGTTCCTGCCGACGCCATGCCGGGTCCAGAGCCGCTGGTAGAAGGGGATCTCCCAGGCGCGGGCGACGCAGCGCATGAACAGCCGGTTCTGATGCGCGTGGATCAACTCGCGAGGCTGCCGCGCGAAGTCCTTGGTGAAGGCATCGCCCAGCGGGAAATCGCGCAGCATCTGCGCGTAGTCGAAGGATTCAAAGTAATTCGGAAAGCTCATGGTGCCCCGTCGCCAAACTGCAGTGCATCGACGAGCGTACGGACGTCATCGAGCCGGTCGAGATCATCGACGAGCACGATCAGGCGTTCCACGCCGACATCGGGCAGCGGCCGCAGGCCGGAGGTCGCGGCACGGCGAAACTTCGCGAGGTGCCGGTCGCGGCCCAGCGGCCGTCCGGGCGCGCCCAGCACTGCCGGCAGGTCCATGGCCAGCTCGACGCCGTCTTGGAGGCTGATCTCGACGCGCTGCGGCGCGAGCGCGTTGAGCGACGGATTCGCATCGCGCAGGACGCGGATGCGTGCGGCCAGCGCGTGCCGGGCCGGATCGGCGATGCTGGCCGGTTCGAAGTCCTCGACTCCGACCGTACCCCGCAGCAGGGCCGTGGCCGCCACGTAGGGCAGGCACAGTCGCGCGAAGGACGGCACCATGGCCGGTGAAGGCGCGCGATCGACGAGCTGGATCACGAGCGGCGGTGCGAACACGCGGATCTCGCGGATCGCGGCAAGATCGAAACCGTGCTGCGCGCGCAGCGTGAGCACACCGTCGACGCCGCCGTGGGTGGCGCGACCACTGGGAAACGGTTTGTGGGAGAGCTCGGTGATCGCCTCGCGGGATTCGAAGGTGTCGAAAGTCGCAGGGTCCCAGTCGGGATCCATGAGACTGAAGTAGCCGAAAGGTCCTTCGAGGAAGTCGAGGGGGCCGCGGATGCCGCGTTGCGCCATGCGGATCGCATCGAGGGCCGCGCGGGTGTTGAAGCCGATCTGCATCGGCAGCACGGGCGAGCCCTCGACATGCGCCTGCATGGTGCCGGAGAGTTGGCTGTAGGCGAGCCCCATCGCGCTGCGCGTGGTGTCGGCATCGAAACCTTCGATGCAGGCGATCCCGGCCGTGGCGCCGAGTGCGCCGCACATCGCCGGCCGGAAAAACCGCAACTTGTTGTGCGCAGCGCGACCGATGCCGGTGGCGACGTCTACCGCGATGCTGCAGCCTGCAAGCAAGCGCTCGCCGCTGACACCGCCACGCGCATCGCACCAGGCGACGAGCGTGGCGAGCACCACCGCCATCGGGTGGACCACGGCCGGTTCGTGCACGCAGTCCCATTCCTGGTTGTGAATCTGGTAGCCGTTGATGAAGGCCGCCGTGGTGAGGGGTACGCGACGCCCGGTGCCCCAGATGCGCGTCGCGGAGCCCGAGCCCCAGTCCGCTGCCATCGATTCGAGATCGCGCACCATGCCGACGCGACTCCCTGACAGGGCAACACCGAGCGAATCGAGGATGAATGTCTTGCCGGCCGCGGTGGCTGCGGCGGACGGGCGCAAGTGGCGGGTCGCGGCCACGCGTTCCACGAGGCGGCGGGTGATGTCCGGTGTTCGGTTCATGTGTTGCCGGATGCTACAATTTTGGGCATGACACGCGCCACACGGCTCGAATGCGCGCCGCCCTGGACCGATTCCGGGCAGCACGCGATGTCACCGGTCGCCACCCACGACGACATCGCGCGTTTCAATTTCCTCGCCAATTTCAACAAGTACATGTCCGGCGTCGTCGTCGGCGGCAATGCGGTCGCCTACGCACGACATGCCGCGCCTCGCTTTCAACGCGAGCACGGGGCAGCGCCTGCGAACCGGCGCGAGGTTCGCGACGCCATGGCGGACGATCCCTATTACCGCATGTGGAGTGCGTTGCGACGCACGGGCATGGAGATGCGCCAGCAAGCCGGCCGATCGCTGGTGCTGCGTCAGATGACCGAGCTGCGTGATCGTGCCCGCACACTGAGCGCGGAACACGGCGAGACCTTGCAGCTGGACCCCGCGATCGGCGTGCCGCGATACCAGAGCGAACTGGACAACCACTGCATGCCCGGCAGCTATTACGCCGAGTACATCGAGGGCGATGTGGCCGCCGCGGCCAACTACGATGCCGGCATGTTTGCGACCACCACCGGGCTCTTCGGACGGTTTCTCGATGGCGCGGGTCGCGGCACGGCGCGGTGGCTGGCGACGCGGCGTCCCGGGTGGGCGCCACGTCGCATCCTGGATCTCGGCTGCGGTGTGGGGCACAACACATTGCCGCTCGCCCGCGCTTATCCGCAGGCCGAGATCGTAGCCGTCGATCTTGCCGCGCCCATGCTCCGCTATGGACATGCACGGGCGGTCGGCTTCGGCGTGCCCGGCGTGACGTTCCGTCAAGCCAATGCGGAATCGCTGCCTTTTGCGGATGGCTCGTTCGACTTCGTCTACAGCACGATGTTCCTGCACGAGACCTCTCATGCCGCGCTGCGCAACATCCTCGGCGAGGTTCGACGCCTGCTCGCTCCGGGCGGACTGCACGTGCACCTCGAGCAGCCGCCTTACCGCGACATGGAGGTGTTCGAGCAGTTCCTGCGCGACTGGGACTGTCACCACAACAACGAGCCGTTCTGGAGCGCGCTGCACGAGACGCGTCTGCCGGCATTGCTGGAGGGTCTCGGTTTCCCGCGGGAGTCGATATTCGAAACCGCCATCCATGCTCTCGTCGAGGACGAAATGCCGAAAGTGGCGACCGCGGTGGAGGATTACGGTCGCGGCGGCATGTGGTACGCGTGCGGCTCCGAGGCATGAACGATCTCGAGCTTCAAAAGTTGATCAATGCCGCGGCCAGCGGCAAGCGTCCGCATTTCTTTGCCGATCATGATGTCGACCGGCTGCTCGCCATCGTCTGGGCGATGGCTGGCGAACTCGCCGTGACCCGCGAGCGGCTCGATACCGTCGAAAGACTGCTCGCGGAGCGGCAGCTGCTCGATCGGCAGCTGATCGACGCTTATCGTCCCGACGCGGCCGCCGCCGAGGAGCGAGGCCGTTGGCAACTTGAATACATCGCAAGGCTGCTG
>JBIKVA010000021.1:0-21007 GCA_044357085.1 Steroidobacteraceae bacterium | reverse complement strand
AAGCCCCCGGAAACTGCCGTGCCTTCGTCGTGGTCGAACTGCGCCACCGGCGGCATCAGACCGGCGCTCGCGTCGGCGGCCGGCGGCGGCTGCGGTTGCGAGACCACACCCGCCGGGTCCACCTGCCAGGTTCCCTCGCGCTGCGGCCAGCCGTAGTGACGCCCGGGCAGGACCAGATTCACTTCTTCGAGGTTGGATTCCCCGACATCGGACACGTACAGCCAGCCCTGGTGCGCCGGATCGAAGGACAGCTTGTGCGGATTGCGAAAGCCGTAGGCCCAGACCTCGGGGAAGCCGTCGGCCGCGGGACGCCCGAAGAACGGATTGTCGGCGGGGACGCCGTAGGTGCCGCCGCGGCCGTTCGTTCCCAGCGGATCGATGCGCAGCACGGCGCCGAACAGCGAATCGGGGCGACCCACCGAGCGGGCGTTGCCGCGCCACACGCTGGTGCCCTCGCCGACGAGCAGGAACAGCATTCCGTAGTTCGCGGCGCCGGGCTCGAGACCCGGCTCGAAGCCGATGTCCTGCAGGCCGTGCTGCGGGTCGGGGCCCTCGAGGCGAAGCACTTCCCGGCGCTTGCCGGCAAAGCGGCCGGCGGCAGGGTCGCTCGCGGTCCATTCGGTGAGCACGAAATGCGCGCCGACCGGCATCGCCACCGTGGTGCGCAGATATCCTCGCTCCGGGCCCGGGGTTTCCGCGTGCACGGTGTAGAACCGGCCGCTGCGGGCAAAGTCTGGCGCGACCGCGACCGCATTCAGACCGGAGGTCAGACCGGGCCAGTCGGTGAAACGGGGGGTGATCGACGGCAGATCGAGATACTCGCCGGGTACGCCGTCGGCGCCGAGCAGGTAGAGACGGCCACGCTGGTCGACGACGAAGTTCCGCCCGCTGCCATCGCGCAGGGGCGAAAAATGATTGATGCGGGCCCGCGGCGCGTAACCCGCCCCCGCAGCGGCGGCACCGGGCGCTGCGGCATTCGGCAGTGACGAAGGCAGCGCGGCGAAGTCGACGACCTCGACGGCCAGCGGTGACAGCGCGATGCGCTCCGGCACGGGATCGAGGCCCGAGACCTCGAAGCGGGCGACCACCGCGAGATCCGCCGTCATCAGCACATTGACGCTCGTCTGACGGCTGTCCTCCGCCGCGATGCCCTGTTGCCAGCCAAGAAACGCGTTGCGGCCCGAGGCCACCGCCGTCAGCGTGACCACGGTACCTGCCGGATAGCTCTCGGCCGCGGGCGAGACGGTGACGCGACCACGGCCGTTGCCGACGACCGTGATTGCGAGCTTGAAGCTCGTGGCTGCGGCATGGCCGGCGACCGTCGCGGCGGCTGTCGTCGCCGCACCCGCAACGAGCAGAGCAACGCACAACAGGGTGGCGGACAGCGGACGCATCGTCGACATCAACGGGGTGTGGGCGTGTCGGCAGCGACGAGGTGATCGACGGCGGCCCGCACCGCGGCATCGGGCAGGTCGACCCGGCCGCCCTTTGCAGGCATCACGCCGCGTTCACCGGCATAGCCGACGAGGGCGCGTTCGTAGAGGCGCGCCATGTCGGCGGCGGCGTTTTTCCAGTACTTGCGATCGGCGCGCAGCGGCGCGCCCATCGCACCGTTGTCATGGCAGAACGCGCAAGCCTCGCGGTAGACCTGCTCGCCGTTGGCGGCGACACCCGGGGTAGAAGCGGCTTCGGCCGGGAAACGGGCTAGATAGTCGGTGATGAAATCGGCTTCCTTGCGATCCTGCGCGGCCCAGCCCGAGTGCCAATTCACCATCGTCCAGCCACAGCCTTGGCGGCGGAACACCCGCAGGAAATGGAAGCGGTTTTCCTTGATCCGGTTGCCGGTCCAGCGCGACTTCGAGGTGGTGGTGAGGTAGCCGCTGGCGGTGGCGATGTCGCCGAACTGCCGTACCACGAGTCCGTCGACCTTGCGGGAGAGGAACAGGCCGGGCGGCATGCCGGAGAGGCGCTTGATGAACGCCGCGCGATCCTCGACCTGTGATGGCACCGCACCGGAATGGAAGAGTTCGAAGTCCGCGGCGAGCAGGCGACCCATCGCCGCGACGTCGCCGCTGCGGTGGGCGTCCTCGAACTCGTCGTTTGCACGGGCCACCGCCACCGCCGGGTCGTCGCAGCGCGCTGCCGCCGGCAGCGCGGCCGGCAACGCCGCGAGAAACAGGCAAACAGCCACCGATACCCATTGCGGCCTGCGCCGTGCATCCGGTCCGTTCATGACCAGATTATGATCAAACTTTACGTATTGGATCAACGGCGGGAGAGACCGTCGCCCCTCAGGTGACCGCCAGCCGCGCGACGCGTCGCGGTCCCTCGCGGCGCCAGAGCGCGAGTTCCTCCCGCAACGCCTCGACGGCGTCCCAGATGTCGACGTGGCGCAGGTAGAGCGGCGTGAAGCCGAAGCGCAGCAGGTCGGGGGCGCGGAAATCGCCGATCACGCCGCGTCCGATGAGCTGCTGCATCAGCGAATAGCCGTCGGCGTGCGCAAACGACACGTGACTGCCGCGCCCCGCGGCATCGCGCGGGGAGGCCAGCGTCAGCCCGCTGTCGGGGCCCAGCGCTTCGACGCGCGCAATGAAAAGGTCGGCGAGCGCGAGCGACTTGCGACGCAGCGCCTGCATGTCGACGCCGTCGAACGCCGACAATGCGCCCTCGAGGGCGGCATAGGCGATCACCGGTGGCGTCCCGCAGCGATGCCGCGTCATGCCGGTGGCGGGAACGTATTCGTCGAGGAACTCGAAGGGCTGCGCATGGCCGAGCCAGCCCGAGAGCACGGGCTCGAGCGTCGCCTGCAGGTCGCGCCGCACGTACATGAAGGCCGGCGAACCCGGACCGCCGTTCAGGAACTTGTAGGTGCAGCCGACCGCGTAATCCGCCCGCGCCGCGGCAAGATCGAGCGGCACGGCACCGACCGAGTGCGACAGGTCCCAAAGAATCCTGGCCCCTGTCGCATGGGCGCGTGCGGTCACTGCGGCGAGATCGAACATCGCCGCGGTCCGGTAGTGCACGTGGGTGAGCACCACGAGGAAGGTCTCGTGGTCGATTGCCTGCGCGAGTTCGTCGCGATCGACGAGCACCAGCTCGATGTCCGGGACCAGACCCGCGAGGCCCTGCAGCAGGTAGGGATCGGTGGGGAAGTTGCCGCGCTCGGTGACGATCTTGCGGCGTGCGCCGCGGGCTCGCGCGGCGGCAGCGGCGATCTTGAACAGGTTGACCGAGGTCGAGTCCCCCACCATCACCTCGTCGGCAGCGGCCCCGAGCAGCGGCGCGATGCGGGCGCCGAGCCGGGCAGGCAGGTCGATCCAGCCGTGGATGTTCCAGCTCTTGATGAGATCGGCGCCCCATTGCGCGGTGACGGTCTGCTGCACGCGGCGCGCGGCTGCATGGGTGAGCGCCCCCAAAGAATTGCCATCGAGGTAGATCACCCCGGCCGGCAGATCGAAATCCGCCCTTTTCGCAGCGAGCGGATCGGCGGCATCGAGCTCGAGGCACTGCGCGCGCGACTGCGGAACGTTCACTGGACCTCCCGCAACACGGCGCGCACCGGCGTGGCCTCGACACCCGCGATCGGCAGCGGCAGCGCGATCAGCTCGTAACGTCCCTCCGGAACTGCGTCGAGCACCAGGCCCTCGAGTATCGCCATGCCGGCGCGGTGCGCCGCGTGATGCGAGTGCAGCGCCTTGCAGGTCGCCGGATCGACGGACGGGGCATCGGTACCGATCAGGCGACAGCCGCGCGCCGCGAGGGCGTCGATGAGTTCCGGCGCGATCGCGGTGAACCCTTCCGGCCAGCGGTTCCAGTCCGCATGGCTGAACGTCCGCAGCAACACCCGCTCGATGCGTGCGGGCAGACGGTCGAGCACATCGGCCGCCGTGACGCGATCGCGGGCATGGCTCACGTCACGCAGTTCGCAGTCACCGATGAAGGCGTCGAGTTCGAGGCCATCGAGTGGCACGGCGTCGTCGCGGACATGGCGCGAGCACTCGGCATGGGTACCGGACTGCGTCGACATCGAGAGTCGATGCAGAGTCACGCTGGATCCTGCGGCGACGGCTGCCGTCACCGCGCATTCGAAAAGACCGTCACCCGGCCAGACGGGCAGTTCCGGCCGCAAGCGCTGCGAGATATCGTGCAGTCGAGCGCGACTCATGTCCTCGTCCTCATATGCTCGTCCTCACGGTCCACAGTTCCGGGAAGAAACGCAGGTCGAGCGCGCGCACGAGGTAGGTGACGCCGCTCGAGCCGCCGGTGCCGCGTTTGTGGCCGATGATGCGCTCGACGGTCTTCATGTGGCTGAAGCGCCATACCTGGAACTGATGCTCGACATCGACCAGCTTCTCGGCGAGTTCGTAGAGGTCCCAGTACGCCTGCGGATTGCGATAGACCACTGCCCACGCGGCTTCGACCTCGGGGCGTGCGACGTAGGGCACCGCGAAATCCCGCTCCAGCACATCGGCCGGCAGGGCGATGCCGCTGCGGTGCAGCAGACGCAGTGACAGGTCGTAGACGCTGGGCTCGCTCAGCACCTGCGCGAGCAGCGCGTGCGCGGCGGGTTCCTGCCGGTGGGCACGGATCATCGCCGGGTTCTTGTTGCCAAGCATGAACTCGAGCTGCCGGTACTGGTAGGACTGGAATCCCGAACTTTGCCCCAGCGAGGCGCGGAACGAGGAATAGTCGGCCGGCGTCATGGTCGAGAGGACCGCCCACGACTCGATGAGCTGCGTCTGGATGCGCGACACCCGTGCGAGCATCTTGAAGGCCGGCCCCGGATTGCCACGTCCGATCTCGGCCATCGCCGCAGCCAGCTCGGCGATCGCCAGCTTCATCCACAGCTCGGAGGCCTGGTGGACGATGATGAACATGAGTTCGTCGTGGGCACCAGAACGCGGCCGCTGCAGCGAGAGCAGCCCGCCAAGCTGCAGGTATCCGGCATAGCTCAGGTCGGCATCCCAGTGGATCGCCTGGTCGTCGAGGCCGACCGCCGACGGTGGCTGCTGCGTGCGTTCGCTCATGCTCCCGGATTCTCCCGTGTGTGCGGCCCGGGCTTCAGCGTAGCCGGGAAACGGATAGAATCAATTTCATCTTAAGTCACGCCCGGTTGAATTTTTTTCAATATGCCGCGCCTCGAACTGCGTCACCTGAGCCTGCTGGCGGCGCTCGCCGACGCCGACAGCTTTGCCGACGCGGCGACGCGACTCAACGTCACGCCCTCGGCACTCACCCATCGGCTGAAGGAGGCCGAGCGGCGGCTCGGCGTCACGCTGGTCGAGCGTGGCCGCGTGCCCCCCGCGTTCACCGACCCCGGTCGTACACTGCTCGCAACGGCGCGCGAGGTGCTGCGTACCCTGGACGCTGCCGAGACGGCAGCCAGCGAAGCCGGCGACACGCGCCCCGTGCTGGTGCGCCTCGGCGCCTCGACGCTCTGCGGCTATGGCTGGCTCGCCGATCTCGTCCGGTCACTGGAGTCCTCGCATCCGCAGGTCGATCTCGAGGTGGTGATGGACGTCGCCGCCGATCCGGTCGCCGCGGTCAAGAAGCGCAAGATCGATGCCGCCGTGATGCCCGCCCGGACCCGCGATGCGCGACTGCGCCACGTCGCGCTGTACCGCGACGAGATGGTCGCCGTGGTGCCGCGTGGCCACCGCTTTGCCGTGCAACCCTTCGTCGAGGTGCGCGACTTTGCCACCGAGACCTACGTCGCCAACAACACCCAGCCCGAGATCGGGCGCGAGTACTCGCGGCTGTTCGCCCCGGCCGGCATTCGTCCGCAGCGCGTGCTGCGTGCCGGCCATATCGAGGCCGTCATCGGCGTCGTGCGCGCCGGCATCGGCGTCACCGTCAGCACCCGCAGCACCGTCGCACCTTTCATCGACGGCGGCGGACTGGTGCTGGTGCCGCTGACCGCCGAGGGCCAATTCGTCACCTGGTACGGCATCCATGCCGCAGACGTCGCCAAGGCGCCGATCGTCCGCGAGGTGATGCTGGCGCTCGCCCGGGTCACCGCACGCTGAGCCGCGGCGCCCGGCTGCGGCCAGACCGCGCGGCAGCGGACAACAATGCCGGAGCGATGACGTATCCTCCATGGTCAGTCGAACCACGCCGAGTGCACCGTCATGACCCAGCCGACTGCCACGATCCCCGCCGCCGCCCGCAACCTGCGTGTGCTGCTCGAGCGCCGCCCTGTCGGCATGCCGGTGGTCGAAGACTTCCGCATCGTCGAGGAGCCGCTCGCACCGCTGGCGGAGGGCGAACTGCGCGTGCGCGGCCAGTGGCTGTCGCTCGACCCTTACATGCGCGGCCGCATGAACGAGGGCAAGTCGTACGTGAAGCCGGTGGAGCTCGGCGCGGTGATGTGCGGCGAGGTGGTCGGTGAGGTCGTCGAATCACGGCACCCCGGCTTCGCCGTGGGCGATGCCGTGGCCGGCGATCTCGGCTGGCAGACGCTGCCGACATCCGGCGGTCAGGGCCTGCGCAAGCTGCTGCCGGGTGTGCCTCCCGCCGCACAACTGTCGGTATGCGGCATGCCGGGTGTCACCGCATGGTGCGGCCTGCTGCTGATCGGCGCGCCGAAACCGGGTGAGACCGTGGTGGTGTCGGCGGCAGCGGGCGCGGTCGGCAGCGTGGTCGGCCAGATCGCCAAGCTCAAGGGCTGTCGCGTGATCGGCATCGCCGGCGGCGCCGACAAGTGCGCCTACGTCACGCGCGATCTCGGCTTCGATGCCTGCATCGATTACAAGGCGGGTCGCCTGCGAGAGGACCTGAAGGCAGCCACCCCCGACGGCATCGACGTGTACTTCGACAATGTCGGCGGCGACATCCTCGACACCGTGCTCGCGCGCATGAATCCGTTCTCGCGTCTGCCGGTCTGCGGTCTGATCTCGCAGTACAACGCCACCGAAGCCCATGGCCTGCGCAACTTCCGCTCGGTGCTGGTCAACCGCATCCGCATCCAGGGCTTCATCGTCTTCGACTTTCGCGAACACCACGCGCAGGCAGTGACCGAACTCGCGGGCTGGCTCGCCGCCGGCAAGCTCAAGTACCGCGAAACCATCGCCGAAGGCCTGCGTGCCGCACCGGCCGCCTTCATCGGCATGCTGGGTGGTGCCAATTTCGGCAAACAACTCGTGCGTCTCGGAGGACAGAACCCATGACCGACACTACACCCGCCATGGTCCGTGCCGATGGCACCTACCCGGTCGTCGACCTGCGCCAGGAAGCCATCACCGTCGGCGTCGTGCAGACGCGCGTGACGGGCGTGGACGGCGCCGATCCCGCACCCGGCATCCGTCGCAACATGAACTACTTCCTCGAGGCGATCGACATCGCCCAGGGCTACGGCGGCCGCTGCGACCTGCTGCTGTTCCACGAGTTTCCGATCATGGGGTTCACCAACTGGACGCGCGAGCAGCACTACGCTCTGTCGGTCGAGGTGCCGGGGCCCGAAGTCGAAGAAGTGGCCAGGAAGGCGAAGCAGTACAACTGCTACATCGTCTTCGGCACCTATGCGAAGGATCCGGTGAACTGGCCCGGCCACATCCTGCACCTGATGGTGATGTGCAAACCCGACGGCAGCGTCGTCTCGCACTGGAAGCAGCGCAACGTGCGCGGCATGTTCCCGGGCTCGGAGCAGTACACCTCGGTGATCTACGACGTCTACGACCGCTTCGTCGAGATGTACGGGCTCGATGCCGTCATCCCGGTCGAGCGTACCGACATCGGCAACATCGCCATGTCGGCGGTGCAGTTCGAACCGGAACTCTTCCGCTGCATGGCGTTCAAGGGCGCGGAGATCATCTGCCGCGTCGCCACCGGCGGCTTCGAGTGGGACGACATGCGCCTCACCTCGTACCACAACAGCGTCTACACGCTGGTCACCAACAACTCGGTGTCGACGCACGAGCGCAACCCCGGTTTCTTCGAAGACACCGGCTACGGTGGTCCCGGGCGTTCATCGATCTTCGGGCCGCGCGGCGTGGTGCTCGCCAAGGCGGGTCCGTTCGAGACCCGCGAGGTGGCGCGCATCCCGATCGCCGAGTTCCGTGCCAAGCACCGCATCCCGGACCTGCATCTCAGCCTGTACAAGCCGGTGCTCGACCAGTACGTCGAGCGCTACGCGCCTAACGGCTATCTCGACTATCTGCCCAAGGACAAGCGCGATGCCTTCATGCACTTCGCCAAGCGCGCGAAGTGGCAGCACTTCTGGTAACGGCTCGCCCCGACCGAACGCGGCGGCGAGCGGTCAGGCCGGTACTTCGGCCAAACCGCAGAGAGAGTACTTGCGGCCAATGTCATGCTCGCGAATGAGCGCGCCGGTCTCGACATCGCGCTGCTGCAGGATGCCTTCGAAGAAATTGCTGAGCCAGAAGCGCGTCGGATCCTGCGACAGCTGCAGGCGTGACCAGCCGCGGCGCTCGGGAACGTCGTAAGTCCGGATCAGCGATCCGTCGGCCGCGAACATCGCAGCGCCGCTGCCCGTGGCCATGAGCACGCGCCCGTCGGGCGTGCAGGCGAGCCCGTAGGTACCGCGCGGGTCATCCGCGGCGAACACGATCAGGTCGTCGAGTTGCCGCTGCGCCGCGAGGTCGTAGCGCATCACACGCCGGCCCGTCTCCGACACGTACAGCAGCGTGTGGCCGTCGGGTGCCAGCGTCATGTGGGTAACGGCATGGAAGCGGAACTTGCCGCCGTCGATGTCGACCGCGAGCGGCAGCGCCGTGCCGGCGTCGCGATCGCAAAGATAGAGCCTGGGCTGCGGACTCGCCGGATCCTCGCCGTGTTTGCTGTGCACGCCGGCGCAGAACCGGCCGTCGGGCAGGAACTGGATCGAACCGATCCGCGCCCGGGGCATGAACCGCAAGGGCTCGAGGCGCGAACCGTCGGCGGCGAAGCGCGTGACCACGTGGGCGCTGGGATCGGTGGCGAGCAGTTCGCGGTAACGGCGGTCCCAGCCGAGACCGATCACGAGTCCGACCTGTCCCGTGCGCAACTCGCCCTTGGGGCGCAGCTGTGCGTCGTAATGCAGGACGCGCCCCGGCCCGGAGTGGTTGCGCAGGTCGACATTGCGGTCGTCGACGTCGGTTGCAGCAAGCAGAATGTCGCCGGGTTCGATCACTTATCACTCCTCGAGATGATGGCAGGCGGCCTCGCCGCCAGGCACGGACTGCAGCGACGGCACCGTGATCGCGCAACGGGTGTCAGCCCTCGGACAGCGCGTACGGAACACGCAACCCGAGGGCGGGTCGATGGGCGACGGCAAGTCGCCGCCGAGCACACTGCGCACACGCTGCCGCTCCACCACCGGATCGGGCACGGGCGCGGCATCGAGCAGCGCGCGGGTGTAGGGATGACGCGGCGAGACGAACAACGGCGCGGCATCGCGGTACTCCATGGTGCGTCCGAGATAGAGCACGAGCACGCGATCGCTGACGTGGCGGATCACCGACAGGTCGTGGCTGATGAACAGGCAGGCGATGCCGGTCGCCGCCTGCAGGTCGACGAGAAGATTGAGGATCTGCGAGCGGATCGAAACATCGAGTGCGCTCACCGACTCGTCGCAGATCAGCAGCTTCGGCGTGCCGATGAGCGCGCGGGCGATGTTGATCCGCTGGCACTGGCCACCCGAGAACTCGTGCGGATAGCGCGCGGCGAGCGCGGGATCGAGCCCGACCCGCTCGAGCATCTCGCCGACCGCGTGACGCTTCGCGCGGGCATCGAGCTGCGGCGCGAACATCTCGAGCGGTTCGCGCACCAGTTCGCCGACCGTCATGCGCGGATTGAGGCTGGCAAGCGGGTCCTGGAAGACCATGCGGACGTCGCGACGCACCTCGCGCATCGCCGCCGCATCGAGACCCGACAGGTCACGACCTTGCCAAAGAACCTGTCCACCGCTGACCGGCACGAGCCGCAGGATGGTACGCGCGAGCGTCGACTTGCCGCAGCCGGATTCACCGACTACGCCGAGTGTCTCGCCCGCCTGCAGCGTCAAGCTGACGCCGTCGACTGCACGCACCACGCTGCCGTCACGACGCGCACCGCGGCCGCGCAGCGGGAAATGCACGCGCACGTCGCGCAGTTCGAGGAGCGGCGCGCTCACGCGGTGGTCCCCGCCTGCCAGCACGCCACCGCACGCGAACTCGCCGCGTCGTCGGGCGTGCCGGTACGGCACAGGGGAGGCGCCGCATCGCGACAGCGTGCCTCGACGAGCGGGCAGCGCGGCGCGAACGCGCAGCCTGCCGGCAGAGCGGCAAGATCGGGCGGCTGACCTGGGATCGCGATCATGCGCTCGCCGCGCGGGCGGTCCGCACGCGGCAGGCAACCGAGCAACGCGCGCGTGTAGGGATGCGCCGGTGCCGCGAACAGCGGCTCGACGGGCGCCTGCTCCACGCTGCGCCCCGCATACATCACCATCACCTCGTCGCAGACGCCGGCGACGACGCCGAGATCGTGGGTGACCAGCAGCAGCGCCGTACCGGTGTGTTCGATGACCGCGCGGAAGGTGGCCATGACCTCGGCCTGGACCGTGACATCGAGGGCGGTGGTCGGTTCGTCGGCCAGAACCAGCGCCGGTCGCAGGATCAGCGCGAGCGCGATCATCACCCGCTGGCGCATGCCGCCGGAGAGCTCGAACGGGTACATGTCGAAACGGCGTTGCGGGTCGGGGATGCGTACGCGCTCCATGATCTCGATGGCACGCCGCTGCGCGGCGGGACCCCGCATCCCTTCGTGCACTTTGAGTACCTCGCATAACTGGCTGCCCACCGTCAGGTGCGGTGTGAGCGCGGTCATCGGGTCCTGGAAGACCATCGCCAACTGCTTGCCACGGATGGCGTTGTAGTCGGCGCGCGAAGCACCGACGAGCTCCATGCCGCGCAATCTGACGGAACCCGATACCGTCGCTTCACGCGGCAGCAGACCGGCAATCGCCAGACAGGTCTGCGTCTTGCCCGAACCGGACTCGCCGACGATGCCGAGGCAGCGGCCGGGCTCGAGCGCGAACGAGACGCGGTCGACGGCGCGCACCTGGCCACGGCCGCTGCGGTACGTGACGGACAGGCCGTCGACCTCCAGCAGGCTCATGGCGTGACACCCGATGCGACGCGCTGCGCGTCGAGGTTGCGGCGCAATCGGCGACCCACGAAGAATGCGGGGATCATGGCCAGCGCACCGATCAGGAAGGGTGCGTCGGGACTGATCTGGCCATAAAGCGTCCCCGAGAGGGCGGCACCGAGAAAGCGGGCGAGGGCGGAGCTCGACTGCAGCGCGCCGAGCACGCCGCCGCGCACCGCCGGACCCACGGCCTGCGTGAGCAGCGACTGCAGGCTGGTGGCGAAGAGCGCGGTCCCGAGTGCCGACAGGGTCATCGCCGCGAGCACCGCGGGCAAGCCGGTGCTCAGGCCGAGACCTAGCCAGCTGGCGCCATAGGCGACGATGCCGAAGTTCAGCAGCTGCTGTTCGCCGAAACGGACCGACAAGCGACCGGTGCCGAACAACTGCACCGCCGCGACCAACAGCCCATGCAGCGCGATCACCGCGCCCGTCACGGTGACCTCGAAGCCGTGCTTGTCGTGCATCCAGAGTGCAAACAGCGTCTCGCGCATCGCCGAGAACACGATCACGAGCAGCGACAGCAGCAGCGCGATGCGCACGAACGGCAGTCGTTGCAGCCCCGGCTCTGCCGAAGACAGCGCAGCCGACGGCAGCGCGCCCGACGACGTTGCAGCTGCCGCGTTGCCCGTACGGTCGGGTCGGCGCGGGCTCTCGGGCAGAAAGAACAGTATCGACAGGAACGACAGCGTCGAAAGCGCGCAGGCGGCAAATGCCGGCGACTGCAGGTTTGCCGCGGCCGGATCACCCGGTCCGGCGAGCGCCGCGCCGAGGAGCGGGCCGAAGGTGAGGCCGAGGGCGAACGCCGCGGAGATGCGCGCCAGCATGGTGGTGCGGTCCGTCGGGCCGGACATGTCGGAGCCGTAGGCGTAGGCCGCAGACAGGTTGCCGGAGGTGAAGCCCGACAACACCCGCGACAGCGCCAGCAGCCAGATGCTGTCGGCGAAGGCGAGCACGAGATAGGCGATGGCGTGCCCGGCCATGCTGAAGAGCAGCACCGGCCGCCGGCCGTGGCGATCGCTGAGACGACCCAACAGCGGCGCACCGAGGAACTGGAACAGCGCGTGCAACGAGATGACGAGGGTCAGGGTTTCGGCGGAAAGACCGAGACGCACGCCGTAGAACGGCACGAGCGGCAGCAGGATGCCGAGACCGAGCAGGTCGACGAACACCACGCCGAAGAGTACCGCGGTACGACGACGTACCTCGGGACGCGCTGGCGCCTCTTCGCCGGATGTGCCGTTCATGGCCCTGCCCTGAAACTGCCGACCAGGATCATAACTTTGTATTAGTTATAGTACTATTGGCCCGATGCAGGAGAGCTTGCCTCATCCGCTGTTTCCCGCGCAGACGGCCGACGAGCGGGCACGCCACGGCTTTCTGGTCGAGTTCAAGCGCCTGCTCGGCTCCCGCCACCGCGATGCGATCCGCCGCTCCTTCGAGGCACATGCGGTCCCCGCCTTCGTCGCAGTCAACGGCCGCCCTCCGCAAGATGCCACCGAGGCCGCGGCAGCTCTGCGCAGCGACGACTACTTCCGTCTCTGGACCGCCCTCGCGCGGACCCAGCATGCGCTCTACGTCGACTCCACCTGCGCCTGCGTCGAACGTCAGGCCGCAGCGTTGAGCGAGTCCTGCCGCAACGTGGCGGAAAAGGCGCAGCTGGGCTCGCTGCGACTCGATCCTGCGCTGCCCGTCCCGCCCTATCAGGCGACGATCGACGTGCACTGCGTGCCCGGGGGCTACTTCGCCGAACTCGGTCCGCATGACGTCTACGCCGGAGCGCGCTACGAGCTCGGCATCTCGTTGTTCTCGCTTGGGCACCACGGCAGCATGAACGACTCGAAAGGCCAGGCCGGGGTGCGCTTCCTGCAGCAGCGCTTCCCGCAGTTCAGGCCACGTCGCATCCTCGAGCTCGGCTGCACGGCGGGAAATTCCCTGCTGCCCTGGTGCGACGCCTGGCCGGAAGCCGAGGTGCACGGCATCGACGTCTCGGCGCCCTGCCTGCGCTACGCCCACGCCCGCACCGAGGCACTGGGTCGCAGCGTGCACTACTCGCAGGACGACGCCGAGCACACGCGCTTTGCGACCGGGCACTTCGACCTCGTGGTCTCCCACATTCTGCTGCACGAGCTGTCCGCTGCAGCGCTGCCGCGGGTATTCGCCGAATGCCATCGTCTGCTGCGGTCGGGCGGGATCATGCTGCACATCGAGGTTCCGGTGCGCAACGCCCGCCTCGACAGCTTCGAGCAGGCCCTCGCCGACTGGGACAGCGCCTACAACAACGAGCCTTTCTGGCGCGGACTGCACGCCACCGATCTCGTGCAGGTGGCCTGCGACGCGGGTTTCACCGGTACCGAAATCTTTGATGAAGACCTGGACCCGTCGCTGACCGCATTCGTCAACCGCCAGCCGTGGATGGCTTTCGGCGCGGTACGGCGGGAGACAATGTCATGACCCGCAAGCCAAGACCACGCGTGGCCAAGGGCCCGCAGCCGCAACTGCTCGCCTCACCCTTCGAGGACAAGCTGCTGCGGATGATCATGACACTCGCCACCGAGCTCGCCGTGGTGCGCGAACGTGCAGAGACCCTCGCCGAAGCATGCGCGAAGGCCGGCATCGACATCGCCGCGATCGAAGATGATGCGTCGCCCGAACGCAGCGCCGCGCGGGCGCAACGCCAACGGGAATTCGCCGCGCGCTTGCTGCAAGTCCTGGAGGACGACAGCCCCGAGCGTTGAGACCCGGTCGGTCTGCCGCGGGATGCCGGGAGGTGAATCAGTTCGCTGACGGCGCCCGCAGCGGCACCGCCTTGTGCACCCAGTTGGTCGGGTCGGCACGGCGTGCCGGCGAGGGGATGACGAGGATACGGCGCGGTTGCTCGGCGAGCATCTGCTCGACGTCGATCTCCCAGCCCTTCTGCGCCCACTCGCGCACCTTGCTGCGGAACTGGAACTCCATGCCGTCCGTCTCGGTGAGAAATTCCTCGGCTGCAGAGGCCGGCGGCAGCACGGGACGGATCGCCTCGACCACGTCGGTGTCCTCGCGTACGGCCTTCATGATGCCGGCGAGCCGCTCCTCGTCCTGTGCCGGGTCGAGCAGGAAGTTGCGCGCCTGCAGCCCGAACGTCCGCGTGTGGAAAGGATCGACCGGCACCTTCACGGAGAACGTGATGATCGACATGCCTTCCTGGAACACCGGCTGGATGCGATGGCAGACGCCGATCAGGCTGAACTCCAGCGAGACGCTGGTGAAACCGCGGTCGGGGTTGAGGATCTTCGCCATCTCGCCGCTCTTCTGCTCGACCTTCGGCGCCGGGCGGGTGCGCTGTACCTTGCCGCCATAGGCGGTCGGCGTGATCGGCACCACCGTGACCCGCGGCGCACGGCGCGTGCCGAACGTCGGATGCACGAAGTTGATGTGGGCCGTATCGAGCGAGTTCTCTTCGAAGCGCTGCCAGTTCACCCGAGCCTCGGCGCGGTAGGGGATCAGGCGCCAGCGCTCCGGGTCGTCGAACTCGGGCAGCAGGTCGGGGATCGGCGGACGCTCCTCCTCGGGCAAGTCGCCGAGGAACACCCACACCCAGCCGTACTTCTCGTGGGTCGGGTAGGAGTCGATGCGCGCACGCTTCGGGATCACCGCCTCCTCGCCCATCGCCGGGATCTTTACGCAGCGGCCATCGGCGGCGAACTCCCAGCCATGGTACGGACAGGCGACGTTGCCGGCATTCAGCGAACCGTTGCAGAGCGCCGCACCACGATGACAACAGGTGTTGGCAAGACAGACGGCCTTGCCGCCGGCGTCGCGGAAGAGCACGAAGTCGCAGCCCAGCATGCGCGTGCCGAAGGGTTTCTCGGCGGTCACTTCCGACGACAACGCCGCGACGTACCAGTTGTTGATTAGCATGTTTCGACTCCCTGTCTGCAACGATTCCGACGATACCGTCGATATGGATGGTTCAGAGGCGCGCCGGTGCGCCGGTCTGCATGAGATAAGCCTGCTTGCGCACGAAACGCAGGATGGATCCCGGCCCCATCCGCGAACCCCCGAGGCCAGAGTAGCCGAAGGAGTTCTTCTCCGCCTCGTAGGTCTGGTAGGTGAGCCCGGCATCGTTGAGGCTGATGCCACCCGCGTTCAGGCGGGCCGCCACGGCGCGCGCCGCGTCGAGCGTCGCCGCGAACACGGCTGCAGAGAGGCCGAACGTGCTGTCGTTCGCGAGCGCCACCGCCTGCTCGACGTCGTCGAAGGGCATGACCGGCATGATGGGCCCGAAGGTTTCTTCGGTCATGAGCTGCATGTCATGGTTGACGTCGACGACGACGGTGGCGCGGCACCAGCGGCCACCGCCCAGGTTCTCGGTCTTGCCGCCACAAAGAATTCTGGCGCCCTTGGCGAGAGCATCGTCGAGCTGAGCGTCGATGATGTCGGCCTGGCGGCCGAAGATCAGCGGTCCGAGCTGCCCGGTGGCGATGTCGGGATGGTTGATGCCGATGGCGCGCGCCTTGTCGACCAGCCGGCTCACGAATTCGTCGAACACGGCTCGCGCGACGTAGATGCGCTCGATCGACAGGCAGGCCTGGCCCGTTGCCATGCAGGCGGCACGCAGCACGGCATCGGTGGCCCGGTCGAGATCGGCACCCTCGAGGACGATCGCAGCATCCTTGCCACCGAGCTCGAGGAAAGCGGGGATGAACCGTCGCGCCGCGGCCTCGGCAACCTTGCGTCCGTTCGGTACGCTGCCGGTGAAGCACACGGCATCGACCACATCGACCAGCGCAGCGCCAGTCGCCCCGTCACCCGTCACCAGGCCCACCACCGCGGCGAGCTCCGGTACGGCCTGCAACGTCTCGCGCAGCGGCGCGATGAAGCGGGGCGTGACTTCGCTAGGCTTGATGAGCACGCTGCACCCGGCGGCAAGCGCCGGGACGGCGTCGATCAGCGACAGCGTGACCGGGAAATTCCATGGCGAGATGACGCCCACCAGCGAGTAGGGAACGAGACCGCCTGCGAGCCGCACCGTCGGCAGCAGCCTCGAGTCCTGTTCGCCGGTCTGCAGCAAGCCCGGCGCTTCGCGCGACCAGCGACGGATGTTGCGGATCGACCCCATGACCTCGCCGCGTGCCACGGTGATGCGTCCGGTGTCGCGGGCGAGCGCGGCGATCACCGGTTCCTGTGCCGCCTCGAAGGCGTCGGCCCAGCGCGCCAGCGCCTCTGCGCGACCGGCGGCGCCCAACGCCCGCCATGCGGGTTGTGCCGCGCGCAGCGCAGCGGCGACGGCAGCGATGTCGTCGCGCGACGCCGCATCGATATACAGGTCGACGGCGGCGGTGCGCGGATCGCGAACCGCAATGCGGTGCGCAGCAGCGGTCATCGTGAACTCCCGCGAGTCAGGCGAATGTGATGGTCGTAGTGGTCGCCGCGGTAGTAGGCGACCAACCGCTCGACGGGCCGCTGCTGCGTATCGAAGACCACGAGCCGTACGCGCACCAGCGCCGCGCCCACCGGCACGTCGAGCAGGCGGCTGAAGCGCGCGTCGGCGAGCGTCGCCCCGACCAGCTGGTCGCCCCAGCCGATGTCCACGCCCTTGCGCTCGAGCAAGGTCAGCATCGGATGGGTGTTGAGCTCGGTGGGTGAAAAGCGGATTTTGAGATCGGCGGGAATGAAGGTCTCGCAGTAGCCGATCGGCTTGCCGTCGAGCAGCCGTACGTGTGCCGCGCGCTGCACACGACTGCCCGGGGCAAGTCGCAGGTCGCGGGCCGTATCAGGGTCGGCCTCGACCATCTCGACCTTGGCAGCGGAAATCTGCGTGTTGGAGCCGAGCCGCCGCACCTTGCGCAGCAACTGTTCCATGTCGCCCTGCACCGGCGCATCGGCCAGATCTTCGGTGACGAAGGTGCCGCGACCCGGATTGCGCACGATCAGCCGCTCGTCGGCGAGCAGCGCCAGTGCCTTGCGGGTGGTGATCCGCGACACCCCGAACATGCGGCAGATCTCGTCCTCGGTGGGCAGCTGGCTGCCCGGGCGATAGCGGCCCTGATAAATCCAGTCGCGCATCACCGCGTGGATGTAGAGATAGCGCGGCCCGCGCAGGGCCGGCGCTTCCCGCTTGGCGGACTTGCGCTGCTTCATGCTCCATCCATCAGCGGCAAGTCCGCCTTGCATGCGACTGCAAGATCAGAATCGCTTGCTGAACGTCACGCCGAAGTTGCTGCGATCGGGGAAGAACCCGGCGAAGGCGCGCGAGTTGACGGTGTAGGGGCCCGTGCCGTCGTCGTCCTTGAAGGCCACGGCGCGCAGGATGGTGGTCGGGGTCTTGTCGTCGGTGACGTTGCGCCCCCAGAGCGTGACGTCCCAGCTTTCGGCCGACACGGTGAAGCGCAGGTTCACGTTCTCGCGCGGTCCGACCCAGGCGAGGTTGTAGAAACCCTCGTACTGCTTGCCGAGCCGCAGGTAGTCGGCGCGTGCCGACCAGCGCAGTCCGGTCGCACCGAGCGCATGGCCCAGCGTCAGGCTCGCCGACAGGTGCTGCTCGGGCTGCACGGGAATGTTCGTACCGAGATCGTTGAAGGTCGCGCCCTGCAGCGATTGACCGGTGCCGCAGTAGGGGCTCGCCACGCCACCCGTGGCGCAGATCGGCGTCACCTTGGTGGTGCCGTAGGCGAGGATGCCCTCGAGCGCCTCGCCGGCCGAGTTGGTACGGCCCGACTTCACCTGCGTGTCGCTGTTGGAGTACGCGATGCGCGCAGTGAGCCAGTCGCGGATGAGTTCACCCGAGGCCTCGACCTCGAATCCCTCGATCGCGGTCTTGCCGAAGTTTGCGGTGTAGCGGGTGATGGTGGCGACGCCCCCGCACTCGCCCGGCAGGCAGATACCCGAGGACTCCTGATTGGTCCAGTCGATGGTGAAGTACGACGCCAGCAGCGTCAGCCGGTCGTCGAACATCCTGCCCTTGAACCCGAACTCGACGCTGCGCGCCTCCTCTTCGCGGGTGAAGCGCAGCTGCGATGGCAGCTCCGGTGCGGTGTTGATGGTGATCGGCTTGCTGCCTTTGGAGTAGACCGCGTACACCATGGTGTCGTCGGTGAGCTTGAAGTCTATCGTGGCACGCGGCAGGAAGCTGCTGGTCTCGGCGGCGGCGTCGAGGCCGTTGACGGGATTGCGGTACTGCACATTGTCCTTTTGCCAGCGTCCCTCGGCGGACAACGAGAGGCGCGACGTGGGATCGTACTCGAGACGGCCATAGACGGCGTTGTTGGTGGCGCTCAGCGTGCCCGCATTGGCCGCCGGAACGGGCAAGCGGTAGGTCGCCACCTCGCTGCGTTCGTTGTCGAAGTGGTAGACGCCTGCCAGCCAGCCGAAAGGCCCGTCGGTGTTGCCGAGCAGGCGAAACTCCTGGCTCTTGTCCTTGAAGGTGAACTCGCGATCGAAGGTGATCGCCGGCAGGTTGACCGCGGCCGCATAGGTTACGGCAGCGCGATAGGTGAGGTCGAAGCCGTCACGCTGCTTCTCGTCGGTGTAGGCGGAGATGGAGCTCAGCGTGGCGAAACCGGCATCCCACTCGACACTGAGCGAAGTTCGGGTGGCGGTGCGATCGAGTCCCGCCTCGCCGTCCGATGCCGTGTAGCGACCGACGAACGGTGCCGGGATCGTCGCGTTGGCGGCGGCAAGGGAGATCTGGCTCGGCGACAGCTTGAGCTGACCGCAGAAGTACAGCGGCAGGGTCGGCCGGATGCTGCGCGGATCGGCGAGACAGTTGTTGCCCAGCGGGCTCTGCGAGGCGACGGCGACCTGGTCGTCGCTGTCGTTGGTGTAGACCGTGCGCAGATAGACGCTGAGCGACTCGGTGGGCTGCCAGCGCAGCCCGGCAGTGCCGTTGGTGGTGCGCTGGCCACCGATGTTGTCGCGGCCGTCAAAGAGGTTGCGATACATGCCGTCGACTTCGAAGGTGCGCGCCCCGACGATGAACGACAGCGTATCGGTGAGCGGTCCGGTCATGCTGCCCGCGATCTCGGCCCGCCCGTACTGGCCGATGGTCACGTCGAGTTTGCCGCCGAACTTGTCGTCCGGCTTGCGCGTGATGTAGTTGATCGCACCACTCAGCGTCGAACGGCCGAACAGCGCGCTCTGCGGACCCTTGAGAATCTCGACGCGCTCGAGGTTGGAAAGTTCGACACCCTGCGCCGACGACGAGCCGACGAAGACGCCATCGACGTACACGCCCACGTACCCCTGGGTGGGAACCACGGTGCTGATGCCGCGGATCGAGATGCGGTCGCCGCTGCGTCCCTGCGACGAACTGATGAAGAGCCCCGGTGTGCTCTCGGCGACGTCGCGGATGCTCGTCGCACCGGAAGCGGCGAGATCGGCGGCCGTGAACGCGGCGATCGACAGTGGCACGTCGATCAGCCGTTCCTCGACCTTGCGCGCGGTCACCACCACTTCCTCGATCTCGTTGGCGCTTGCCGTCTCTGCCGCGGCCTGCGCTGGCAACAGCGCCGTCGCAAGCCCGAGAGCGCCGAGACCGGTCATCGCCAGATTCTTGAGTGTGTCCATGTCGTCCCCCCTTGCGTACAGACTTTCGATGCGAGTCCGCTGTTGTTTAAGAGTCTTGTGCAGTGCCCGCCACGCGACGCTGTGGAATCCAGGTCGATACCATGCCGAGCGCAACGAACAACAGAAGTGCCAGCGTGATCTCCCCGGCGTGGTTCCAGGGCTCGAGCCAGATCTCGTGATAGAAACCCCAGCGCGGAAAGAACTCGCCAAGCGGGATCCAGAGGATCGCCTTGGTCGGGATCGCGTAGCGGATCGCCGCCATGATGCGGGTGAAGTGGAACAGCCGGAACAGCAGAAAACCGCCCCACAAAAGCAGACCGCCGACAAGCACATAGGTGACGGGATGGTGATAGCCGAGAAAGCGCGGATCGCCCATGAACAGCGAGACTGCGTAGCAGAACCAGAGCACTGTCAGTGTCTCGAGGAAGGTGATGCGCCCGTAATTGCGCTCCTGCCCACCCTCGGGACGACCGAGTCCGAGATGAAGACGGCGCTGCAACCAGCGGAATGCGTTGCAGCGGGTGTCCTTGTCGAGCACGAAATATGCGAGTACGGCGACGCAGATGCCGACCGAACCCTGGATGAACAGCAGATTCATGGGCCGCGGACTGCCTTCGACGTCAGCCATTGGCAGACCGAGAGTGATTTCATTGAACTTGAAGGAATAGGCTGCCCATCCCACCCAGATCAGCAGCGCCGAGAGATACCCGAGCAGCGTGCCGGTGCTTTCGTTACGGCTGCGGACGGCTGTCCAGAGAAGCACGAGCGCGAGCAGACCGAGCGGCAGCAGCAGCAGATGAGCCTGATCGCGACCGAGCAGGCGATAGGCGGTCACGCTCAGGCTGTGGCTGAGCGGCGTGCCGAGAAACGCGACGAACAGAGCCAGCAGGCCGACCAGCGGCGGCGTCAGGCCTCTGCGAACCTCGGACCCCGTGCCGATGCCGCGGGTGCTCGTGTTTTCCAATTGCCTCCCTCCTATGTATCATCGATATAACAATATCGCCCGAAAGGTCAAGTCCGCGGTGACGAGCATCCGGACCATGATCGCCACGCCTGGAGCCACGCCCATGTACAAGGCCGTCCGCCGTTTCTTTGCCTTCACGGTCGCGCTGGCGATCGTCGCGACTCCGGCCCTCGGACTGGCGTCGACGCTGGTGCGCGGCATCGGCAGCGAGCCGGAAAGCTTCGATCCGCACAAGGCGGTGGGAACTTCGGCTTCCGTGGTGATCTACGATCTCTTCGAGGGTCTGGTCACCGTAGATGCCAGCGGCGAGGCCGCACCCGGTGCCGCGGAGAGCTGGACCACCAACGCGGACCGCTCGGTCTACACCTTCAGGCT